>JBPCVY010000144.1:0-10591 GCA_051010055.1 Hyphomicrobiales bacterium | reverse complement strand
CGGTCATACCGTTCAGCAATGTCGGCAAGCATACGCATTTGCCGCGAATTCAGCGTGCCGTAAGGAATTGCCACCCGCAGCATGTAAGCGTGCAATTGCAGGTAAAGGCCGTTCATCAGGCGCAAGGGGAGGAATTCGTCCTCAATCAGTTCGCCGGAAAGACGCCGCTCAGTCTGGTCCTTGAATTGGGCCACCCGTTCAGCAACGAAACGGGCATCGAACTCGTCATAACGATACATTTACAAACTCTTCTACGGCAATAATTGATAAATCCGGGCGCACAGTCGGGCCTTGCGCGCGAATGCGCTCGCGAATGTGAACCGGCGTCACAACACCGTCCTCGCGCGTGGCAGCCACAAGATAGGCCCCGGTAACTTGATGGTTTTCTTCATAAGCTTGTCCGCGCTTTTCCAAGGCGGCTTCAGCATTTGGTTCGCGCGCAAGAACCGCGCGGTTAATATCGCGCGTCCACACATTGTCAACGCCGAGAAAGACAACCAGCCCGTCCGACAGGCGGTTCGCAGTGAGGATTTTTCCTGCACTCATAATTTAAGCACTCCCTGCGGTGCGATATTCGGTATTTGAAAATGAAAGAACCGAGGCAACATCCACGCCCGGCACAACTTCAAAGTTGATGCCGGCAGATGAAAGAGCTTCGATTTCTGAGCTTTTGCGTGACACGCCGGCAGACACAAGGCGGACAACTGCCTTGCCGCGCAGCGCAAGCGCTGTAAGCTTGTCATCGGCTGAACCGCCCGAAATGACAAATCTCTCAGCATCGCGGCGGGCATACTCAAGAATCTGCCCATTGGTGTCTTTTTCAAGAATGATGACATCAGCCTCAATCAACCGGCGTTGTGCCTTCAAGGTAATGAGTTCGGCATCACCAGATGCCCCGCCGATAAAATCAACACGGCCCGGCTGGGTTTCCTGATTTTCAGAAATTGCCGTTGAAACCGTATTCAAAACAGCTTCATCGTCACGGTCAAAGAAAGCGTCGCGCACAGGGCCAGAAAAGAACTGGCACCAAAAGGCGCGCCGCTGACGGCCCTTGGGAAGCTCGGCCTCGACACGGTTGCGCAATGCGCTTGCATATGAGGCAAGGGCGCCGATAGCCGGGTGAAGCAACGCTTCGATGCGCTCCTTTATGAGCTGTGCCAGAACGGGGCCAGAGCCTTCCGTTCCAATCGCAATGATAACCGGGTCGCGGTCAACCAGGGCAGGGGTGATGAATGTACACAGCTCCGGGCGGTCAATTACGTTGACGGGAACATTGCGTTCGCGCGCATCTGTGCTCACCTGAACGGCAATGGTGTCATCAGCCACATATACCAGCGCAGCCCGGTCAAGTTGCCCGGCGGAATATTCAAGCCCGGCCCACTCAATAGCGCCATGTGAAACAAGCCCATCCAGTTCCGGCGTCAGAGAAGATGCAACAATGCGGACATTGGCGGTTGTTTTCAGCAAAAGGCGCACCTTACGGGCAGCATCTTCGTTGCCGCCCACCACAAGCACGGGCCTTTCTTCAACATCAGCAAAGATGGGGAAATATCTCATATTTTCTTCGCTCGCTCTGTAGGGCCGTTGGTTACCGTTCTATCTGTTCGAAAAAACGAACTTTCTTTGAAATGCCGCTGTCAAACGGTGCGAATTTCATTGTCTTTTTTCCAAAAATCGTTGATAATCGCTGGTATTCGTTCGAAAGAGCATCATTCGTTCGTTATTCCGTACAATTGTTCTATTTAAGGAACACGCAAATGTCAACGCGTAGCGCCCGCAAAGACGGACAAAAATCCGTTCAAAAAAAAGGGAGCGAAGATTCTCCTGCCCTTGGCCAAACCATTCAGCGGCTGCGCAAAGCGTATAATATGTCGCTTGGAGAATTGTCTGAGCATTCCGGCGTTGCAAAGTCGATAATCTCGCAAATCGAACGGAATGAGACAAACCCTACAATCGGCACGGTTTGGCGGCTGTCAAAGGCGCTTGACTCATCCATCGATGAAGTTTTGAAAACGGACGAAACCCCCAACATATTGCAGCACCAAAAGCGCGGGGGCATTCCCATACTCACAAGTGAGGATGGCAAGTGCACCCTGGCGATAATCGGCGCGCTGGAAACGGTTGAATGGGTGCAGTGGTACGATTTCAAGGCAGAACCGGACGGTGTTCTGGAGTCAGAACCCCACCAAGCAGGGTGTGTGGAGCATATCTCGGTCCTAGAAGGTGAAGTCGAAGTCACAGTCAACGATGAAACTGTGAAGGTGAAAGAAGGGGAAACTCTGCGTTTTCGGGGCGATCGGCCTCATGCATTGCGCAATTCTGGTGCTGTTCCGGCCCACGCCACAATGGTTGACGTGCTGCGCCTCACAGTCGTTGACGCAAAGGGTTAATCTCAAACCGGTACTTTTTGGCGCTTATTAGCGTTTTGGCAACGGTATTTGTCTATCCTCCGGGCATCATTTCGAGGGTTTAGCCTGGGGGACCAACGGACATGCCGGAACTTTCCATTTCCCAACCGATTGTTGATTTGGCTTGCACAGGCGCGGTTGCGCCATCCCACGTACGCGAACTGCGTCGTACCATGTATGCGGACGGTTCCATTACTAAAGCCGAGGCGAACGAGCTTTTCTTTCTGAACAAGAGCTGTGAAGAGGTATGCCCGGAATGGGTCGAGTTCTTCGCAGAAGCGATGACTGATTACCTCGTTTATCAGATGAAGCCTTATGGTTATGTAGCGGAAGATAATGTAAAATGGCTCTTCAGCCATTTAACTGAAAATGGTTCAGGCCACACCCTTGCGGTGCTTGAAATGATGGTTCGTGTGGTTGAGGCGGCACTGATGATACCACCTTCACTGTCAAGCCATCTCATCAACACGGTTAAGCACAATGCGCTCAAGGGCGATGGGAAAACCCGTAAGGATTTGTCCCTCACACCTGGTGCAATAGGGGCGGGGGAAGTTGATCTTTTGCGCCGGTCGCTTTATGCCGCAGGCGGTGACGGCAACATGGGAATCACCCATGAAGAAGCTGAAGCTCTCTTCGATTTGAATGATGCGACCCTGGAATCAGAAAACGATGCAGCTTGGTCTGATCTTTTTGTGAAAGCGATTGCCAGTTTTCTCATGGCTTCTCATGGATACCAGGTGCCATCACGCGAAGAAGCTCTGCGCCGCGAGCGTTGGGTGGAGGATGATTCCTCCACATTCGGCGGCATGACGGGTGAAATGGTTGCTGGTGGTTTTTCAACCATGCTGGTTGACGGATTGCGCGGTGTTTGGGGCCAAATGAGCGGAAATTCAGGTCTGGAAGCAGCTTATGGCGAAAAACTCGCCAGGGCCGAAGCGGAAAGGGCGGTTGCTGAGCAGATTACCGAGGTAGAAGCAAGCTGGCTTGCCGAGCGCATTGGCCGTGATGGCATTTTGCATGAGAATGAAAAGGCGCTCTTGCGCTTTATCCGCGACGAATCACCAAACGTCCATGATGCCCTTAAACCATTGCTGGAGAAAGTAGCCTGACAGTTTCAGGCTTTTGATTTTGCGCCGGCTTTAGCCTTTCTGCCAGGTTTTGCCTTTTTGCTCACCGGCTTGCCAGCAGGGGCCATGACTTCAATGGCTTCCTGGACACCTTTCAGTTCTTCAATACCGAGCAATTTCCAGGCGCCGCCTTGGTAATCGGCAAAAGCGCCACTGGCGATAATCGGCGTTTTGTATTTGGTGGTGAGGGTTTCAAGGCGGGCAGCTTCGTTTACCGTTGCGCCGAATACCGAATAGGCAAGGCGGTCTGCCATGCCGACATTTCCGAACATGACATTTCCCACATGAAGCGACAGGCCAAATCCAAGAGGCTCATCACCTGCTTTGGTCCGCTCTTGATTGACGTCCTTCATTCGGGCAACAGCTTCTTCTGCTGCGTGGAAAGCTGCCTGGGTTGCGATAATGCTATCCCGGCGATTGCGGTCACAAGGGAAGATGGCAAGAAATCCATCACCCATGAAACTCAACATTTCACCGCCTTTTTCCGTCACCGCGGTGCCTGCCGCATCAAAAAAGCTGTTCAGGGCATCAATATAGGCTTGGCGGCCCTCTCTGTCGGCAAGGGCTGTTGAACCCCGCAAATCGCCATACATGATGGCGGCCCGTGTGGTTTCCCCATCTCCGCGCTTGATGAGACCGTTCAAAACGCGCTGGCCGGCGCCGCGCCCGAGATAGGTTTCAAGAACATTGTTTGCAAGTTCGCGCTGAACGGCCATCTTGCAGGCCATGGCAAGCCGGTTGTGCATGCGCAACAGAGCTGCGATTTCACTATCAGCAAACCCGCCTGGCCGGTCGGTGAGCCAGGAGCCGAGGAGGCTTCTTTCCTTGTCTGTTGTTATCGGTATGGAGAATGCCAGATAGTCCGTACCGCCAATTTCCCTTAGATCTTGAAGAATTGAAAACTCATTTTCTTCAGGCGGGCCTTCAAGATGACGGCGAATGTACTCCACATCATGGTTGAGGATGAAAAAGTAGGGGCTTCGTTGGAAGGTTTCCGGAACGGTACCATCCAGGAAGTGGCCGTAGCCATCTACCTGGGTGCCTTCGCCACGGCGCCAGGTAAATCCAAGGGCGCGGTACAGGGGGTGGAGAATGGAGACAACCACGTGCGCGCGGCGCAGCGGAATGCCTGCCGCAAACAGTCGTTCAAAGCAGCCATTGAGCATCGGTTCCAGTTCAGCATCGGCCATGGCTTGCTCACGCAGCCACTCGGCTGCCTTGTCGACCAATGTCAGCGAAACTGAATGTGGACCTGCTTCTTCACCCATATACCACTTTCCTACTATGTGCTTTTAAGAACCTATGGAATATTACAAAACTCAAATGGGGAGTTTACGGAATTTCGTCTCGCGTCTAAAAGTCAGTCGCCGGATAAAACACAAATGGGGCGGCGGGGGTAAATGTTCAAGAAAATATTAATTGCCAATCGCGGCGAGATTGCTTGCCGGGTCATAAAAACAGCCCGGAAAATGGGCATAATGACTGTCGCTGTTTATTCGGAAGCCGACGCCCGGGCGCTTCATGTGGAGATGGCTGATGAGGCTGTTCTGATCGGGCCAGCTGCTGCTGCACAGTCCTATCTTGTTATCGAAAACATTATCGATGCCTGCAAGCAAACCGGCGCTGAAGCGGTTCATCCGGGTTACGGTTTTCTCTCAGAAAACGCCGCCTTCGCCACTGCGTTGAAGAAAGCCGGTATCGCCTTCATTGGTCCTAATGTGCGGGCCATCGAAGTTATGGGCGACAAGATTGAATCAAAAAAGTTTGCAGACGAGGCCAATGTCAATACGGTTCCGGGTTATTTGGGTGTTATCAAGGATGCCACCGAAGCGGTTAAAATTGCCGGAGACATTGGCTATCCCGTAATTATCAAGGCGTCAGCCGGTGGCGGCGGTAAGGGCATGCGCATTGCCTGGGCAGAAAAAGACGTTGCCGAGGGCTTTGAAAGCTCAATGAACGAAGCACGCTCAAGCTTCGGCGATGACAGGGTGTTCATTGAAAAGTTCATCACCAGCCCGCGCCATATCGAGATTCAGGTTCTTGCTGACAAACACGGCAACGCGATTTATCTGGGGGAGCGTGAATGCTCCATCCAGCGGCGCAACCAGAAAGTGATTGAAGAGGCGCCAAGCCCGTTTCTCGATAAGAAAACCCGCAAGGCTATGGGCGAGCAGGCCGTCGCCCTTGCCAAGGCGGTGGAATATGAAAGCGCCGGTACGGTGGAATTCATCGTTGATTCGGAGCGCAATTTCTACTTCCTTGAAATGAATACCCGCCTTCAGGTTGAACATCCCGTAACCGAGCTCATTACCGGTATCGATTTGGTGGAACAGATGATCCGCGTTGCCGCCGGTGAAAAACTGAAGTTCAAGCAGTCGGACATCAAATTGAACGGCTGGGCAATCGAATCGCGCATCTACGCCGAAGACCCGTTCAAGAATTTCTTGCCGTCTACGGGCCGGCTGGTGCGTTACCAGCCTCCGCCTGAAGGTGTAGATGATAACGGTTATACCATCCGCAACGATACCGGGGTTTTCGAAGGTGGTGAGATCTCTGTTTATTACGACCCGATGATCGCCAAGCTGTGCACCCATGCCCCAACCCGGCAAGAAGCAACGGGCCACATGTCGAATGCGCTTGATGCCTTCTACATTGAAGGGATTCAGCACAATATTCCGTTTCTTTCCGCCCTGATGGAGCATCCGCGCTGGCAAAGCGGTGATATCACCACCGGTTTCATTGCCGAGGAGTATCCCGACGGGTTTGAAGGCGCAGAGCTTGATGATGATGGCAGGCGCAAGCTTGCCATTGTTGCCACGGCCATGGATCACGTCATGAATGCGCGCAAGCGCGGCATCACCGGCCAGATGGGCGGAACAGCGGTTGAATTTGCCATTGAGCGTACAGTGCGCCTTGGCGAAGGCGACTGGATTGATCTTACCGTTTCTGGTGGTGGCGAGCGCGCCATTGAAATCACATTTGATGGTGAGGATGTACCGGCAATGGTGCGTGGGGAATGGGCGCCCGGTGTTGCGGTATGGCTTGGCTCTATCGACGATGAGGCAATTGCCGTTCAGTTGGCGCCCGTTTTAAACGGTCACAAGCTTTCCTGGCGCGGCATTGGTGCAGATGCCCATGTGTTTACCAGGCGCGAGGCAGAACTTGCCCGGCTTATGCCCATAAAAGAACCGCCGGATATGTCTAAATATCTGTTGTGCCCAATGCCCGGATTGGTGGTTTCGCTGGCGGTTGCAGCCGGTGATGAAGTCAAAGCTGGTCAGGCGCTGTGTGTTGTTGAAGCGATGAAGATGGAGAACATTCTGCGCGCTGAAAGAGATGGGCGCGTTTTGGAAGTATTGGCCGAACCTGGAGCAATTCTTGCCGTTGACGATGTGATTATGGAATTTGAGTAATTCTACGACAACATTTAATTAGTTAATGTCCAGCGACACAACGTGGCGGAAACGTTGAGAAACTGTCAAGAACCCTGAAAATCTAACCATACTGACAGATAACAATAAATCGTGTAAATCACTGTAAATCACGATTTCGGGTTAGCAGAGGGTTAGCTGAGCGATGCAAAGGCAGCCATTCACAGCCAAGATGCTGGAGGGACTACAGCCGCGAGAGAAGGTCTACTCGATCTATGATGAACGCCAGCCCGGCTTACGGGTACGTGTGCACCCAACAGGGCGCAAGTCGCTTGAGGTTCTCAAGAAACTACATGGTAAGGCTGTAACTGTCCGCATCGCCACGGTTGGTGAGTTGACCCTGCCGGTAGTCCGTCAGAAGGCGACGGAGATTGTAGCTAAGATCGTCAGCGGCATTAATCCAAATGACGAGAAACGCCAACGCCAACATCTCCGTACAGCTGAGAACTACACACTGGCGGAAGCTTACGAAGACTACATCGCAGAGCGCCCGCAGCTCAGAGAGGCCACGTTGCGGAACTATGAGAAAGCGCTGAGGCTTAACGCTTCGGATTTAATGAAGCTTCCCATCTTACGCCTTACGCCATCCGTTATTCGTGAGCGCCACAGGGAGGTGGCCAAACAGTCTGAATACGGCGCCAATATGTTGGTGAAAGTATTCAGGCTGCTCATCAACCATGCCCATGACAAGTTTGTGGATGATGCCACGGGGGTATCGCGCATTCCATCGTGGCAGCAAAGAACCATGCGCGGCAGGTGGGCACCGGAAAGTCGCAGGCAGACATTCATTCACAAAGAGCACATGCCCGAATGGCGGGCAGCGCTTGACGCCATGCCCACAGCTTACAACGGCTCAGGCGGGCTGGGCCGTGATCTGTTGTTGTTCTTGATCTACACAGGTTTACGCATAGGTGAAACCCTGCAACTGCGCTCTGAGATGCTCGACCCTAAAGCCGAAATACTGATCATCCCGGCAACTCTTACCAAGACCGGCAAAGAGATCCGTTTGCCATTATCCCGCCAGGCTCTTGCCATAGCTGAGCGTAGAGCGGCTAAGAAGACGTTTCGCCTGTTTCCTTGTTCCGCAACACAGGGCTATCAGAAGCATGTGGTAGCAGTTAGTGGCGTTAGTTTCACGCCACATGACTTACGGCGGACGTTCTTGTCGTACGGGGCCGCCGCAGGTATTAGCCCCTACTTCCTAAAGCTTCTCGTGAACCACGCGGCAGGGAATGCCGCAGACATAACGGCTGGCTACGTGGTGGCGTCAGAAGATGATCTACGCCACGCCGCTCAGCAGATTGCTGGCAAGATAGACGCAGCTGCAACTCCTTCAAATCAAACAGTAATCCCACTTCATTCGGCAAAGTAACACTAGATATTGACAAATTATCTACCTTATGCACGACATGTGGTATGCCATGCAGGCAATGAGAGTTGCCTGACATGGTGCGATAGTTCCGGCCATCTCTACGAGGGAGTACATGGGACGTAACAGCCCGAGAGGGATCACTGTTAGGTCCAGAGGTGTCTAAGAAACGGAAACCCCTATCCGGAACAACACCAAGCAAACAATGCTTGGCTGTTGTTCCTGTTTGTTCTCCAGACATAGCCAAGCCAAACAAAGCTAGAGCCTATGTCCAGAGAAAGATTATTCAGCACACAACAAGCAGCAGAGATGCTCGGGATTTCCCGGCAGACCCTTAACAATCGCCGCTTCCTAGGGCGCAGTCCTGCCTACATTAAGATGGGGCGTTGCATTCACTACCGTGAGCGCGATGTTGTCGATTGGATAGAAGCGCACCGTATCGACAAGCCTGCGCAAGTGGGGGCTGCGGAATGAAACGGTCCCTTTGCATTATCCTGACAATGCCATGGCCCCTGCTCGGTATTGAAGAGGCGCAATCAATCTTCAAGCCCGGCTCGTTTCTCTATGAACCAGAGCAGCAGGACACCGTCGACAGGCTAGAGAAGATGTGGCCATTCAATAGATAAACCCCACACTGCAGGCAGCTGTGTGGGGTTTGAGGGTGTTCTCCAACAAGAAGGAAAGAAGAACTTCCTAAAGCTACCACTTAGCGCCGCCGTGTGACAACAGGCGAGACGCGCAACAAATGCGGGAGCAACCAGAACAGGCCAATACGGCCAACAGGAAGAAATCCAAAGGCGGGTCACTAAAGGACGCTAAAGCGCACTTACACGCTATACTCGGCCGCCTAGAGACAGAATTTTGCGATGGGTTGATTGAAATCGCCTACACGCCCAGCAAGGGCAATTACGCAGTCACTAAGGCCAAGCACTTCGTGTTATCAGAAGGCGGCATAGAAGCAGGGGCAGAATTCGCCATAGAGCAGAACGCCAAGGGCTCTAACATCTACATCAATCAAGCCTTGCTGGACCCGGAGACGCCACGGTTCAAGCGGGCAGCAGATCAATACTTCTACGCAGCCACAGCTCTATGTGTGGATGCGGACGAGGACGCTAGCAAGGTTCTAAAGAACCTCTACGCTCATGTGCAGCCCTCATTGCGTGTTCAGACAGGCTCCAAACCAAAGCCCCGCCTGCAAGTGTGGTGTGAATATGACGAACCCTGCACAAACGTTGATGAGTTCAAAGACGCCCTGGCCAGCCTGACGGTATTCTCAGGGGCAGACGTTCAATCTAAGGGCGCACTGCTTCGTCGCCTTGCAGGCACAATCAACTATCCCAACGAGCACAAAGCGACCAACGGGTACATCAGAGAAACCACTGCAATTCTGGAGCCGGAGGCGATACAAGCGCCAGCAGCCCGAACACCTGACTATTACCAAGAGCTCGCCCCGCAGACAGCGCAGTGGCGTGAATATGAGGACAAGTTCAAAGCCAACGGCTCGACGCGTCCATGCCCCGCGCGGGGCGAAATACAGCGCTCACCGCTCAAACCCGGTCACATAGGCGGGGCAGAAAGTCATAGACGGTAACTCCGCGTTCTGGCGCAATCTGCTGCTCGAATGTTTCCGCGAACATCAAGAGGAGCACGGCAAAGATCCCACCAAACAAGAGCTGTATGAAGCAGCAGACGCCATCTTCCAGGCAGAGAGCGGTAAACTGGGCAAGTGGAACAGCGCGCAAGGGGTAAGAGAGCGCCAGTCAAAGGTGCCGTACACTCTTAAACGCATTCAGAACGGCGCACTTGAGCATCTAGGTCTTGCCAGCATTCATAACTTGGAAAGCTATGAACGCGCACGGAAGGCGCAGAGGGAACGTAAACAATCCCATCAAATGGAGGCAGAGCCCGGTGAGCCTTGGGATATGGACCACGACCCGGACGTTCTCAATCCAGCACGCGGAGAGCGCCCGGAACTGGAAGAGAAGTTCTTGCCTCCACAATTCTACACCCTCGTGCACGAGATGGCGCGCAAACACGCTACAAGCCCACACTTTATGCTGGGGGCCATGCTCGCTACAGCTGGCGCGGTATTGGGCGGAAAGGTGCGCGTTGTTCTCAACGATGGCTGGGAACAACCCCCGATTATATGGGCGGCACTCGTAGGCCCCTCCGGCACCGCAAAGAGCCCAGCCATTGCAAAGGCCGCCGGACCTCTGTTCGCGTTGGATGAAGACGCCAAGCAGACCTACGACGAGG
>JBPCVY010000143.1:0-9181 GCA_051010055.1 Hyphomicrobiales bacterium | reverse complement strand
ATGCTGCCGTCGGGCATGGATGCAACCGCCCCGCACCTCACCTGGGATGACAGGCCATTCAAAAAGGGCGAGGCCACTTTCTTTGAGATTGCCGGCGCCTACCGGCGTTACCAGTGCCCGCAGTCGCGCACGGTGTTTCTTGGGACACCGCCGCAAAAATATCTCGATGCGGAAAAAGCGGTTTTGGAGGCAGTTGATTCAGGACTGGAGCAAGCCAAACCGGGCAACGCGTGCGAGGATATCGCCATTGCTTTTTACGACACCCTCAACAAGCATGGTTTTGAAAAAGACAGCCGCACTGGCTATGCCATCGGCATTTCCTACCCGCCAGACTGGGGCGAGCGCACAATGTCTTTCAGGCGTGGAGATAAAACCGTGCTTGAGCCCGGCATGACATTTCATTTCATGCCCGCACTTTGGCTTGATGATGGCGGGCTTGAGATAACAGAACCTATACTGATAACCGAAACCGGTGTTGAGTGCCTGTGTTCCACGCCGCGCAAACTCATTGTGAAAAATTAGCGGCCATTCAAAATCGAGATGATGACATGACAGAACCAAACTTCCAGCCAGTCTCCGCCTTCGATTCACCGCGGTTTGCCGGCATCGGCACATTCATGCGCCTGCCTCATATGCCGCTCAACGAAGCAGACGGGGTGGATGTCGGGCTCATTGGCGTGCCGTGGGATGGCGGCACCACGAACAGGGCCGGTCCGCGCCATGGCCCTCGCCAGATCCGCGATATGTCATCAATGATCCGCACCTTTCATCATGTTCTGAAAATCTCGCCTTTCGAAATGATCAACTGCGCGGATTTGGGTGATACGCCCGTAAATCCGATTGACCTTAAAGACGGCGTTCAGCGCATCGAGACATACTACAAGGAGGTTGTCTCGCGGGGCATTGTTCCGCTGACCGCCGGCGGCGATCATACTATTTCTTTGCCTATCTTGCGCGCGGTTGGGGAAGCTGCACCCGTTGCCATGATCCATTTCGATGCCCATTCCGATTTGAACGAGGGCTATTTCGGCGGCAATAAAATCACCCATGGTACTCCGTTCAAGCGCGCTATCGAGGATGGGGTACTTAACCCCAAGAAAACCATTCAAATCGGCTTGCGTGGTTCGGTGGTGGATTTCACCGACAGGGAATTTGGTGCAAAAACCGGCGTGCGTATGATGGACATTGAAGAGGCGGTTGCCCTTGGTCCGGACAAGGTGATGGAAGAGGCCCGTAACCTGGTGGGCGATAGCCCCGTCTATGTGAGTTTTGACATTGATTGCCTGGACCCGGCATATGCCCCCGGCACCGGAACGCCAGAAGCTGGCGGTTTCACAACCCGCGAGGCGCAATTCATGCTGCGCGGCCTGCGCGGGCTTAACATTGTTGGCGCGGATGTAGTGGAAGTCTCACCACCATTTGACCCATCAGGCTACACCGCCCTTGCCGGCGCCACCATGATGTTCGAACTGCTGTGTGTCATGGCGGAGATAATTGCGGAACGCAAGAACGCCTAACACCACTTTCGGAAAACAAAAAAAGGCGCTGCCGAAGCAACGCCCTTTGAAATTCTTCTGCCGGATTAGCAGTTACATCGCGTCGTGAAGCTGCTGCAGATGGTCCAGGGTTTCCTGGGCAACGCGGCGCTTTTCATCGTCGCTTGCATCTTCCACATCTTCC
This sequence comes from Hyphomicrobiales bacterium, assembly GCA_051010055.1. Taxonomy (GTDB): domain Bacteria; phylum Pseudomonadota; class Alphaproteobacteria; order Rhizobiales; family CAJQND01; genus CAJQND01. Next base: position 7,501 of record JBPCVY010000143.1, on the reverse strand, counting down.
TTGGCGTTCTGGATCTGCTGGGCAAGCTTGTCCTTGTCCAGCTCTTCCATTGGCATGGCTTCTTCGGCAAGAATGGTGAGACCGGCCGGATTTACTTCAGCAAAACCGCCGCGCACAAAAACGCGCTCTTCAGCCCCGCCTTCCCTAATCACATTTACCGTGCCAGGACGCATTGTGGAGAGAACCGGCGCGTGCTGGGTGAAAACGGTGAAATCGCCTTCCGTTCCCGGCACTGTCACCTGTTGTACGGCTTCAGAAAGAAGAAGCCGTTCGGGCGATACCAGTTCAAATTTCAGCAAATCTGCCATGTCTTACAGCTCTTTCCTGAGAACTTATGCAGCTTCCGCAGCCATTGCCTCGGCTTTTTCAATCGCTTCTTCGATGGAACCAACCATGTAGAAGGCAGCTTCCGGAAGGTGGTCATACTCGCCGCCCACCAGGCCTTTAAAGCCTTTGATAGTGTCGGCCAAATCGACCAACTTACCCGGAGAACCGGTGAACACCTCAGCAACGAAGAACGGCTGTGACAGGAAGCGCTCAATCTTACGGGCTCGGCTCACAACCAGCTTGTCGTCTTCGGAAAGTTCGTCCATGCCCAGGATTGCGATAATGTCCTGTAGAGCCTTGTAACGCTGCAATGTTTCCTGCACGCGCCGGGCAACACCATAGTGCTCATCACCGATGATGCGCGGATCAAGCATACGCGAGGTTGAATCGAGCGGGTCCACAGCCGGGTAAATACCCTTTTCAGCAATACCACGCGACAACACGGTGGTCGCATCAAGGTGGGCAAACGAGGTTGCCGGCGCTGGGTCGGTCAAGTCGTCAGCCGGCACGTAAATGGCCTGCACGGAGGTAACCGAGCCCTTTGTGGTTGTCGTAATACGCTCCTGCATGGTGCCCATGTCGGTGGCCAGGGTCGGCTGATAGCCCACAGCCGAAGGAATACGCCCCAGCAGAGCGGACACTTCGGAACCTGCCTGAGTGAAGCGGAAAATATTGTCAACAAAGAACAGAACGTCCTGACCCTGATCGCGGAAGTGTTCCGCAACCGTCAGACCGGAAAGCGCCACACGTGCACGCGCACCAGGAGGCTCGTTCATTTGACCGTAAACAAGCGCACACTTCGAGCCCTCGCCACCCCCTTCTTTGTTCACGCCGGATTCAATCATTTCCCAGTAAAGGTCGTTACCTTCACGGGTACGCTCACCAACGCCGGCGAACACAGAGTAACCACCGTGAGCCTTCGCAACGTTGTTGATCAGTTCCATGATCAAAACGGTCTTGCCCACGCCGGCGCCGCCGAACAGGCCAATCTTACCGCCCTTTGCGTATGGCGCCAGAAGGTCCACGACCTTAATGCCGGTCACCAGAATTTCTGCTTCCGTCGACTGGTCAATAAATTCTGGTGCATCCTGATGGATGCCGCGGGTTTCGCTGGTGTTCACCGGGCCTGCCTCATCAACCGGCTCACCGATCACGTTCATGATGCGGCCAAGGGTTTCTTCACCCACCGGCATGGCAATCGGGCTGCCTGTGTCCATAACATCCTGACCGCGCACAAGACCTTCCGTAGAGTCCATGGCGATTGTGCGGACAGTGTTCTCTCCAAGGTGCTGAGCAACTTCGAGTATCAGGCGGTTGCCGCGGTTTTCGGTTTCCAGGGCGTTCAAGATAGCTGGCAGATGCTCAGGGAACTGAACGTCAACAACAGCGCCCATAACCTGGCGGACCTGGCCGATAACTTTCGATGATGCCGCTTTAGGCGCCGCCTTGGCAGCGGATTTGCGCGCCGGTGCACGCTTTTTGGCGGGCTTAGCTGCTGGTTTCTTGGCAGGTGCTTTGGCCATTGCTTTAAACCTTCCGTTTTCCTTTAAGTCTCTAGAGCGCTTCTGCGCCGGAGATAATTTCAATCAATTCCTTGGTGATCTGAGCCTGACGCTGACGGTTGTAACTGATGGTCAGCTTGTCGATCATTTCGCCTGCATTCCGGGTTGCGCTGTCCATGGCGCTCATACGGGCGCCCTGTTCGGATGCTGCATTTTCCAGGAGCGCCCGGAAAACCTGAACCGACAGATTGCGTGGCAAAAGAGAATCAAGGATTTCCTTTTCCTCGGGCTCATATTCATAGATGGCGCCGTTAAGATCGAGCAGCTCTTTTGGAGCTTCTTCGCCAGCTTCCTCAACCATGTTCTTCACCCGGGCAGGGATCAACTGCAACGCAGTTGGCACTTGGGTTATGACCGATTTGAACTCGGAGAAGAACAAGGTGCAAACATCGAACGCACCTTCGTCAAACTCTTTCAATAAGCGCTGACCGATTGGCGATGCATCGGAAAATTCCAGCCTTTTGACATGGCGCAAATCGATAATATCTTCGAGAAGATCCGGGAACAAACGCTTCAGAATATCAGCGCCTTTCTTGCCGACGCAAAGAATCTTCACCGTTTTGCCCTTGGCAATCAATTCGTTGGCATGATCACGCGCAAGCTTGGCGATATTGCTGTTAAAACCACCGCAAAGGCCGCGTTCAGCAGTCGCCACCACAAGCAGGTGAACCTGGTTGCTGCCGGTGCCTGCCAGCAATGGCGAAACATTGTCGTTGCCTTCCATGCCGGCGGCAAGGTTGGCAAGAACCGCGCCCATCCGTTCGGAATAGGGCCGTGCTGCTTCGGCTGCCTCTTGCGCACGGCGCAGCTTTGCAGCCGCCACCATTTGCATGGCTTTGGTAATCTTCTGCGTCGCCTTCACCGAAGCGATGCGGTTACGTAATTCCTTGAGTGAGGCCATCAGGTCTTGTCCTTAAGGTTCCTTTTCAAGGGATTAAGCAAACGATTTCGCAAAACCGTCAGCGGCAGCTTTCAGTTTTTCTTCCGTTGCATCAGAGATTTCTTTCTCATCGCGGATTGCGGTCAGAATATCGCCGTGCGAATCGCGCATGTGGCGCAGGAACTCATCCTCAAAGCGGCCCACATCGGAAACCGGGAGCGGGTCAAGATAACCGTTAACGCCGGTGTAGATGACGGCCACCTGCTCTTCCACTTTCAGTGGTGAGAACTGGCCCTGCTTCAAGAGCTCGGTGAGCCGGGCGCCACGATTCAATAGGCGCTGGGTTGCCGCATCAAGGTCGGAACCGAACTGGGCGAACGCAGCCATCTCACGATACTGAGCAAGCTCACCCTTAATCTTACCGGCCACCTGCTTCATCGCTTTCACCTGGGCAGCAGAGCCCACACGCGACACTGACAGACCGACGTTCACTGCCGGGCGAATGCCCTGGTAGAACAGATCGGTTTCAAGGAAGATCTGGCCATCGGTAATAGAGATCACGTTGGTCGGAATATAGGCTGACACGTCATTGGCCTGGGTTTCGATCACCGGCAGAGCGGTCATGGAACCTGAGCCATTGTCTTCGTTCAGCTTGGCAGCACGCTCAAGAAGGCGCGAGTGCAAGTAGAACACGTCACCAGGATAAGCTTCACGCCCCGGCGGACGGCGCAGAAGCAGAGACATCTGACGGTAAGCAACAGCCTGCTTGGAAAGGTCATCGTAAGAGATGAGCGCGTGCATGCCGTTATCGCGGAAATATTCACCCATAGCGCATCCGGCGAACGGCGCCAGGAACTGCAGCGGTGCCGGATCGGATGCAGTAGCAGCAACCACGATGGAATACTCAAGCGCGCCGTTTTCTTCCAGAACCTTCACGAACTGGGCAACGGTTGAGCGCTTCTGACCAACTGCCACATACACGCAGTAAAGCTTGACGCTTTCATCGTCGCTTTCGTTGATTGGCTTCTGGTTCAGCATGGTGTCGAGAATAATCGCGGTCTTACCGGTCTGACGGTCACCAATGATAAGTTCACGCTGGCCACGGCCAATCGGGATAAGCGCATCAACAGCCTTAAGGCCGGTCTGCATGGGCTCATGCACCGATTTACGCGGGATGATGCCCGGCGCTTTCACGTCCACAAGCGCGCGCTGCTTGGCTTTGATCGGGCCTTTGCCATCAATCGGATTGCCAAGCGGGTCGACAACGCGCCCAAGCAGCTCTTTACCAACCGGCACATCCACGATGGCGCCGGTCCGCTTAACGGTGTCACCTTCCTTAATGTCGCGGTCGTCCCCGAAAATAACGATACCCACATTGTCGACTTCCAGGTTCAGGGCCATGCCCCGGATACCACCTGGGAATTCGACCATCTCCCCGGCCTGCACATTGTCGAGACCGTAAACGCGGGCAATACCATCGCCCACCGAGAGAACCTGACCGATCTCAGAAACTTCGGCTTCTTTGCCGAAATCCTTGATCTGATCCTTGAGGATTGCGGAAATTTCTGCGGCCCTAATATCCATCAGCCAACCTCTTTCATGGCTATTTTAAGATTTTGAAGTTTAGTGCGGAGAGAATTGTCAACCATCCGGCTGCCGACCTTCACGATCAGGCCGCCGAGAATTGACGGGTCAACACTTTCTTCCATGACAACATCACGCCCGACCTGCGATTTCAACGCGGCCTTGAGCTGTTTCATTTGCGCGGCGGTGAGTTTGTCAGCTGAAATCACTTCAGCAGAAACCTCTCCGCGCTCTGAGGCGGCAATCTTATGGTACGCGGAAATCATATCGCGCACAGCAAACAGCCGCCGGTTCTTGGTCACCAGGCCGATAAAATTCGCGGCCAGACCAGAAATCTTTGCTTTTTTCAGCACTGCAGACATAGCGCGTGCCTGGTCGTCTGCTGAATAGACCGGCGAACGCACCAGCCGCGTGAGGTCTTCCGACCCCTCAAGCAGCGCTTTGAAGCGGTCGAGATCGCCGCCTACTTTATCGATAGATTTTGCATCGCGCGCCAGCTCATAAAGAGCAATCGCGTAGCGCCCGGGCACACCGGAAATGGAAGGGTCTTGAACCGCCACTATCTCGTTCTCTTAACTTTGCCTTACGGCAGGTGCCTCGCTCTCAGAAACTTTGCAACACGAATTGATTATTCTTTTGCGCAGTCGAGAGATATCTATCTGATTTTATTTGGGTTTTTAAAGAGGAAAAAACCAAAGAATTCAGCTCCCCCTCAAACCGCGCAACCAACTAACACATGACGGGGAACGACGCAACACGGGCATGAAGCCACAATGTCGCAATTGTGGGCATTTCAAACCGCCGCATTGCGCCACTTTACAATAAGCACACGTAAGGGTGAGCAAAATTACGATGCTTCAAGCACCCGCGCCCGGCGTGGCTGCACCAGGGCAATACCGCCCAACATCAGCGCCAGCGCCGCCCAAGTCCACGGTGAATAGGTCTCGCTCAGGGCAATTGATGATATAAATACACCGGCAATGGTGACAATATAGGCAATCTGGCTTGAAAACACCGGCCCTGCGCGGCCAATCAGCCAGATGTAGCTGGTATATGCCACGACGTGAAAGACCGATGAGGTAAGAAGCGCCCATTCCGGCGTTCCCCACGGCTGGGTGAGGTCAACAAACAATCCCGTGGAAAAAGCAATCGGGGCGGCAATGATCGCCCCGATTAATGATGCGCCAAGAAGGGTTGCAACCGGGTCAACCCCTTTCGGGGCCTTCAACGCGATATAGATTGTCTCCAGGCCATAGCAAAATGGCGCAATCAGCGCGACCAGCACAAACACGGCCTTTGCGGGGTCGGGCAGGCTCGCCTCCGGGCCAACAAGCAGCACAACCGCCAAAGCGCCAAGCCCCACGCCCGCAAGGCGCCGCGCGGAAAACCGTTCAATCCGGAAGCCGAGGGCCAGGACAAGCGCGAACATGGGCACTGTTGCGATTGAAATTGCCATGACGCCGGCTGGAAGCTGCGCTGCAGCAAGATAAGAGAAACTGTTGGGGATAAGCGTTCCGAGAAGCCCCACCATAAGGAAGTAAAACAGAAATTCCCTGGAAAGGTGCGGCCGCCGCCCTCGCACCAGCACGAGAACCGATAGTAGAACAGAGGAAAAGACAAGCTGCCAGAAAATCAGCCCAATGGGCTGGTGGCCGGTGGACACAGCGGTTTTTGTCAAAGGCATTGTCGCGCCCCAACAAATGCCGGTGCCGAGCAACAGGAACACATTACCGAGCTTGTCCATGAAATATCCCGCAAAATACCGGGCGCGCGTACAATTATATAAAGTCTGTTTTGCGTGGCCGGTTCATGATTTGGCGCATTTTCTCAAATCATGGCAAGTGGAATTTTCATGCAAGGCAGATGCATCTGATTTTGACCACAAGCTGCTTGCTGGCCTCCTGCCATCCTGTTAGGCATGGCCCATGAAAAAACCAATTCGAATCGCACCTTCGATTCTGGCCTCAGATTTCTCAAAGCTGGCCGAAGAGACCCGCGCCATTGCCGATGCCGGCGCTGATTACATCCATCTGGACATCATGGACGGCCATTTTGTGCCAAATATCAGTTTTGGCGCCAGCGTTATCAAATCGTTAAGACCCTTTACCGATAAGATATTCGATGTGCATTTGATGATTGCGCCGGTGGACCCTTTTATTGAGGCGTTTGCCGATGCTGGAGCTCAAATCATCACGTTCCATGCGGAAGCGGGACCGCACACCCACCGTACCATGCAGGCCATCAAGGCATCCGGGTGCAAAGTGGGTCTGGCGCTCAACCCCGCAACGCCGGCAGACGTGGTCGCACCGCTCATCGGCGATCTCGACCTCATTCTGGCGATGACCGTGAACCCGGGCTTTGGCGGCCAGTCATTCATCGACGGCCAGTTGCCGAAAATTGCGGCGCTGCGTGCGATGATTGACGAAAGCGGGCGCGACATCGATTTGGAAGTGGATGGCGGCATCAATTTCAACACCGCCGGAAAGGCAATTGAGGCTGGCGCAGATGTTCTTGTTGCAGGAACAGCGACATTTACCGGGGGACCGGAAAAGTACGCCGCAAATATCGAGCGGATACGCGCTGGCGCCTGAGCAATGCCTTACAATGCAGGGTGAAAGCTGATGCTGGCGCCCGGCACATTCCAGAAAAACCCGGTCAATATGCTGGCCGCACAGGCGCTGGCCGATGTGGGCCGTAATGTGGCTGGCCGCTTTAAACTGTTTTCCACAGACCCGCGCACACCGCTGCCAACGAAGGTCAAAGACTCACCGGCCGCCCTTATCAAAGGTGATGCGGAAACTGGCTTTGATGTTTACCGGGGATTTTTCTTCCTTGCCGGTCATGAGATTAATGTCGGGGCGAACCTGCCATTTTCCATCGACGCACCGGCAAGCTGGCACCGCGAGCTGCATTCGTTCACCTGGTTGCGCCATCTTGACAGCGGCGGCAATGAATTGCACCGCGCCCTTGCCCGCAGCCTCACTACTGACTGGGTGAACAGCCGCAAATCGCACCCGTCCTGCGCGATCGACCTTGATGTCACCGCCCGCAGGCTTACTGCGCTCTTGCGCCATGCACGCTTCTTGCTGAGAAACGCAAGTGCCGGCTTTGAGGAGCTTTTCTATCGCTCACTTGGCCGCCATGTGCG
>JBPCVY010000142.1:0-22667 GCA_051010055.1 Hyphomicrobiales bacterium | reverse complement strand
CCAATGATCTCATTGAGATGCTTTATATCGTAAACCTCGATCGTAACGTGCAGCAGATAGACGTCTGCCGATTGGGTATCCATTTGCAAAGTCTGGATGTTCGCACCGTTTTCACCGATGACTTTCGTCACCTGGGCAAGCGCACCGGGCTCGTTCAAAAGGGTTATCAAAATGCGCGCTGGAAACTTCTCTTCTCTTTTCGGGTTCACATCCCAGGCAAGATCAACCCACCTGCCCGGCTCATCTTCAAACTCGCTGAGAAGGTCTGAGAAAATCGGATAGATGGTGACCCCGACCCCTGGCGTCAGAATGCCAACGATGCGCTCGCCAGGAACAGCTCCGGTTTCCGGAGAAATGGTCAACGGCAGATCCGATTTAAGCCCGCGTACCGGAATAGCGCTTCCCTGCTTTTTCCTTTTGCCACGGCTGCGCGGACGCGGAAACATTTCGCCCAATGATTTCAGGCGCCCTCCGACACCGGCAGATTTTGGCGATGCAGGTTTGTCTTCAACATCCATCGCCTTGAGCACATCGCTGGTAGAAATTTCACCACGGCCAATTTTTGCCAGGACGTCCTCAACATCCTTTTCACCGAGGCGATCGATAGATGCGGCCAAACGTTCTTCATCCAATTCATAGCCGTTTGCGCGAAGCGAACGCAGAAGGATTTCGCGGCCAAGTCCGGCATATTGTTTGCGCACCGCTTCACGGGTTGCCCGGCGGATGGCCGCACGCGCCTTTCCGGTAGCGGCAATGCCCTCCCAAGCAGCAGGCGGAACCTGCGCATCAGAGCGGATAATCTCGACCTCATCGCCATTTTCCAACTCAGACATGAGCGGGGCATGGCGGCCATTAATCAGACAACCGACACAGGTGTTGCCGACACCGGTGTGCACCGCATAGGCAAAATCAATCGGGGTGGCGCCGCGCGGCAGGGCAATCAAATCGCCTTTTGGGGTGAAGCAGAAAACCTGATCATGAAACAGTTCAAGCTTGGTGTGCTCAAGGAACTCTTTGGGGCTATCACCTTCGGCCAGCATGTCGACCAGGCGGCGTAGCCAACGGTATGCATTGCTTTCAGATGCAGCTGATGTTGGCCGCCCTTTGCCGTTGTCCTGGGCTTCATTGACCGGTGTTTCGTGGGAACCAAAGTCCTTGTAAAGCGCATGGGCGGCAACGCCCTTTTCCGCTGTTTCCTGCATTTGGCCCGTGCGGATTTGAAGCTCGACGCGTTTTCTGTGCGGCCCGACGACCGTTGTGTGCAAGGAGCGGTAGTCATTTGTCTTGGGGTTGGAAATGTAATCCTTGAAGCGCCCAGGAACCATGCGCCATGTCTGATGAACAACCCCAAGCGCGGTATAGCAATCGACCACATTTTCCACGATCACCCGGAAGCCGTAGATGTCTGAAAGCTGGCCAAGGGAAATTTGCTTACGCTCCATCTTGCGCCAGATCGAATAGGCGGTTTTCTCACGGCCATAAACCTTTGCGTTGATATTGTATTCGGCCAGCTTCGCCCGCAGTTCCATTTCAATCTCGACCAGAATGTCGCCAGATTCCTCGCGCAGCCGTTCCAGCCTGTTGGATATGGTCTTGTGCGCTTCGGGCTTGAGAACCTTGAAGGAAATATCGTCCAGCTCATCACGCACCGCCTGCATACCGATGCGTCCGGCAAGCGGGGCGTAGATGTCCATTGTTTCCTGGGCAATGCGCTCGCGTTTTTCCGGCTTGACGTGATCAATGGTGCGCATGTTGTGCAGGCGATCAGCAAGCTTCACCAAAAGCACGCGGATATCATCTGAAATGGCGAGCAGCAGTTTGCGGAGGTTCTCCGCCTGGGCTGCCTCCTTGGTCACCAAATCAAGCCGCTTCAGTTTGGTGAGCCCTTCCACCAGAGCACCTATTTCCGCACCAAACAGTGAATCGATCTCCTGCTTGGTCGCCTCTGTGTCTTCTATCGTGTCGTGCAGCAGGGCCGCCGCAATAGTGGCATCATCCAGTTTCAGATCCGTCAGGATGGCGGCAACTTCAAGGGGATGAGAAAAATAGGGATCGCCCGAGGCACGTTTTTGCGACCCATGCGCCTTCATTGCATAGACATAGGCCTTGTTCAGAAGGGCTTCGTCGGCATCTGGATCATAACTTGTAACTTTTTCAACCAGCTCATACTGGCGCATCAAACGCGGGCGCGCTTCTGTGGTTTCAGTGCTGGTAGCAAGATCGGCCATCAAATAATTCTAACGCTCGGCAACGCAGGACAAAACCAAAAAAGCCGGAAGAGGCAAACGCTCTCCCGGCCTTGATTTCTTTTGGGCCCGCACTTGCGGGTAAACAATTGTTCCGCCAATCAAAGGCCAGAACGTGTGCTACCCGGGCTTTCGGCGGGCGGCAGGGATTCAAGTCCGCGAAGAAGATCCTCTTCCGTCATCCTATCAAGCGGCACTTCATCATCTGGAAGAGCCGGCTCAAATTGATCAGGAACAGGCGGCGGCGCCGTAATAAGCGGTGCACTTTCGGGCTCTGGCTCATCCACTTCAACATGCTTTTGCATGGAGTGAACCAGATCTTCGTGCAGATCGTCCTTGTCGATGGTGGTGTCTGCGATTTCGCGCAGTGCCACAACCGGGTTTTTGTCGTTGTCGCGTTCTACCGTGAGCGGTGCGCCTTGTGAAATTGTGCGAGCACGGTGGCTGGCCAAAAGCACCAGCTCAAAACGGTTTGGAACCTTATCGATACAGTCTTCTACTGTGACGCGGGCCATAAAGCTCGATCCCTCAACATAAATCGGTGGGTAATTTGGTTGCGTGTTTATGCTTTTCTATCACATAAAGCAAGTGCGCATACGTGGTTAAGTACACAATTGTGCGAACGATTCCCGCGCCAGAATTTTCCCTTCCCGCCCCCTTTTAAGCCGTTGCGCTAGAACGGTAGCGGTTTCACCGGTAACCGGATGGTGCCAATCAGGCGCAATCTCTGCAAGTGGCAACGCCACGAACGGACGCGTTAGAATACCGGGGTGTGGCAAAGAAAGAGCCCTGAATTCACTGCCACCGGTGGGACCTGTTTCCAGGCGCGGTCCACAAATGCGGCCATGCCAGTCCAACAAGTCAATATCGAGCGTCCTTGCGCCCCACCGCTGCCCCCGGGCCCGCTCTGCAAGTCGCTCAACATATTGCAATCGCTTTATCAGCGCCTCAGGCGGCAGCGGTGTATCCACCTGCGCCACTGCATTTACGTAATCTGCCCCTCCGTTGCGCCCGTACGCCTTCGACGTGTATAGGGATGACACTACAACTATTTTGATTGATTTCAACCTGAGGGTGTCGAGGGCGCGGACCGTGGTTTTCCTGGGAGTTCCCCATGGACCGGCAAGGTTGCTTCCTAAACCAATAATAATCATGACTGCCTAAGTATTAAGAACAATATAAAACAAATACGTCTTTTTTAGTGGATACGAATGCTGGAATAATATAATGACTCGCGTTATAAGAGAGAGTTAGAAAAAGCGAACATTGTGGCGGGGCGGACGACACATATCGGGAATTCCTATTATTCTGGTGCACCCCCTGTTATGTTTTCCATAGTGGAATGTAATGCTTTAGTTTAGATGGAGTTTTAGGTTGCATTTTTACGAGAGTGACCGGATCGGTCTATTTATTGATGGTGCGAACCTCTACGCAACAGCAAGGTCCCTTAATCTAGATATAGATTACAGGCGGCTTTTGTCTATGTTCCGGGACAGGGGCCACCTCGTTAGGGCGAATTACTACACGGCCATCATGGAAGATGCCGAGTATTCGCCAATCCGCCCCCTTGTGGACTGGCTGGATTACAACGGCTATTCTGTAATTACCAAACCGACGAAGGAATTTACCGACGCGGTTACTGGCCGGCGTAAGATTAAGGGAAATATGGACATTGAGATTGCTGTAGATGTGATGAGCATGACAGCGATGATCAACCATGTTGTCCTGTTTTCCGGCGATGGTGATTTTCGCTCATTGGTTGAAGCGGTTCAGCGAAAAGGCTGCCGCGTCACGGTTGTATCCACCATGGCGACGAAGCCGCCGATGGTTGCGGACGACCTGCGCAGGCAAGCTGATATTTTCGTTGAGATTATGGATCTGCGCGAGGCCATTGGCCGAAGCGGGCAGGCCAGCCGCGAAAAACCAGAGCGGGAAGACAACTTTAACGTTGCACCTGAAAACGAAGTCGATGATTTCGACGAGTTTGCCGAAATATAGTCCCAACCGGTTTTAAGCGTTACAGATGCCGGAAGAACACTTCTTGAAAGAAGCGCCATATGATTGTGCGCGCTGCGAACGGCTGCATGGGTTTTTGGCCGAACAGCGCGCCGCTCACCCCGACTGGTTTAACGGTCCTGTTGAATCCTTCGGCAATGACGATGCAAAACTCCTCATTGTCGGCCTTGCGCCAGGTTTGCGCGGCGCCAACAAAACGGGCCGCCCCTTCACTGGCGACTGGGCCGGTGATTTGCTTTATGGCACTTTGGACAAGTTCGGCTTTTCTAAGGGGACGTTTGCCGCAAGGCCCGACGATGGGCTTGAGCTCATCAGCTGCATGATTACCAATGCGGTGCGTTGCGTACCGCCACAAAACAAGCCCGTGGCCGCTGAAATCAAAAACTGCAACGGATATCTTACAGCCCGCATTGCAGCCCTGCCCCGCCTTCAGGCCATTCTCACCCTTGGCCGCATTGCCCATGAAGCAACGCTCACCGCATTGGGGGAAAGAAAGTCAGCACGCAAATTTGGCCATGGCGCCAGACATAATGTCGGCGCCATTCAGATTTTCAACAGCTACCACTGCTCCCGCTACAACACCAATACGGGCCGGCTGACGACGGAAATGTTTGAAGCAGTGTTCGCGGATTTACGCAAAAGCCTTTAGGAAACTAGCCTCTCTCGCGCAACAACCGCGCCTTGTCCCGCTGCCAGGAACGGTCTTTTTCCGTCTGGCGCTTGTCGTGCAATTTCTTGCCGCGGGCGAGCGCCACTTCAAGTTTGGCAAGGCCGCGCGGATTGAAATAAAGCTTTAAAGGGATAAGTGTCAGGCCTTCACGTTGCACAGCGCCGATAAGCCGCTGGATTTCCTTTGCATGAAGCAGCAGCTTGCGTGGGCGCTTTGGCTCATGATTGTTGCGGTTGCCCTGCCCATATTCAGGAATATTGCAGTTCACCAGCCAGATTTCGCCATTCTCAACAGTGGCATAGGATTCCGCCAGGCTTGCCTTTCCTGAGCGCAATGATTTGACTTCCGTGCCGGCAAGCTGAAGCCCTGCCTCAAAGACGTCGAGTATTTCGAAATTGAAACGGGCCTTGCGGTTGTCGGCAACAACCTTACGCCCCGGCTCCTGCCGGGCCTTCTTGGCGCCGCCATGCTTGGAAGACATTTTTTTGCCCTGTTACATCTATCGTTCAGGCGTTAATGAGCCCGGCATGCATCATCGCATCGCGCACGATCTTTTTGGTGGCATCGCTGATTTGCACCAATGGCAGGCGAATGTGAGCTGAGGCTTTACCCAAAACCTCAACCGCATACTTCACCGGGCCCGGGCTGGTTTCAACAAACAGCGCTTCATGCAACGGCATCAACCTGTCCTGGAGACTGCGCGCCTTCACATAATCGCCGGCAGTGCAGGCATCCTGAAATTCTGCACACAGGCGTGGTGCAACGTTTGCCGTCACCGAGATGCACCCAACCCCGCCATGGGCATTGAAACCAAGGGCTGTTCCATCTTCGCCGGAAAGCTGAATAAAATCCTTGCCGCAAGCGGCCCGCTGAGCAGATACACGATCAAGCTTTGCCGTTGCATCCTTTACCCCAACAATGTTGGGAACGTCGTTGGCCAGCCTGGCCAGGGTTTCAACGGATATGTCGGCAACCGTGCGCGCGGGAACATTGTAGACAAAGTTCGGGATATCGGCGCATTCGGCAACTGCCTTGAAGTGCTGGTAAAGCCCTTCCTGCGTCGGCTTGTTGTAGTATGGCACCACCACCAGCGCAGCATCAGCGCCAGCTTCGGCTGCATGCCGGGTATAGTCGATTGCTTCAGCGGTGTTGTTTGAACCGGTGCCGGCAATAACCGGCACGCGCCCGCCCGCCACCTCTACGGCAAGCTCGATCAACCGTTTATGTTCATCATGGCTCAGAGTTGGTGATTCACCGGTGGTGCCCACAGGAACGATGCCGTGTGAGCCTTCGGAAATCTGCCATTCAATAAAATCCTGAAAGCATTTTTCGTCCACCGACCCATTCTTCATTGGTGTAATGAGCGCTGGATTGGACCCTCTAAACATGACACTAAACCTTCTGTTTGAATTGCGGCACACACTTAGCCGAAAAACGCAGTAACAAACAAGCCGCTGAGAACAAAATTCGTCATCCAATACACCCAAGAATCCACAATTGCGCTGGCGTTGAGACCAGTCAATTCCCTTTAGCGCCAACACTTTGAGAGAAGTTGTCAGAATTTATACGAAATCAGATAAATACTGTTTGAATGTTTGAAGTTAATGATTTTGCCACGAAACGGTCTATTTCTTTAGGCAAACAACGCCAGGTAAAGAGCGCACGTCACCAAATGGGGGTGGCCAGTTTACGCGACTCAACTGACATGACACACTTTGATGGGTGTGTCCTTTTCAACTGGTTCATGGCGGGATTGATGAGCACACGTGTGTTTTTGGTTTTCGCATTATGCATGCTGACGCTAACGCTGCGGCCGGTTTCGGTCGGCGCAACGGAAAATGTCGGGAGCATTCCTGATTTTCCGGTACCGGCTTTCTATATGAGCCTGCCTCATGAAGAAACGACCATACCGGGCTTTATTGTACAGCCCGATGCAAAGCGCTATTGGCCTCTTGGGGAGGGCGAGAAAGAGCTCGCCATCAAAGCGCTCAAGCATGCACTTGCCGGCCAGCATATGAAGGCCCAGGAGATTAAGTCCGAACTTGACGACCCGACAGCGCGCAAATTGATCGACTGGCTTTGGGTGCATGCCAGAAGAGGCGGTCCCAGCCTTTCGTTTCTGAAATACTTCGTTGCCGAAAACCCGAACTGGCCGAAAGCAAATGTGGTGCACGGGCGCATTGAACGTTCCATGATGGCGGGTGGCGTAAAGCATCGCGAAGCCCTCGCCTATTTCAAGGACCGCAAACCGAGAACATCTTCCGGCATGGTGGTATATGCCCGCGCTTTGATGAGCATCGATAAAACGGATGAGGCAGAAAACTGGGTGCGCAAGGCCTACCGCTCCGTGCGCGTGCCAATGTCGCTTGCGGGCAAAATAGCAGACGAATTCTCATCCATTCTCACCGACGAAGACAGGCTGGCCCGTCTGGATGGGCTGATTGTGCATCACGAGACAACACTAGCAGTGCGCGCCTCGCGCGGTATGGACAAGAACTTCCAGAAATATGCCAAGGCGGCGCACAGGCTTTTGACCGGCTCAAAGAATGCCCAAGGCGCGTTCAATGCGGTGCCGCTGCGCCTGCGCCATCAGCCTGGCCTGCAATATGCCCGTGTGCGTTACCGTCTGCGCAAGAAAAAGCCGGTTGGCGCTGCCGAAGTGATGCTCAAGGCCAATGCCACGGGCATCGCCCTTCCCTATCCGGAAAGGTGGTGGAAGATGCGCCGCGCAATGATCCAGGATTCCCTGTCGGCAAAAAAACCCAAGCTTTCCCAGGAGTTTGTTTACAAGCTTGCCAAAGCCCATGGCCTGACAAGCGGCAAGTTTTTGACCGACGCCGAATGGATGGCTGGATGGGTTGCCTTTTCCTTCCTCGACAAGCCCGAGGTCGCAGCAAATCATTTTCGCGCTTCTGCCAAGACAGCCATTCGCACCTACGACAAATCCCGCGGCCACTACTGGCTTGGCCGGGCGTTGGAAAAATTGGGCGAGAAGGATGAAGCACGCTATCAACACCAAACCGCTGCCGGATTTGGCTACACGTTTTATGGCCTTTTGAGCGAAAGCCACGTGGGTGGCTTTTTGCACGGTGAGTCCCTGCCCCCATCTGCGGACCCGACCCGCGCTGAACGGGTTGCGGTGCGCCAGTCTGAACTGGCCCGGGCTGTTCAAATGCTGGCCCATGAAAATGCCCGCAAGGAAATCAAGATTTTCTTCAAATCAATGGCCAACACATACAAAACGCCCGGTGAACATGGTGCGTTGATTGAGATGGCTGATGAAATCGGAGATGTCTATCTGGCCATGAAGTTTGCGCGCTACAGCGAATGGCGCGGCATTCACGTTGGCACGGCCGCATTCCCGACAGAGGTTCTGCCAAAGGCAAAGCCGCTTACCCAAGGTGAAGTTGAAAAGCCGCTGGTGCTGGGTGTTGCGCGCCAGGAAAGCGAGTTCAACGGCAAGGCCGTGAGCCGAGTCGGCGCACGGGGCCTGATGCAGATCATGCCGGCAACTGCCCGCTGGCTATGCCGGATCCACAAGATCAAATGCTCGCAGAAACGGCTCACCGCTGACCCGGCTTTCAATGTGCAGCTCGGTTCAGCTTTCCTCTACCGTCTCGTGCGCGAATGGCGCGGCTCATACATTATGGCCACCGCGGCATATAACGCCGGTGGCGCACGGGTACTGAAATGGAATGCCTCGGTCGGCGATCCGCGCAAAGGCGAGATTTCCGCCCTCGACTGGGTTGAACTCATCCCGTTTTCGGAAACCCGCAACTATGTGAAACGGGTGATGCGGAACGTGCAGATCTACCGCCGCCAGATGGATCCTGACGCAGCAATCACATTGGTGGAAGATTTGGAGCGCGGGGCGAAAACCAAGGACAAGGCTGCCCAGGCAGTTTCCGAATAGATTCTCCCACGATGGTGGTGGCTTTGCCCCTTCCCATGCTTCCCTCAGGAGCAGAAAGGGGTTAGGTTGCCTCAACTTCAATTAAAAAGACGAATTCAGCGTAACCATCATGGATCAACGCACGCCTTCCGAAACTGAGCCGGAACAACCCCATAAGGCCTTTCTGAGCAAGGAACCGGCCCAAACGCCGTGGCAGAATGTGTATGTAACCGCGCAGGATGGCCTGAAATTATATGCCCGCGACTACGCCGCAGCGCCAGGAACAGATGCGCCACCTGTTATTTGCCTTGCGGGACTCTCGCGCAATTCTAGAGATTTTCATGAACTCGCCTCACGCATGGCGCCCCGGCGCAGGGTAATCTCCATCGATTCCCGCGGCCGTGGCCGTTCCGAATATGCCAGCGACTGGTCAACCTACACCCCGTTGCAGGAAATGGACGACACATTTTCTATTATGGCAGCCCTTGGCGTTCATGATGCAATCATCGCCGGCACATCGCGCGGCGGTATTATTGCCATGATGATGGCGGCTACCCGCCCCGCGGCAGTGCGCGCGGTTATTTTGAATGACATTGGTCCTGAGATTAATCCGCAGGGCCTGCTGCGCATTCACGGCTATCTGGGCGTCACTCCAAAGCCTGATGACTGGGACGATGCGGTTTATCTGATGCAATCGATAAACCGGGGATTTGATTCCCTTACCGAAGATGAATGGCTGCAATGGGCCAAGCGGACCTACATCGAAAAAAACGGCAAACCTCTGGGTGACTACGACAAGAACCTGCGCAAAACGTTTGCCAGCCATGATGAGCTCACCACCAGCGAAATGCCAACTTTATGGCCGCAATTCAAGGCGTTGACCAACCGCCCGGTTTTGGTCATCCGTGGTGAACATTCCGACATTCTGGAAGCGCGCACCGTTGAGAAAATGAAGCAGGTTAAGCCGGATTTGCTGGCTGTGACGATCAATGACCGTGGTCACGTGCCGTTCCTTGATGAACTGGAAGCATTGGAGGCGATTGCCGCGCTATTGGTTCAGACTGATGCTGCTCACCGCTGATAAAGCTCAGCCTTTCTCCTCTTCCGGCTCAGACTTATCGTTATCAACTTCGGGGGCTATCCCTGCAAGTTCCTTGGCCTGCCCCACCCAGTTGCCGCGCTCAATTTGCCCTCTGAACGGGAGCATTTCATCAACGGCCGTCACCTCAACAGCAGACCATCCGGCAATCTGGTCAAAATGAAAAACGCCCAATTCGTTCAGTAATTCCTGGGTTTTGGCGCCAATACCCCTGATTTTCGTCAGGTTATCACTTTTGCCACTTCGTGGCTCCTCCAGGCCAAATGCTTCGGTCTCATACTCAAACTCTTCTTCTGACGCCTCGTCTCCGGCTTTGGCGGTTTCTTCGGGTTGGAATTCTGCCTCGTCAATCCCGTCATCTGCTTCGGCAGCCTCAAACGCCTCTTCTTTCTCAGGCAAGATCGGCTCCTGACGCTGGCGCTTTTGCCGGAAGAGCAGCTTTGCAATAAATCCGGCAGCTATCCCAATCAGGAACGTCAGGAAAAGCAGAGTGATATGTTCGAAGATCAGGTCGCTCATAGTGTTTCCCGGATTACCGCCGCCATCCCCTTGGGCGGGCATAAAACCAGCCGGTCGTCACCCCCAGCACAAATGCAAGAAAAAGCCAAAAGCCAATGTCGACTGCATAGGCTTCAATTTCATTCATGTTAAACATAATATTTCCAGCTTATTATGTTGTTTTTCAGGGTAAAACCCTAATTTCAATCCGCTTGTTTCTGTAACGTCCCGCACGCGTTTTGTTAGATGCAACGGGCCTTGTTTCACCAAACCCCACCGATGTCAGGGACAAGCTTTCCGGGTGTTTTCTGGCAAAATGTTTCAAAACTTCCAACGCCCGCTGGCGGCTCAACTTCAAGTTTGCGTTGAATGGCCCGCTTGAATCCGTGTGCCCCGAAATTTCGATGAGATGACGGCGGCAGGAAAGCGCAATATTCGCCAGTCTGTCGAGCAATCCAATGGAAGACGGCGCAAAGTCAGCTGTGGTGTCCGCAAACCTAACCTTGCGCCCATCCAGCGCCTCATCAAACCTTGCCTGACATTCCTCCCGGCTTGGCCCGGCATCCTTGGTCAGGGAGATTTGCGAAGAGAACCCTTTGGGTAGTTTTATTTCGAGGTCCCTCTCCACCCGTAAAATGCTTGCCTCATCCTTGGCATCGCCGGTTACGTGGACAACCTTGCCCTCAACTCGCACGCTTCCTGAGTTGAGACGCCTCAACTGATCAAGCGCCAATGCTGCAACCTTGTACCAATCATCGCCCTCCTCCAAAATACCGCGCACCGCGCTGTCACTGATCGAAAGCTTCGGGAAACTGGCCGCTGCATGGTCGAACAAACGCTGCGGCGCCACATTCTCCGGCATTGTACCGCGCAGTTCCACATGGCCTTCCTCCAAAATGGCATACCAGGGTGGCGACTGCGCTTTTTCGGGAGACTTGATCACAATCTCGTCCCGGGTCTGATCGCGCGAGAGATTTCCCGTCTCATCGCTTGTCAGCACAGAAACGTCATAAACCCCTGCTGCAAGCGGGGTTTGCAAATCAACAATCCAGCGTCCAAACCCGGTCGATCTCAGTTCTTCGTCATTACCCAGCGCCAGCCGTTTTCCGGCAACAATGACAACCAGATTTGCCGCTTCTTTCTCATCCCAGGTGCCGTAAATATGCGCCGGACTGGAATATCCCATGTAGGGCTCAATTTTCGGCGGCAAGGGCGAGCTGTTGTCGATGACGATTTTGCGGGTTGTGGCAAAAATCCGGTCGCCGCCCGTTTCGTCTACCGAGCGCACCGTGATGTTGTAGACGCCATCATTTATGCCCAACCCTGGCGCAAGCGACCAATTACCACTGCCATCGGATGTGAGTTCCTCATCGCGTCCAAGCCGGTAAGTTTCCCCATTGAGGACGACTTCCAGTGTCTGGCCTGTACCTTCGGCCCATTTGCCCGCCGCAACAGGGCGCACCGCGCCTTCGGCAACCGGCAGCATCGGCACCGTGTCTGCGACATTGCCGATAACCAGTTCATTTTCTGATACGTCCTTTGAAGCGTTGCCAAACCGGTCGGTGGTAACGACTGTGACATCGTAGATTCCGGGTATCAGCTTCTGCTGCAGCGACAATGTCCAGTTACCTTCTTTATCGCTTACCAGCGATGGGCTTTCACCGAGCGTGAAATCCCGCCCCGCAATGCTCACTTCCAGCTTTGTTGCATCCTTTCGGTCCCAGCTGCCACGAACAGTGGGGGTCAGATCAAGGCCGACTTTCACACCAACGGTGGGCGGTTCCGGCGGGCTGGCATCAATCATCACTTCATTACGGGTCTTGTTGCTATGGATACGCCCCCCCGCGATAACCCGAACAGTCACATCATAGGTGCCATCAGAAAGTTCATCAGCGGGGCGCAGGGCAAAACGGTCGCCCTTGACCTCAAGCGCGCGGTTTTCGCCGTGTCTGTAAGACTTTCCAGCCAGCTCAACTTCAAGCTTGCCACCGCTTTCATGGGGCCAGGTGCCGCTGATGACCGGCCTGCGATCCGCACCGGCGTATGCGGACACAGTTGGCGGAAAAACGGGCCTTTCCGGTAGGCGCCTGGTTTGCGGGTTTTCCGATCCAACCGGCGCAATCTCAAGTTTGCTGGTAACTGTCCGCACGCCGTCTGTCTTCCGCGCTGCAGCTTCAAGTTCACCGCGCACCTCTTCGTTGGGCACCGTGCCATGGAGTTCCACATCGCGGCCCTTCACAACCACCTGACCAAAGACAGATGCTGCGCCGGCATTTTCTGCAACACGGCGCTCAATTTTCTTGGCCCAATGGCCGCTCGTAACGTTGATCAACCATGACAGAACACAAACTGCCAGAAAACCGGTAACAGGCCATAGCCAGCCGAGCGGGATTTTGAACCGGCTCAACACTCCCTGCCGGTCAGCATCAGATGACTTGTCTTTAGTTTCCGGCAATAGCCCGTCCATGTGTTCATCAGCTTCGAGCGCAATTGAGCACTGGCGCCCCAGCCGCTAACAGAATCAATTTAGCCCCACCACCCAATCATGGAAAAACAGGCCGGGAAAATCAAATCAACCCGCCCGCAGGTCAATTCAATTTTCTCTGTTCGGCCCTTACAGAAGCACGCGGAATACCATTGCTGCCAAAATTAGCTGGATTTGTGTGATTTACTGGCTTGATTTCTCAGCCGTTCCCGGCAAGATGCCGCAAAATTTTGGACAAAGTGAGTAGAAAGTCCAGTTATGTCTCCGCCTTATGCAAATCCGCTTGAAAAGGCCCGCGCGCTTGGCCGCGGTGGTAAATTGGGCGCTGCCCGCAAAGCCTATAAAGCCGCTCTTGGGAAACGGTCCGACCCATTGATTATAATGGAGTTCGCAATTCTGGAAGCACAGCAAGGCTTTCCTGCAAATGCGCACAAACTTCTTTTGAAGGCAGAGAAACTGGCGCCGAAGAATCCGGATGTTTACGTGAATTTGGGCGAAATTTTCCGGATGGAAAACCGGTTTTCCGAAGCGGCAGAGCAATTTGAGAAAGCCTGCGCGCTCACCGGATTTTCTGACGCTGATGCGCTTTATTTGCTGGCTGAAACAAAGCGCAATACCGGTGAGTTGGATGAAGCGGCTATACATATCTCCAAAGCTGCAGAACTCGCCCCCAAAGACCCGGCAATTGCTGGCGCCCAGGCGCTCATATGTTTTTCCATGGGGGAAACTGCCAAAGCAATTGAATGTGCCCGCCATGCCCTCAAGCTTGACCCTTCAAATTTCTTGAACGCAATCAATCTCGCTGGCCTTTTTTACAGCCTTGAGCGTTGGGAAGAAGCGGCGACGGAATTCCGCAATGCCAGCCGTCTAGGAAGCATGACCGCGAAGAATGTTTCAGACTGGGCCGATTCGTTGATTTTCACCGAAAGGGGTGAAGAAGCGCTGGAGCTAGCAAACACGCTGCAGCAATCAGGCGCTGATCCGGCTATTGCCCATTTGGTAAGTGGTAATGTTTTTGTCAGCCTCGGAGAATTCAAACAAGCAGCGGAACATTACCGGGCATCACTGGAATTGAAGCCGGACAATGCGGGAGCATATGAAAAACTCGGTCTTACCAGACAGTTGAAAGCCGAAGACGAACTGGCCTTGCGGCAAATTGCAGAAAAGGCCGAACTTCCTGAGAAGAGAGCCAAAGCGAACTTCGCTCTCTACAGCGTTCTGAAATCAAAAAGCCCTGCCGAAGCATTCCAGGCGCTGAAACAGGCTAATGAGATTTACTTTGAAGCCAAACCGTTTAATGCAGCCCACCATTTTGAAACCATGGACAAATTGGCGCGTGTGTTTTCGAAAGAGTTCATGGCCTCAAAGAAGGGCCAGGGAGACCCCAGAAACGGCCCCATATTCATTGTCGGCATGCCGCGCTCAGGCACAACCCTTGTAGAGACCATTCTGGCTGCCTACCCGGAAGTTTATTCCGGCGGTGAACGGAACATGATGCTCCAGTTCATCAACACTCTGCCCGGGTTCCCAGAATCTATCGCTGGGAAGGATGCAGGTTGGGCCGCAGAAAATGGGCGGCTGCTCTACGACGACATGTTCTCCAAAGCGGAAGACGCAAAATTTGTCACCGACAAACTGCCAGGCAACTATGCAAATATCGGCCTGATAGGATGGCTCATGCCAAATGCGAAATTCATCTATTGCAAACGCGAACCGATGGACAATTGCCTGTCATGTTATGAGCAAAACTTCCGCTCAGGCTTACGCTACGCCTATGATCTAAAATCGCTTGGTGAGGCTTACCGGGCCCACCAACAAATAATAGACCACTGGGTTGAGAATTCTCCTCATTCGATCCATATTGTGGAATATGAAAAGCTGGTCAATGAACCGGAAGCCCATGCAAGGGCATTTATTGAGTTTTGCGGACTTAAATTTGACAAGAAATGCGTTAACCCTGAAAAGGTAGAGCGATCAATTTCAACAGCAAGCGCTTGGCAGGCGCGCCAGCCGATTAGCACCGGCTCGGTTGGCAAATGGAAAAGATACGAAAACGAACTTGGGCCATTGAGGGCATCTCTGGAGGGGACGTGAGGCAATTTGCGGCGATAAGTTTTGCGGGGCTGGTACTCGGCGGATGCGTTACATCCGGTGGTGAGCCACGCGTGATCAACGTCACCATGACGCCGACCGCCTCAACCTCATCAGGTGTGCTCAGCAAATCCATCGACAATCTCCTTGAGAAAACCGGGCCTTCATACGTTACCCTTGTGGTCACAAAAGCTGCCAAACGGAACAAGCTATCACGTGAAGAGCTTCCGGAATCTGTGACATCCGGCTCAGGTTTCCTAATTGATCCAAGTGGATACGTGTTAACAGCCGGCCACGTTGCCGTTGATAAGGGTTACATTGTCGAGGCCCGGGGGCCGGATGGCAAAACTTATCTTGGCTCCGTCGTCGCGGTGAAAAAATCGACAGATACCGCCCTCATAAAACTCAAAGGCATTGCCAACGCCACCGTTGTGCAACCAACCGGCCAGCCGTGCCTGCAACGTGGCGAGGCAATATTCTCGCTTGGAAAACCGCGCGCCACCGGAGACACCGCGCGCATTGGATCGGTATCCTCGATGAGCTTTGGGAGGCCTGTTTCCTATCAGGGTTATGGTTATCCTGACGCCATGGTTTTGAAGCTGCAGACCCGGAAAGGCGAATCAGGCGGGCCTGTTTTTGACGAATCAGGCAAGCTTACCGGCATGGTGGTGAGCACATTGTCCGATGCCAGTGGCCGCCATCTTGATCTTGCCCATGCGGTAACCGCGCCTGAACTGGCCAGATTTGTTTGCCAGAAAACCTCATGCTCGCCGCAGTGGCGCTCGCTCACTGGTTTCAGCACCAAAACCTGCCCGGCCTGAATTCTCTATCCCTGTTCTTGTCAAGGAATCAGAACCGTTGACCCGGTTGTCTTGCGCGATTCCAAATCGCGATGGGCAGATTGCACATCAGCCAGGGCGTAAGTCTGGTTGACAGGAATTTTCACTTTTCCGCTGCCCACCATTTCCATCAGGTCTGCCGCATTTGCCTGCAATGCCTCATCAGATGCCACATAGGTCATCAAAGTCGGGCGGGTAATGTATAGCGAGCCCTTGGCGGAGAGTTTCCCAAGATCAAAATCAACCACCGGGCCGGAAGCATTGCCAAAGCTTGCCAAAAGCCCACGCGGGGCGAGGCTGTCGAGCGAGGCGTCAACCGTTGCTGCGCCAACCCCGTCATAAACAACCGGAACCCCTGCCCCACCGGTGATTTCACGCACCCGCTCTGCAACATTTTCGGTCTGATAATTGATGATGTGATCGCAGCCGTTCTCGCGCGCAAGATTTGCCTTTTCTTCCGAGCCCGTTGTGCCAATAACCGTTGCCCCAAGCGCCTTCGCCCACTGACAGGCAATAAGCCCAACCCCGCCAGCTGCTGCGTGAAACAAAATGGTGTCGCCCGGCTTCACCTCATAGGTTTCTTGCAACAAATAGCGCACAGTCATGCCTTTAAGCATCATGGCGGCGGCGGCTTCATCTGAAACATTGTCTGGGAGCATCGAAACCCTGTTCGCCGGCATATTGCGGGCTTGGGAGTAGGCCCCAATTGGCCCGGCGCCATAGGCCAACCTGTCGCCGGTGGATATGCCGGACACCCCCTCGCCCACAGCTTCAACCACGCCGGCTGCCTCAAGGCCCAAGCCTGATGGCAACGGCACCGGGTAAAGCCCGGTACGATGATAAGTATCGATGAAATTGAGCCCTATTGCCGTATGGCGGATCTGCACCTCGCCTGCACCTGGCGCAGGAACATCGCCCTCCACCATTTTCATGACTTCCGGGCCGCCCGTTTCCGAAATCTCAATTCTGCGCGTCATTTCCGCCTCCCAGGGGATTGTTCTTGTGCTAATTGCTCAGCTCACAAGATGCCATCTTTCAAGATGGATGCTAACAAGGCCAGCAAATTTTCCCACCGGAAAAGAAATACGCTTGAACTCCTCTCAAATCCCAGCCATAAGCGGCGGTGGAGAGGTGGCCGAGTGGTTGAAGGCGCTCCCCTGCTAAGGGAGTATACGTCAAAAGCGTATCGAGGGTTCGAATCCCTTCCTCTCCGCCATAAACCCCTAAAATATAAAGATAAAATCGGCAGGCAAGTCAAACGTTACCGACCTATAATTCGGCAAAGCAGTTATTGGGTCTGCGCTGGGTCTGCAATGCATACGACTCAAATGACGAAGTCCGGAACCGCGGTCGCCAGCCAAGCCTGTATTCTGGCACGCAAATAAATGTCTGGCAGACATTCAAAATTTGGCAAGTATTCAAAAGTTGGCAGAAATTCAAAAGTAAATTCACTTAACCCAAATTCCGTAGGCGGATAAACCGCCGATAGCCCCTCATTATCGATAATCACGAACACGCTTGCGCCAGCAGGCGTGAATGTCATGCTTTGGGGAACATAATGGACTTTGTATTGGATATGGCGATAGGCGGTACGATAATCTTTCTGGCGGTCGGCCTCTACAGTGTTTACTTGGCACAGCGAATGTACAGAGGTGACGCCGAACAGCAAGAAAGAGCACAACTCAAAATGCATCTTTTTCGGACCGGTCGATTGGTCAACGTTGCTGGATGGTGTGGGACCGCAAGCGTAGTCCCATACGCTGTCTGGCTAATTTCTTGGGTAGCAGCTTAGAGACAAATGAATGGGCAAAGCGTTGAGTGCGAGTTTTCCGCGCTCGAACCGCTATGCCGACAGGCAGCGTGTACGCACCTGTGAGGGGAGCCAAACTAGGCTATGAAAAAAGCGAAAAAGATCGAAAAACTTTGCCTTGAGGGTCTGCAATCGTTCAAACAAAAGGTGGCCATGTTCGCTGAACTTGAAGGCGGTTTGGTTGTGCGTGCCCTGCCTGAGATTTCGCTGCTCCACTACATGGTAATTTTTTCTACTCTAGATTATGACACATTACGATCACTTCGAACTGAGATCAAACAACTACTTTCGTTGTCGATGGCATGGGAAGAAGCTTCGTTGACACCGATTGGAAAGCGAGGTGCAAAAGTCGTGCTCGATCGTTGCGAATTTTTGCACGAACAAATCCAAGGATGTATTGAGGATCAGGAAGCGGGTTTAGATCCATATTACACACTAGAAATGAAAACTTGCTTGGATGAAATCCCACGCATCTAGGAAAATTCTCAAGTCAGAGTGTTTGTGCTTTTCAAACAGATTATTTGATCAGTTGTGCTAGCGATGGCATGGGAACTGGGTCCGGCCAGCAGCGCACAAGGCCCAACATCAAACCCCGTGCAGCAGAACTTTCATCGGCTCCGATGCCGCCCCTCAGAGGATGAGCGTCGTGTTCCCCTCACGGCGGGCTTTTCTTTTGAAGGTTAGAGGCTACGACTGCAATCGCCAGTCAACCCTGCGTTTTGGCAAGCATTCAAAAGAGACTGTCAGAAACTCGAAAGCATTTCCCAAAGTGAGTCTCTATATCACCTGCCAAGCCTGAGCCCTCTCAGGCCAGCGCATGGCTCCAGCGCCGCAAAACGCTCCGGAAAAGACCATGCGCCCCGGCGGCACTCTTGTTTGAGGGGCTGAGGTGTGCTGCCGGGCCTAATTTTCGTTTGCCCAAGAAAGAAGACCAGTGACTGAAGATAGAGATGAAATAGAACGCCGCCTGATTGCTGGGCTGGTCGAGCGCGTCATGGCGCTTGAGACTTGGCGGGAGAAGGTCGAGCAGGAGCAAGAGCGTCAGAAGAAGAGGTGAATTGCCTGCCGGCGTTGCGGTGAGGGGGATGAGGCTTGACCGGCAGGCAATTGGTGCCCGCCGGTACGCAAGATGCGGCGGATGCGCACCAGCGGGACTGAGCTTGTGCGGAAAGCCCGCCGCAAGCCTACATTTGCGACTGCAAGCTGCGGACCAGTTTTAGAAGGCTAAAACTGCCTCAAACTGAGAAGTTTTTTGCTGAATTTGTATAGTAAGAAGCCTGCTTCGCAAGTTTGTGCCATTTTCGGTCACAACCCTGGCGGATTAATCAAGGAGCTTGCAGGAGGGGTGCAAGCGTCTTCTGCGGGTGGCGCCCCTCCGGTACTATTTGCGGCGGACGCGTACCGGAGGGACCACGTTACAGCCATTACAACTGCAACGACCATGTGGGATTGTTCATGCTGTTTTGACAGGTCAATGACACAGGTCATGGTGTGCGCATGATTTGAAGAGAAACTCTACCGAACGATGGGGACCGGCAAAGGATCAGTGAAGGAGAATGAATACCGCATCTGAGGCGCACGTAGGGGGCTGATCCCGCGCAGCGCCAATAAACTGCCAACGACAGTTCAACTTTGCAAGAATTGACGAAATCCATCGCCGAGCGGTACAACCCATGGGCCGTTGACATAAGTTTGTTACGTGACAGCCGCTTTCAGACCTGCTTTAGTTATTAGCAATCAACAACAAGAAGACGATCAAATTGCCCACCAGCGCGCTGTTAAGGTGGAGTGAATGCGATATTGGCGCATCGGTAATTGATGCGAAGGGGGGGTCAGTATGTTTCATGATATTAGGATAGTCGTTGCTATCTTTTTCTCAATTTTTCTGTTTGCTGTGCCTGCCGAGGCTCAGTCTACCAAAATATATAATATTGTTCATCTCGCCGGTTTTTCCGCCAGTTGCAAAGCGTCTACGTTTAGAGAGATGGTCAAAACTGAAGGTTCGCATTTGGATCAATTGTACTTTTATTGGCGGGCGCAGTTTCTTTCCGCTTCGAAAGCTCTAAAGTTATCAAATGCGGCAAAAAACAATCTTGCATTCTCCGCTGATCAATCAGCCCACAACAGAAGTTTAAACGAACATAGCGCCTTTCTAAAAAACTGTACCAAAATTGCTATAACCAATATTGAAAAGCGGCGCCGACCTTTACATGGCACAATTGCTATAGCATCGGGGAATTAAGGGCACTAGTTTCAACCAACGTTTCGAAAACAACGAGACAATTTCAGCCTATACCAGTTGTTAATTCGAGACCTTTTGGCAGGATTTGTTAGCTTTGACTGCCAAGGGGTGCGCAGGGCCGGCCAACACCCGCGCAGCCACCAACAGTCTGCACACAAACTGTCGCTTTGCAAATTCCGCACACGAACCGTTATGCTGGCAGAGTGGGAGGGCAGGCAATAAAACGCACAATTCTGGCAGTCGCAACGGCGCTTGTATTTGTTGGCACTGCAAACGGTCAGTACGCAGGCAACTACAGCCAATGGAAGGAACTGAACCCAAGCATGAAACTTGGCTACGTCATGGGATATACTGATGCAAAGTTGGTCATTATTAAGGGCGTCAATTGGCGTGAAGCGGAAGCCAGAGGTGTCAGACGATGTCTGCTAGACTTGGACTTGAAGCTTGGCATGTTGGTGGAAGCAATTGACGCTTACTACAAAGACCGACCAGAGCGGTGGAAGAACCCCCCTTTAATGGCATTTAGTGCGAGTATAACACTGGGAGCTTGCCTTTCGCACGTAAACGAGGAACGGGCAAAATTTGGACTGAAACCTTGGACACAAGTCAAAGACTAAGATTGTGAACTATCAAACTGCCCGCACCAATGACGTTTTGAAACCCGGAACCATTGCGGCAACCACGTGCACCACAACACTATGTCTTCTTGGTCCGTCGGCGACATGGTTCGGCCCACATGGCAATGCTTGCATTCAGTACATTTCTTCATGGCAACGGCACCGAAGGGAAGGCCGTCCAGTAGTCCTTCCACATGTCCATATGCTGACCCTGAAGGCCCATAGACCGAAGCCATAGAAACCGTGCGTCGGTCGTGTGGTCGTTAAACCCCTGCAAGGTTAGGAACTGCTTGCGGGCTGTATCAAGATCATTAGAGGTTGCGCCGTTGAACTTGTACCACTGAAGAAGCGGTTCATTCGTGGACCCGGTAAAACCTTGCGCGCCCAACCGGGCAGAAATCAAATCGTTCAAGTGTTGCATCGCATTGCCCTTTCATGTGCCCAAATCGCGTCACAAGCGCCGAAAAAACGCAGGCATTCCGCTAAGCTTCCTGTTCCGCCGGCAAACGGAAGCCAAACGCCTCGTCAATCTCATCGCGCATGGCATCAATCGCTTTTTGCAATTCCCTATGATCAACATGCTTGCTTGCAATCACCCCGGGCGTACGCGACCCTTTTGGAATGCCGTGCAACGTATCGTCAGCAAGCGCTAACCACGCCAATAACTCATAGCTTTGCGCAATCCGCTGCTCCATCGCATCTTCAAAGACAGGCTTCAGAACACGCTTCCGCGTCCTCTGAAATGCAACCTTCAAATCCTGCAACTCAGAAGTCAGAACGTTGTAGGCAGACCGCAAATCAATGGATATTGCCTGTAATTCCTTTTCCTCCGCGTTCAACGTCGAAATCTTGGCCCGCGCGTCATTCAAATCATCTTCCGCGCCATCACCACCAAGCATCACGGCAACCCGCGCCTTGGCTTGCGCCTCATTCACAACATCGCGTTCAGCAGCAATCTCCTTCAACCGATTGTCAATCACCTTCAGCTTGGCAGCAAAATCAGCAACCTTGGCTTCGCAATCCAATACCTCACGAATGCCAACGTCAGCATCAGGGTCACGCTGGCGAGCCTCCTTGGCGTGAGCTTCCGCAACCTCAGAAAGTTCCTTCGCCTTCTGACGCTCAGACTTTTCTGGTGCAGGACGATCAAAGGCACCCTTCAAGACTTTGGACTTAGCCATCACCAAAGCCCTCCCGAACCTTTTGGAAATCAATCTCAACATCACCAACACGGTTCACTTCAGGCATCGTAAACTTCTCAAGATCACGCCAAGCCTTCTGCTCAGCATCCCAGGCAACATTTGCTGCCCGTAAAGCCTCACTATCACCAACCTTGTGCGCGCGGCGCTGTTCAGCCTCCAACTCAGAAAGCCGCGCACGATGAGCCTCAGAAGCATCACGGTCCTTCGCAATCGCCGCCTCTACACGAACCAACTCATTCGCCTCATCACGCTCCTGCTTGGCCAGCTGAGCCTTCAAACTCTGCAAACCAGCCTTGTAATCAGCAGCCTCATCATTGCGACCCTCCGCAACAAGACGATCTAACTCAGCTTGCGCAACCGTGTCGAAGTTCAGACCCTTGTGAAATGCGCTATCCAGATCAGCAACTTCAGCCTGACCACTACGATGGCCAATCTCAGCCAAGATCTTCGGCATCAAAGCCAAAGCCTTCCCATGATGTTGATTTGACGGATCGTGATACGCATCGCTTTCCAAACAATCGCGGCGCATCCTGTCCAGATCAGCGTCAGATAATCCAGAAATCTTCCCCGCACATCCTCAAACAACAACCGATCAAAACGTTCCCGCGCCAAGTCGCTCATATCACTCCCTCCACATCATGCTCACGACGCAATACCTCGCGAGCCGTCTCCAAAAAACTCGACATGTCAGCACCCTGAACCAACTCACCAACTTTAGCTGCATCGA
Organism: Hyphomicrobiales bacterium; assembly: GCA_051010055.1. Classification (GTDB taxonomy): domain Bacteria; phylum Pseudomonadota; class Alphaproteobacteria; order Rhizobiales; family CAJQND01; genus CAJQND01. The sequence continues at coordinate 233 of JBPCVY010000142.1, read as the reverse complement.
CACCTTCTTCCTTCAAAACTTCAGCAATGCGTTCTAAGTCGCCATCATCGTAACGATAAAAGGAAGGCGAAAAACTCACGTTCCAATTTACTTTGATATCCGCAGACTGTGTGGCGTCAGCGCCTAATGGACAGATTTAGCTGATTGCTTAAGGGAGTGATTTTGGCTCATCTTTGCCAACTCAGGAGCAAATGATGAGACGAAAGAACGAACGTATTGCCGATGATGCAGAT
>JBPCVY010000141.1:0-4647 GCA_051010055.1 Hyphomicrobiales bacterium | reverse complement strand
GCTCGGTACGGTTAAACTGCCCGCCGTTGCAGCGGCAGCCGAGCCCGCCGCCAGCTTCCATCATGTCCACCTGAATGTCACCAACCCCAAGGCGACGATTGAACACTACGTGAAGTTCTTCGGCGCCGTGCCGGTCCAGTTCCGTGGAGTTTCCGATGCGCTCTTGACCGAACAGTCATACATCCTGCTCAATAAGGTCGGTAGACGGCCTCCGGCTAATTCCGGCACATCGCTCTGGCATATCGGTTGGGGCGGCGTCGACGGGCCGAACCAGTTCAAGTGGCTCTCGGAGCAGGGCGTGAAATGGGACACCGAGCTCGTCACGATCGGCAGGGATCAGGGCCATTTCATGTATGCCGAGGGGCCGGACGGCGAACTCGCCGAGATTTTCACCGGCCTTTTGGACGACCCGGAAACAGGCGTGAAACTGCCCCCCATCCTGACCGCACCGCCGCATCACCGTTACAATCACGTCCACCTGCTGGCGAAAGACATCAACGCCACGCGCGACTGGTACATTGACCATCTCGGCGCCCTGGGCGAGAAGAAGCCGGTCCCGGACCCAGGCCCGCCTCCTGCGGGTATGAAGTTCACCGATCCCGCGCATAAGACCTTCACGGCGATCTGGAATACTGCGTTCGTGGTCGACAGCGTGATCTTCAATATCTTCGTCAATCCGAAGAAACCGGCTTTCTGGTGGAGCGGTGATTTGGTGCCCAAGATGGCTAAGACCGACGGCCGTGTCATCGACCACATCGCCTTTTCCTATCCCAATTCCAGCCGGTCTACGACCGGATGAAGGCTAACGGCGTCGAGATCGTCAAGGAGATTGCGTGGGGCGAGAAACTCAAGAGTAACCACGCGTGATCCTCCACCGTTAACAATGGAATCAATCTTCAGACCGAGTGCATCCAGCGCCGCACGGGCTTCATTTTTGTAATTGTGCCGATTATAGACGCGGCCCAACATGTCATTTGTTGGCGGTGCATGGTCGAGGATCTTGCGAAGGATGTTGTCGGCCACACCCATTTCGGCCATAAGTGACGTTGAAGTTCGACGGCAGTCATGAAGTGACCAGCCAAACGTTTCGGATGCGACATGCAAGTATTTTAGTGCCCGGGAAAACCCCGAGTAAGGTTGCGCACCGGTTTTTCCAAAGACGTATTCTCCAGACCGGGGCAGGGCGCTTAGAACGGCAAGCGCCTGTGTTGAAAGTGGTAGTTCATGAGGCCTTTTTTGTTTCATATTCACTGCAGGCCCTGTCCAACTGCTCTTCTTGAAATCGACGTCTGTCCACCGCATATGTGCAATCGAACCTCGTCGCTGGCCGGTTAAAAGAGCAATCTTCACAATCGCACCGAAACTGTTTTCGCAACTTTTCCAAATCGCATTAATCTCGTCATTTGACAAAATGCGGTCACGCGGTTGCTCCCTTCCACCTGGTAGCGGAATTTTATGTGCCGGGTTTTGTTCAGCCAGTCCGTTGTCGACTAACCAATTGAACATCTTCCGTATGTAAGCGAGGATGCGGTTTGCCAACACCGGATTGCCTTCGGCCACTATGCTGTGAAGAAACTCCGAGACTTCTAGTCTTGTTATTTCATCGAGGTTCCGGTGACCAAAATGAGGAAAAACACGAGCCTTAAACGCGCGCCGGATTTCGTTGCCAGTCCGCAACGTGTCAGCGTGACGGTTAAGATAGATTCGAGCTAGCTTTTTGAAGTTGCGTTCTTTAACCGCAGCAGCGGTCTGTCTGATACCAACGGCTGGATCTTCACCGGCGGCAACTTTGTCCTGTAGTTCCAGTGCCCTTGCTCGCGCGGCATTCAATGTCATTCCAGGGTTTCCGCCAATCGTCAGCGTTCTGTACCTTTTGCGATCACCGTCTGCGACGTAATACCGGAACAAAAATTGACCCCTGCCTTTGCCACTTGCGCGATATACAAGCGGTGTGTCGTAGAAGTCCTTACGTTTGCCCTTAGGATCAAATGTTCGTAAATGCCACCCAGTTATCGCCTCACGATCCGACAGTTTTCGTCGTGCCATTGGGTCCTCTTAAAAAACACCACAGTTCGTAGATTGTGGTGTAAATTATACGAGTTGGTGCTGGTTGACAACCAGGAGTGCTATATCAATTAATTTACTGTTATTATTTGTAAAAGATCTCATTTGCGAATCGAAAACTGCAAGAAGCCAAGTATCTGCTTTTGACTCTTAATCAGCGGGTCCAAGGTTCGAATCCTTGTACGCCCACCATTTTTTTCAATGGCTTAGCAGAAATCGGCGATTTCATTTCGACAATCGCGCTTTATTTCCCTGCGGCAGGGCCCCAGCGGCCCATTGTTTGCGCGTGCTTTGGGTCCAGGCGCTCCGGGTCGGGACGGGAGTTTGCGGTGAGCGGTGCCTCTTTCCAATCAAGGGCGGTAAGGCCCGCGCACGTTTCACGGCCAAGGTCCGGGGAGGGTAGAAAACCCTCATCCCGCCATGCCCACTCACCACCTTCAATGCGGCCATAAATCTTACCGGTATCAAATTCCGCAAAATTGATCTTTGGGATCATCTTTCGGCATTCCTCCAGAAATCCGGTGTTCTTTTCCGGCGCCTGATCGGTTTTCTCATAGAGTTCGCTAGGCGTGTTTGCGTAAATATTGATCTTCTTGAACCGGTCAATATCGAGCATGGATTTAACGTCGAGAATGGTCATCTCACCGTTCCAGCCAAATGCAACCGTGCGCGGGGTTTCCCCTTTGGGCACACTATTGTCGAGAAACTCGTAATGAACCCGTTTCTTTGTGCGCAGGGCCCAGGTGAAGAACAGTTGCGGCATGCCCGTGTAGGCTTCAACATTATGGTCTAAAAGATCCTCAACCGCTTTATAGCGGCCAAGCTCAACGCCGCGGTGCCAGGCGCGTTCAACGGTGGCCTCCGGCGGTGTGACCATGAAAAACAGATAAACCAAATCGCCAAACCGCGTGAGCAACTTGCTTGCATCATCGCCTTCCGATTCCGGCACAAAACTGTCGAAGCGGAACCGGTCAATCAACAGATGTGACATGCGCCCGCTGGTTGCTTTTTCTGCCATGTAGGCATCAAGCTTCTTGTCGATAATCTCAACTTCATGGCCCGTAAGCGTGCCGGCATATTTGTACGCGGTGCCCAAACTCTCATAGTCGAGCAGGAATTTGCGCCAGATGTCCGGGCTGATGAGCGCAAAATCATCCCACGGCACACCGAGTTTGCCGGCCAGGATGCGTTGAAGGGGGCGGGTTGTACTTTTGCCCGCCGCTGATGCCCCCTTTACGTTCATCACGACCGGTTTTTCCTGGGCTGGCAGCCACCGGTAGCCTTCTTCTTCCACCGCCTTTTCAATGTACAGTTGAATGCGCTCTCCCATTGCCTTGCTGCCATAGTCATTGCCAGTGAATGTCATGGCAAGCTCGCAAATCAGTTCTTTGTCACCAACCAGTTTGCCGTGCCGCCCTGAAATGGCGGTGATGATGTTAACGAGCGCGCGCCAGCATGCGCTCTCCAGCGGGGAATTGCCGGAGTTTGCCCGTTCTTTCCACGCGGCAAGAACGCGGGTTAGCCGCCGTTCGGCGGTCTCACTGCGTTCGGGTGGTTCCTGGGTTGGCCGGCGAATGCCAATTTTTTCCAGAAACGGGCGTTTCTCCGGTGGCGGCTCTGCCGGTTCTGACTTGGCAAACAGTTCGGCGGAAAGCTCAGCATCGATAAAAACGGCTACTTGCTCCAGGAGGGACGTATGGGCGTTTGACAATTCTTCCGTATATGGAGTGATATAGTCTTCAAGAATGATTGAAACTATTGCGCGAAAGTTGATGCCGAGGTCTTCATATTTGCGACCATCAGGTACGGCCAGATCCGCCATGACCCGCACCAGCAGTTCGTGAACAATCAACCTTTCAGGCCGGAACGGGACAAGCGTGTGAGCGGGAAGTCCACAAAAGTCGCTCAACTCATGGGCGCGCTCGGCGCTGATAGTAACATTGCCCTCATTGAAAACGGTTGAAAGTGTCAATAGCTCCCGCGGCAATTGGGATTCGATGCCTGGATTCCACGGCCCGAATTCTTGCCCGGTAAGCTTTTCATTCATTGGCTAACCTTCCAGATATTCCTGCAGCAATTTGCTTTTGAGAATTTTGTTTGCGCCGGAAATTGGAAGGCGCTCAGACCTGATTGTAAGGCTGCGAGGGCATTTGTAGGCGGCAAGCCGTTCTTTACAAAATGAGATGAGCTCGCTCTCGCTCAACGAAGCCCCATCAGCAAAAACCACTACCGCATGCACCGCTTCGCCCCATTTTTCGTGCGGAATTCCAATGACCGCCACTTCGCCAACGGCTGGATGCAGAGACAGAACATTTTCAACTTCAACCGGATAAATGTTCTCCCCACCAGATATGATCATTTCTTTTTTGCGGCCCGAAATCCACAAAAAGCCCTCATCATCCATCTGGCCGGCATCGCCGGTGTGATACCAGCCGCCACGCATTGCACGGGCGGTTTCTCCTGGAAGATTAAGGTAGCCCTTCATGACGTTAGGGCCGCGAATGACGATTTCGCCAACTGCGCCCGGAGCCAGTTCCTGGTCATTATTATCGAAAATTCGCACATCAACATGTGAAAGCGGCT
>JBPCVY010000140.1:0-19908 GCA_051010055.1 Hyphomicrobiales bacterium | reverse complement strand
TGCTGAGCGAAGAGTTTTTGCGCGCCGAAATGGCCAAAGACCACATTCGCCATGACAGCCTCGAGATGGTCAGCCGACTGCAGGCAGCTGCATGAGAGGCAGCATCGCTTTTCGTATCGGGCGGATTAAACAAACCTCGATAAACACTTAAGTTGTAAAAAGCTTTACTTGAAGAATGGTTATTCGACGCGTAGATACTCCTTATGAAAAACGCAGCATTTGCAACAGCTATTCTTGCCGTCATCTTGATGGGCATTCCCGCCCCTGCTGAAGCGCGGGCCCGCACATTCTATAAGCCGACCCTTATCGGTGATCCCTTGGCGGCCTGCTATGGTTCCGGCTCCAAGTGCGGCAAACCGGTGGCTGATTTTTACTGTAAAAACAAAGGTTTTTCTCGAGCGTTGAGCTACCGGTTAAACCGCACTCCCCAGGGCGATGGACGCGCACGCACCGTTGATAATCAGATCATTACCGTTAGCGCTAAGAATCCGGAATTTGTCTTCGTCAAGTGTTTCTCTCCGGAAACGGCCGACCGGAAATAGCGGGCAGCGTCTTATAATCAGACCTTGCCGCGCAGTGGGCTGAGGCAAACAAGGCTCAAAATTTCAAACAGCATTTGCGTGCCCACCTGCACGGTGTTGGTGGTAGCGTCATATTGGGGTGCGATCTCCACCACATCGCCACCCATAACCGGCATGCCTGAAAGTCCGCGCAAAAGTGACAGGACCTCGCGCGGGTATAGCCCGCCAACTTCCGGGGTTCCGGTGCCCGGGGCAAATGCCGGGTCAAATGCATCCACATCCAAGCTGACGTAAAACGGTTTATCGCCTATCACCTGCTTGGCTTTTTCAAGCACTGCGGCAACGCCCATTTCAGCAAACTTTTCCGCATGAATGACCGTCATTCCGGAATCGTAAGCAAATTCCCACAAATATTCCGCCGAGCCGCGAATGCCGATTTGTATCGTGCGTTCAGGGTCAAGCGCCCCATCCAGCACCGCATAGCGGAAAGGCCCGCCATGCTGAAAGCGGCACTGTTCATATTCACCTGCCGTATCAGAATGGGCATCGATGTGAACACAGCCAACCGGCTCCCCGCCCGTCAGGCCAGAAAGGATTGGCCAGGTGATGGAATGATCGCCGCCAACGGACACCGGAATAACGCCGGTTTTTCGCACTTTTTCATAGAAGGCCCTGATATCCTGATGGCACATTTCAAGATGAAACCGACTGCGGAACGGCACATCGCCGACATCTGCGCATTTCATCTCAAATGTGGGCACCACGTCCAGAAAGTGGTTATACGGCCCAACCCGTTCCATTGCCCTCACAGCGCGCGGGCCAAAACGTGAACCGTTTCTGTTGGTCACCCCCAAATCCATCGGAACACCGATAAGCGCTGCCTCAAGCCCCTCCAGCATATCGCTATAGGGAGCATCCAATAAGGTTGGGATGCCGCCATAGGGAAGCACGCGGCTGCCATCTTCCTTGAACTGCACGTCAGCAACCCGCTTGAACTTTTCATCAAAAATATCTGCGCCTTTGGTGTCGGCATATTTCTCACGCAAAGCGTAAAGTTTTTTCTCATCCATGGCGCAAATCTGCCTCTTTTTCCGTCGTTAACATTACGGTTCCCTATAACCGGTTTTGAACCCTCATTCCACCATGTGAAACTGAACCTTCGCCCCCATTCAAGCGATGATCCACTTCATGCTTCGGCCCGTTGAACCTGACAATTAAACGTTGGAAGCAGGCGTCGAAAGGTTTGTCATGAATCGGTTGCTGCTGAGTATCGCTTTTTTGCTTGCGGGAACAATAGTAACCGGATTTTCGACGCGAAACAGCGCTTTTGCAGACGGCAATGACCGGCTGAACCAGTGCGCCTTGTACAAAGCCCAGGCTAATGCCGCAGCCAGGAACAGTCATACCGCTGCAGCTGAGGCCAATTGGAAGAAATACAAGGATTGCCTGAAGAAACGTATCGACTGACGAGACGCATGGTCATTGGGGCAAGAGTGTTCTGCAATCAGCGCCATTAAGGGATAGAGATTGCAGAAGCCGGGTGATGAAAGTGGTGAACGGATGCAAGAAATGAACAAGACGATTGAGGCACACCGCAACGGTGCTTCTGGTGGCAATGGGCTGGCCCATCACCTTGATGATGCAACCATTATGGCCTACGCCGCCGGAACGCTCGATGAGGCCCTGTGTGTCGTTGCTGCCTCGCATATTGCAATGTGTTCTGCGTGTCGCCGCGCCGTTAACGATGCCGAACTGATTGGCGCAGCGCTTCTGGAAGGGGGCGCTGATGAAGCCGTAGATGATGGTGCCGCGGGAAATCTGGTAGACCTTTTGGACGAGCCACTGCCCGACGCCATCTTCCACCATGGGCGGTCATTGCCAAATCATGCGCGGAACTCTGCGCTTCCAAGGGTGCTTGCACGTTATCTCGACGCACCACTGGATCAAATCAACTGGGCTGCAATCGCCCCTGGCGTATCAGTCCACGAGTTACCGGTTTCTGATGCAGCCTCAGGCAAGTTGCGCCTGTTGCGCATAGCAGCCGGCAAGGCGATGCCCGATCACGGCCATGGCGGGGCGGAACTCACGTTGGTTCTGGAAGGGGCCTACACCGATTGCTTTGGCCGTTTTGAGCCCGGCGATATTGCCGATCTCGACCCGGAAGCTGATCACAAGCCAATTGTTGAACCGGACCGCGACTGCATCTGCGTCATCGCAAGCGAAGCGCCCATGCGCTACAAATCGATTATCGGGCGGGTGCTGCAGCCGGTGTTTGGGATTTAAGCCGTTTCGCACGCAGGGACAGCTCACTGCCTGAGTCAACCCCATTAGGCTAAACCAAGCCCCCGCCATATTCGATACCCCATTCGACCAACCGCTTACGCCAACCGTAGGGCTTGGCCGAACACCCCCACACCGATAGCGTTGTGGGTGATTTCTTTTTCGCAATTTGTTGGAGGCTAAGCGATGTCGGTTGAAAACTGGGATGAATTCGTCCACCAGACGGACAAGAGAATGGCCGCTGTGCGCAAGGGGGTGCCCGATACAGCACGAGGATTTGCCCAACTGGCAAGGTCGGCAACTGCGCCGGGCGCGCTTGATATCAAAACCAAGGAGCTGCTTGCCCTTGCCATTGGCATTACAGCCAAGTGCGACGGTTGTCTCGCTTACCATTCCAAGGCGGCAGCCCGACATGGGGCAACGCGCGAAGAGGTTCTGGAGACAATTGGCGTGTGCGTTTACATGGGTGGCGGGCCATCAATGATATACGGCGCAGAAGCGCTCGCAGCATTCGACGCCTTCACATCCGGTGAATGAGCCATCCGCATCGGAGGTCGAAATTAGGCATGTATCTGCCTTGAGCTTTTGTGCTTAACTTTCATGGGAAAGGTCCCTCGCCTGGCAGGGGCAAACACTGGCTGGGAGCTCCACATGGCAAACTGCAGCTACGCCAAGGAATGCAAATGAGTGTGCAACCGGAACCTTCTCGGTTTGCCATAAACCCGGTACCCTATGTGGTGACCATCGCCGGGGTTATTGCGGCGCTCTATTATGGCCAGGCAATTTTCCGGCCCTTCACGCTTGCCATCTTGTTTGCGGTGTTTCTCACCGCATCGGCAGATGCGCTCACCAGAGTTGAGATTGCGGGCTTTCGCCTGCGCAAATGGATGGCGATGGTGATCTCTATCAGCCTGTTCATATTCGGGCTTTATCTGATCGCGCAAATCCTCGCAGGCCAGGCAAACGATGTCCAAACGGCCTGGCCGCGCTACGTGAAGCGGTTTGAGGTGATAATCGGCAATCTTGCTGAATGGCTGAACGCGGATATCGCATCCCAGGTCAAGCAGCGCGTTGCCGAGCTAGACCTTTCCTCAAGCATCACAGCTATCGCCAGCAGAACCGGCTCCATTCTGGCCGACATGATCATGACCGGCCTTTATGCCGCGTTCATACTCGCCTCCAGAGGGCAGTTCGTGAAGAAAATCGCGGTTCTTTTTCCAAACGAAAAAGACCATCAAGATGTTTCGCATATGCTGAAGGCTGCATCGCGAAGCACCCGAAAATATCTGCTTATCAAGACCATCGTGAGCATGTTCACCGGGTTGATAAGCTACACAATCCTCAAGCTGGTCGGTGTTGATTTCGCCGAAACATGGGCGCTCCTGATTTTCCTGCTAAATTATATCCCCACCATCGGCTCGATTGTCGGCGTCGTTTTTCCAGCGGTGCTGGCGCTTGTGCAGTTCGATTCTTTCGGGCCGTTCCTCATCATCGCGGTTTTGCTGACGGCAACCCAATTTACGATTGGCAACATTATCGAACCCATTTTCATGGGCAAAGTGTTAAACCTGAGCTCACTTGTTGTGCTCATGGCGCTGGCGTTCTGGGGCATTTTGTGGGGCATCACCGGCATGCTCATGAGTGTGCCGCTCACGGTGGTCTTCATGATTTTGTGCGCACATATTCCGAAGCTGCGATGGATTGCGGTTTTGCTATCGGAGGATGGCAAACTGCATTTGGAAAAAGACAAAGCGTAAAATGTGAGCGAAAGGAAGGGCTGGGATGGCGGCTGAAGACGACCTTGCAAAGCAGATAGCTGAACTAAAACGCGAGGCAGAAGAACTCTCCCGCGCGCGCTCAAAAGCACAACAAGCACCCAAGGGAAAGAAAGAACCGGAACCACCGGATGAACCAGCCCCACCAGAGCCGGAGGAAGAGCCGGCAGAGTGGGAGGCGCAAATGGAAGAATATGTCCGGGAGCTGGAATCCAGTGTTGAAGGTTTTGCGGAAGCCGCTGAGGAAGGCCTGAAAAATCACCCGGTACTGGCCATCGCCGCAGCATTTGCCTTGGGCATCGTTATCGGGCGTATTTCAAAGTAACAGGAGTACTCGTCATGGAAGTGTTTGTACGCCATCTCAAAGTTTTGTGGACATCGGAGCGTATGCTCGGTGAACTGAAACTTCGGGTTTTCACGCACAAGATAATTCTTGGCGCGCTTGGAGCGCTGGCCGGACTGTTCGGTATGGGCATGTTGAACCTGGCAGTGTTTTTCGCGCTCGAAGTGAGCCAGGGCAAGGCATTGGCAGCGCTTTACGTTGCGCTTGGCAATTTGGTGATTGCGGTTGTGTTCGTTTCAATCGCCCAGCGTCTTGCGCCGGGGCCGGAAGCCAAAGTTGTAGAAGAAGTTCGTGAGATGGCGCTTGCCGATATAGAGGCAGAGGCAAAGGCAGTACACAATGAACTGCGTCTGGTGCGCGATGAAATCATGGGCATGCGGTCAACGATTTCAAACCTCATGAAAAACCCGATGGAGGCGCTGGCGCCCAAGATGCTGTTTCCGCTCATTGCCGCCGTCACCCAGCTTGTGAAAAACTGGGATTCGCCATCCAGTTCAAAAAGCGCCAAGGGTTCCTCATCCCGGCGCAAATCGTAGCATGGTGTTAGGAAGTGGGCGCTGACAACGTGCGCCGCACCGCATCTTTCCAGCCGGCATATTTGCGCTCGCGCTCATCACCGTCCATTACAGGTGCAAAGCGTCTCTCGCGCCCCCATTGGGCAGCAAACTCTTCCGGTTTCGGCAAAAGTCCCGCCTGCAGACCTGCGAGATAGGCTGCGCCCAGGGCGGTTGTTTCGAGAATTTCGGGCCTGTCCACCGGTGCATGGAGAATGTCTGCCAGCCGCTGCATCAGCCAGTCTGAGGCAACCATGCCGCCATCCACCCTCAAAACCGTATCGCTCGCCCCGCCCCAGTCCCGGTGCATTGCCTCCAGCAAATCGCGGGTCTGGTAACACACCGCCTCAAGGGCAGCGCGGGAAAACTCCGCCGGGCCGGAATTGCGCGTGAGGCCAAACATGGCGCCGCGGCATTCTGCATCCCAATAAGGTGCCCCAAGGCCGGTGAATGCAGGCACCAGATAAACATGGTGGTTTTCATCAGCATCAGCAGCCAATTCGCCGGATTGTGCTGCATGGCCGATAACTCCCAGCCCGTCGCGCAGCCATTGCACGGCTGCCCCGGCAATAAAAATGGAACCCTCAAGGGCGTAAGTTGGCTTGCCATCAAACTGATAGGCAACCGTCGTCAGCAACCTGTTCTTGGACGCAATCGCCTCATTCCCCGTATTGAGCAGGGCAAAACATCCGGTGCCATATGTCGACTTCATCATGCCCGGAGAAAAACAGGCCTGGCCGACAGTTGCCGCCTGTTGGTCACCGGCAATACCGGCAATTTTGATGGCGCCGCCGAAAAGGCTCTCCACGGTGGCGCCATATTCAGCCGCGCAGTCGCGCACTTCGGGCAGAACTTCCGTGGGCACATTGAAAAGATCGAGCAGTTCCGGCGACCAGCCGCCATCATGGATATCGTACAAAAGCGTGCGGCTGGCATTGGTTGCATCGCTTGCATGAACCGCACCACCCGTCAGCCGCCACAGCAAGAACGTATCAATGGTGCCGAATAACAGCTTGCCGCTCGTTGCCTTCTGGCGTGCGCCTTCCACATTGTCGAGAAGCCAGGAAAGCTTGGTTCCGGTGAAGTAAGGATCGAGCAAGAGCCCGGTGCGCGCGCTCACTTCTGCTTCTTTGCCGCATCTCTTCAACTCAGCACAGATATCAGCGGTGCGCCTGTCCTGCCACACGATTGCCCGGTGAATGGGCGCGCCGGTGTCACGGTCCCAAACGGCGGTTGTCTCGCGTTGGTTGGTGATGCCAATCGCGGCAATATCTGATGCGTGCGCCCCGGCCTTATCCATCGCCGCGCGGCAAGTTGTAACAACGGTGTTCCAGATATCTTCCAGGTCATGTTCAACCCAACCTGAATGGGGAAAATGCTGGGCAAACTCCTGCTGGCTCACTGCTTTAATCTTCATCTCCCTATCAAATATGATTGCCCGCGAAGACGTGGTGCCCTGATCGATTGCCAGTATGTAACCGCTCATTATTTCCCCCGCATATTCCAATGTTGCAAACGGCATGGTGGCATGCGGGCATGGTTTCTGTCAGCAGGTTAAAAGCCTGGAAGAACCATCACTGTGGGTTTCTTGGGAAGGGTCTTGTCGGAAATGGTGATTGTCGGGCCATCATGGGTTTTAATCTCGAAAACCCCGCCAAGTGCGTCCAGGAACGATGCCAGCGTTCCGGTGCCAAAAAAATGCATTGGCAAAATCAATCGCGCCCGCAAAGTCTTCAGCACTTCGGCCATGCTGTCATGCTTGAGCGTGAAGGTACCATCGACCGGAACCATGACCACATCCAGAATGCCGATGATGCCGTAGTGCTGGGGCGTGGGGATGTGGTGCAAATGCCCGAGATGGCCAATGCACAGGCCAGCAACCTCAAATATAAAAATTGAATTTCCAAAAACTTCCGGCGTCCCCGCCCAGGTGCGGATATCGGTCGGTACATTGCGGATATGCACATCATCCACCTCAACATCGTGATTGGCCGCCCCGCCTTTCGGGTCCCAGCCACGCAGAACATGTTCGATGCGGCTGTCGGGAAAGTCGGTGTAGTGGGTCTCATGGGCATGGTTCATGGTCACCACTTTGGGCACAACGCCAGGGCCGGCATAACCGGCATAGTCAGTTGCGATGGTTACCCCTTGCGGCGTTTCGATGAGATATGTGGAGTGGCCGACGAACGTGAGTTTCACCTCGTCTTCCGCCAGCGCTGCCTGTCGCAAACTCACATAGGTGATACCGGGATTGTTCTCAGCGATCGCCAGGCACCGGCTGGGCTTTGCATCCGATGGAGGAGCCATCACGAAAGCAAGAATCATGAAGGCCAAAATTGTCCGCACAACAGCCATGACCGCATACCCGCTATTTACAGCGATGATAACAGTCTAGCCCCGTTTAATGACAAGAATGAAGTTGTTCGAAGGCATTTTGACGATTTCGTCGATCACAAGACCGTGCGTTCTAGCTTCTTTCTCAACATCCGCGCTGTCGCGCACACCCCATTGGGGATCGCTTGAACCCAGGGAAATATCAAACTTGGCGTTGCTCTCCGAAACATGTTCCCCATCAATTGAGAACGGCCCATAGACCAGAAGCGCACCGTCTTCTGCGAGATACTGCCCTGCCCCACGCAACACACCGCACGCCACTTCCCAGGGCGCAATGTGAAAAACATTGATGCAGAGAATGATACGGAACTTGCAGCCAGGCGCTCTTCCCGGCTCATCCAACTCCCAATCTTGAGCCGCCGCATCCAGTTCCAACGGTTCCATGACATTTTCAACCCGGTGTTGGGCGCACCAGGCCGAAACGCTCTTGCGGTGGGCCGGCATCGGGTCGCTTGGCCAGAACGTGCTGTCTGGGAGCCATTTGGCAAACAGCGAGATATGCTGACCTGGCCCGCTGCCGATTTCCAGCACATCGCCGGACCGGCCATCAAGAACTCGTCCTAAAACCTCAAAAATCGGCCGATGGTTCCGCTCGAATGCGGGCCCGCTGAAACGCCCATCTTCTGTTGAACCTTCCGGTTCCCTGCTATAGTCGGATATGAACCGCGCCATAGGTTCGTGCGCCTATCTTTTCAACAACCAGACAATTCCGCCGCCAATAACCACACCGGCAAAAAAGCTGATGACCGCAATTGAGGCGATATTTTCGCCCAGCATTTGAAATGTGTACTCAATCACCCGTTTATGCCTCTTTGCAAGTTGCAAGGCCATATTTGGTCTCCACACAGCGCCCATGGCCAAAACAACGAAATCAGGTTTATTATGCCCAAAACGACGGCGCTGGGAACAACATGCTGCGAAATCTCGGACTTGCAATGGTCATCACCGCCATCGTACTCGCGGTTCTTCACTACTTTATAGGTTTTCACAAGGAACTGGGCGAACTTGCGCGCTACTTCCTTGGCGCCCATGCCACTTATGCGGCGGGTTCTTTCGTCACTGAAATCCTGCTTTATCTCGTGTTTTTCTTTGTTGGTGTGTGGGGCATGGCCATCCTTGCCGGTGCCTCAAAAAGCGAAAACAACTAGCATTCAGAAATAGAAAACCCGGCCATGAATTATTTCAATAGCCGGGTTCTCAAGTGCCCAGATGCTTATCAGCGCCTGCGTCCTCCGCCACCACGGCGCCCACCACCGCCACGGCGTCCTCCGCTGCTTGGCCTGCGCCGTGCAGAATGGCTGCGTGAACGTTGCGAGCCCCGGCTGCGGGAATGGCTTTGCCGCTGCAGGCTATGGGAACTCTTGCGTGATGAGCTCTTTTTGCGCTGCGGCTGGCGGGCGGCCTGTTTTGTCTTTTTGGGCCGTGCTGCCTGTTTCTTTTGTGGCTTCGCCTTTGGCTTTGCAGCCTTCTTGGTTGCCGGCTTTTTCTTTTGAGCCGGTTTGGCCGCTGGTTTCTTGGCCGGTTTGGCTGCAGGTTTTTTTGCTGCAGGTTTTTTGGCCTTGTCCCTTGTTGCCGGGCGTTTCGCCTTATCACCGGCTGCAGGACGTTTGGCCTTGTCACCGGCTGCGGGACGCTTGGATTTATCCAGATTTCCAGGCCTGCGATCACCCGTGCCAGGCCGCGCAACCCGGTCTAGCTTGGTGTTCTTCCATTGCTTGCCGTCACGCTTTTGCCAACCATCCTTGGTCTTGCGGTAAACATTGCCCTTGCGGTCGGTAAAGACATTGTTGGGCCGGGCCTTCGCGTTCTTGAAATCACGGCGAAGATTGTCACGCCCGGGCCGGTCGCGCTTGAACTGGTTGCGCCTTTGGTTTGCCGGACGGCGGTAAATATTGTTGCGGTGCCGGTAGTGGGCTGCGCGGTGATGCTTTGCCCTATAGCGGTTATAGCGATGGGAGTAGTAGCCACCAGGCCCGTACCACCCAACGCGGCGGTGCCGGTGCCAGGCATAACCCAGTCCAAAGCCAGCATGAAAGTGGAAGCGGCCCCACCCAAGCGAGTAACCCCAGCCATACCACGGCCTGAAGAATGCGCCCAGGCACCAGGTGAGCGGGCGCGGATAATAGTACGGACCCCACCATGAGCGGTAGAAATAGCCGGTGCCGTATACCAGCGTGCCGCCATAAATGTATGAGCCTACATAACCCGGCGTATAGCCCACATAGACATACTCGGGTGTTGAGTCATACACCTTCACATATTTCACATTGTAGGCGGGATTGTCGGCCGGGATTTCTTCCACTTCGGAAGGCACTTCATCGGCAACCTGCCAGGGCCCGGTGGGGGTGTCGCCGACGAACCAAACGCCCTGATCAACCACATAATAGCGCCCATCGATGAGAAGCACCGTTGCTGCGGTATTGACCGCATATTGCATCTTTGTGCCCTTAATCGGCTCAAACTTCGGCTCGCCATCATATTTGACTTCTGTTTTCGCTTCCTTGCGGCTGATGGCGGTAACTTGCGGAATGCTTGCCTCGGCGATTGCTTCTTCGGCCTGTTCTGTACCGGCGACCGAACTCAGCACCGCGCCGCGATCAGAGTCTTCAGGAATGGCGGCAAAGCTTTCCGGCAAGTCCGTTGACGGCACATACGCCCAGCCATCTTCTTTCATTTCGCTGTTTTCATACCAGCGGCCAGAAAGCAGCATGTAGTATTTCTTGGCCGCCGGATCGAGAAAGATGGAGGTTTCCGAATTCTCAACATAGAGAAGATCAGCACCAACAAGCGGAGTGAAGGATGGCTTGCCATCGATAATCACCAGCTCGGATGGCACATCGGTGTAGACGATTTCCGGGATGCGGTCGTCGTCTTCTTCTGAGCCGATAAGTTCTTTGAGATCTTTCTTCTGCTCATCGGTGAGCTTGATAAGCGCGCTGATTTCCTGGGGCACCTTTTCGGTGTACTTCCAGGGCCCCTTGATGTCGGCAGCTTCGTACCAGATCGCCCCGCCGTTCAGGTAATATTTTTTCGTCTTGGGGTCGAGCACGATGGGAAACGGTGAATTTTCCATGGCCAGGGCGCTGGTGCCTTCAATGGCAGACATTTTGGGCTTGCCGTCTACGTATAAAAGCACCGCTGGCACACTCTTAATGATGATTTTCGGAGCATCATTTTTTAGGTTTTCAGCCTCTTTCCGTTCGGTTTCTGCATCACGCAGCGCCACTGCAAGCCGGTCGAGCGATATTGTGGCAGCGCCCTTTGCGGTGTTTTCCTGAATGGCCTTTGTTACGGCGCTCACCTTTTCATCTTCAGCTTCAGGCAGCGCCACATCAGTTATCTTAACATCATCGATATAGGCCAGCCGCTCTTCATTGTTGGCTTCTACCCGGGCGTTGAAAAAGAGGGCGCCAAATTCCGGCTCACCATCTTCCTTTTCAACGATGCTGAACGCGGCCCGGCCTTTCAGATCGGGGCCGTTCAGTTCATCGAACTGCGGCTGGTAGACCGTTATCGTGCCAACCTCTGTTTTAAACTCACGCGGCCAACCCACATCGTCCTTGTCTTCGGCCGTCTCTGCGTTGGCAGTATCGTCCTGAGCATGTACGCTTCCAGGCCCAATGATGCCGTAAGCGGCTAGACAGAATGCAAAAACGGAAAACAAAGCAAGAGATTTCAAACGAAACACAAAATGGCTCGTCATTTGGCGCTCACTCCCCTGAGTGCCGCCGGTAAACAATACCACTCTGGCGGCACGGATTTGTAATTGTTCTTTTCAGGAGAAAGTCTAAATATGTTTTTGTGTCAATATAAAGATATTTTCTGCATAGCGGTGAAAGCAATTTATTGACCAACCTACGGCGATTAATTGTGTAAATCGGGCGCATTTTAAAATTACGACTGTTTGATTGCTTTCTACGGTTTGCCTGATGTCTTCAACTTTGCAATAGTGAAAGGTGAGAGTGGCGGAAAAATTGTCAACTGGCGCAAACGGGAGGTTCCGCCATGTTTGTATCGTGTCCAGTGTTTCGCAAGGTTTTATGCATTCTCGCATTTGCAGGCCTGGCGCTTGTTGCGCCAGCCGAACGAAGCGAGGCAGCGCGCATAACCGCCAAGGTCGATTTATCCGCAAAAACCATGAAAGTTTACCGCGACGGGCGCCTTATGCATTCCTGGCGCGTTTCCACCGGCAGGCGCGGGTACCGCACCCCAACAGGCACTTACAGGCCGAAATGGTTGAAGCGGATGCACTATTCCACCAAGTATGACTATTCGCCGATGCCATACTCGGTTTTCTTCCACCGGGGATATGCAATCCACGGCACCAACTATGTCAGCCGCCTGGGCAGGCCGGCATCCCATGGCTGCGTTCGGTTACACCCGCGCAACGCGGCCAGGCTGTTTAGTCTTATCCGTGCCAATGGACGCAGCAATACAAGAATAATAATACGGTGGTAGTTTTGTAAAAAAATTTTCGAAGTATGGCAAAGCTGATTGCACCAAAACCAACGACATCTTATGAATACTTAGAACAAACAAGAAAACACCGGGAGGGCGCAGAGTGAGACACTCACGTTTGGGGGCCATTGGCTGGGTTTAGATGACCTCAGGGAAGGATCTTATACGCGTTGAAGACCTGCGCGTCGCATTCACGTTGCAGGGCAACCTTATGGAGGTTGTCCGCGGCATCAGTTTCCGCATTCGTCCAGGCTCCATTGTGGCGCTCGTTGGCGAGTCCGGGTCGGGAAAATCTGTAACCGCCCAGGCCATCTTGGGCATTCTTCCAAAACCGGCCTCAATCGTCGGCGGGAAGATAATGTTCAACGACCCGCAAGGTGACGGCACGCCCATCGACATCGCATCCCTGGATCGCGATGGCGAAGACATGCGTGAGTTGCGTGGTGCGCGCATCTCGATGATCTTTCAGGAACCGATGACGTCGCTGTCACCGCTTCACACAATTGGCAACCAAATCGAAGAGGCATTGACCCTTCACCACACAGTTGAAAAGGGTGAAGCGCGCGGCACAACCGAGGAAATGCTCGACCTCGTTGGATTTCCCGACCCGCATCGCGCCTATGATATGTATCCGTTTGAGCTTTCAGGAGGGCTTCGCCAGCGGGCAATGATCGCCATGGCGCTGATTTGCCGCCCTGCGCTTCTGATTGCCGATGAGCCCACCACCGCTCTGGACGTTACCGTTCAGGCGCAGGTTCTGAACCAGCTCAAGGAGCTTCAGGAAAAGCTCAACATGGCGGTGCTGCTCATCACCCACGATCTGGGTGTGGTTGCTAACATGGCCGATGAAGTGGTTGTGGTCTACCACGGCGAGGTTATGGAGGCCGGGCCCGTCGAGAAAATCTTCAACGACTCCAAGCACCCCTATCTGCAGGCGCTATTGCACGCGGTGCCGCATTTCGACATGAAGCCAGGTGAGAGGCTGGTATCGTTGCGCGACGTGGCCTACGAAATCGGCCCCGCCCTTGGCCGCAAGGAAATTGTCGCCGGCCACGAAGAACCGCTTCTTTCCATCTCCCATTTGCGCAAGGCGTTTACCACGCGCAAAGGCGGGTTTTTCCGCGACAACACAGAAAATAAGGTGGTTGCCGTTGATGATGTGAGCTTCGCCATCAGACCAGGTGAGTGCCTTGGCCTGGTTGGCGAAAGTGGGTGCGGCAAAACCACCGTGTCTAAAATGATCATGCGCGCGGTTACCCCGGACGAGGGCGAAGTTACGTTCGACAATGGTTCAGGGCCAGTTGATGTTCTGGCGCTGCAAGGAGATGTGTTGCAAGCCTTCCGCCCACGTATCCAGATGGTGTTTCAGGACCCTTTCTCTTCATTATCGCCGCGCATGACCGTTCTCAATATCTTGCGCGAACCGCTTGTCATCCATGGCATTGGGAATGAAGCTGAGCGGCTGGAAACAGTTACCGAGTTGATGCGCGTTGTTGGTCTCGACCCGCGATTTTTGAACCGTTACCCCCACTCATTCTCAGGCGGACAGCGCCAGCGCATAGGCATCGCCCGCGCGCTTGCTCTTAAACCCGATTTGCTGATTTGCGACGAACCTGTATCGGCCCTTGATGTTTCGGTTCAGGCGCAGATTTTGAACCTTCTTCAAGATCTGCAAAAAGACCTTGGACTTACATACCTGTTTATTTCTCACAATCTTGCGGTTGTCGATTATATCGCCGACCGCATTGCCGTGATGTGCCGCGGTAAGCTTGTTGAGGTGGCGCCGCGCGAAGTGCTGTTCCGCGATCCCGTCCACCCCTACACCCGCGCCTTGCTGAAAGCGGTTCCCTACCCCGATCTGTCGCGCCCGCTCGATTTCGACGCCATCAATGCGGGCGGAGCATCGAACACGCAAGTGTGGGGACCAAAATTCAACGCATCTGAAGATGCACCGGAGATGATCCACCTGGAACTGGGTGAAGAACACACGGTGCTTGTCAATTCAAAAACTCAAGCTGGGGAGTTACACGCATGACCCGCATTTTATTCGCATTGTTTTTATCGTTTATTTTGACACCCATTGCGCTGGCAGCTGAACCCGTAGAAACGCCAAGCCTTGAAGCAGCCGTTAAGGCCGGTGAACTACCGCCTGTCAGCGAGCGGCTTCCTTCCGAACCGCTGGTTGTCGATCTAAAGGCGATTGGCAAGGAAGTTGGCCGCCATGGCGGGCGCATCCGCACCTTGCTCGGCAAGCAAAAAGACATCCGCATGATGACCGTTTACGGCTATGCGCGGCTTGTGCGCTATGATCAGGACTTGAACTTGAAGCCTGATATTCTGAAGGCCGTGGATGTTGAAGAAGGCCGTATCTTCACGTTCCACATCCGGCCCGGACACAAATGGTCAGATGGCCACCCGTTCACCTCAGAAGATTTCCGCTATTGGTGGGAAGACCTTGCCAATAACGATCAACTGGCTCCCGGCGGCGTTCCCCGCGAATTGCTTGTCAATGGTGAACAGCCAAAGTTTGAAGTCATTGACACACATACAGTGCGCTACACCTTCTCGACACCAAACCCCACATTCCTCTCAGCAATAGCAGCAGCGCGCCCGCTCTATGTTTATATTGCCGCGCACTATATGAAGCAATTCCATGAGAAGTACCGCCCAGCGGACGAACTTGCAGAGGAAGTGAAAAAATACAAGCAGCGCAATTGGGCCTCCATGCACCGCCGCCTTGGCCGCCAGTACCGCCCGGAAAATCCAAACCTGCCGACATTGCAGCCCTGGCGCAATTCAACCAAACCGCCAGCGGACCAGTTCATCTTTACACGCAATGCGTTTTTCCATCGCGTCGACAGCAAGGGCCAGCAACTGCCTTATATTGATGACGTTGTCATTGGACTTGGTTCAACATCTTTGATCCCGTCGAAAACCGGCACCGGCGAATCCGACCTGCAGGCCCGCTACTTGCGCTTTGATAACTACACCTTCCTGCGCGCCAACGCGGAAAAATACAATTTCAAGGTCCACCTATGGGAAACCGCAAAAGGCGCCCAGATTGCGCTTTATCCTAACTTAATTGCCAAGGACGAGACCTGGCGCAATCTCTTCCGCGACGTGCGGGTAAGACGCGCATTGTCGCTGGCGATCAATCGCGATGAAATCAACCAGGCGGTTTATTATGGGCTTGCCAAACCCAGCAACAACACGGTTCTGGCCAACAGCCCGCTGTTCAAGGACGAATATCAAACCTCGTGGATTCAGTACGACCTGAAACTGGCCAACAAACTTCTTGATGAAGCTGGCCTCGACAAGCGCAACTCAGATGGCATCCGGCTTTTGCCCGATGGCCGTGTCGCGGAAATAATTGTCGAAACAGCCGGTGAAAGCACTGAAGAAAGTGATGTTTTGGAGCTTATCCGTGAAAGCTGGGAGAAGGCCGGCATAAAGCTGTTCACCCGCGCAACCCAGCGCGATGTGTTCCGCAAGCGCGTGCGATCCGGCGATACCATCATGTCCGTGTTCCAGGGGCTCGATAACGCCATTCCCACAGCCCAGATGACGCCGAAAGAACTGGCGCCAACCGATATGGAGCATTTGCAGTGGGCGCAATGGGGCCAGCACTATGAATCGAGCGGCAAAGTTGGCCACCCGCCTGAAATGGACGATGTCAAAAACTTGCTGGAACTCTACAAGAAGTGGTTCAACTCCACCGACCCCAACGAACGCGAGCAAATCTGGCATGAAATGCTGAAGATGCACGCCGACCAGATGTTTACCATCGGTATCGTCAACACCACGTTCCAGCCGATTGTCGCGACATCAAAACTGCAAAATCTGCCTGAAAAAGGGTTCTTCAACTACAATCCGGGCGCCTATTTCGGCATATACAATATGGACACCTTCTGGCTTGATGAAAGCAAAGGGGGGTAGACCAGGGTGCTTGTCTATATTCTCAGGCGCATAGTTATCATGATCCCGACGCTGTTGATGGCGTCGGCGTTCATCTTTGCCATCATTGAATTGCCGCCGGGTGACTACCTGGAAAGCTATATTTCCGAGTTGAAGGCGCAAGGCGAATCCGTTGATCAGGCGCATATCGACTTCCTGCGCAAGGAATATGGTTTCGACAAGCCTGTTTTGGAGCGCTACTTCTCCTGGCTATGGGGCTTCGTACAGGGGGATTTCGGCTATTCGTTCGAATATCAATTGCCGGTCAGCGATGTTGTCGGCGACAGGTTGTGGCTCACCATCCTGGTGTCGTTTACAACGATTATCTTTACTTGGGTCATCGCATTCCCGATCGGCATCTACTCAGCCACGCATCAGTATAGCTGGGGTGATTATGGCCTGACTTTCCTCGGCCTTATCGGGCTTGCCACGCCAAACTTCCTGCTGGCGCTGGTACTGACCTACCTGGCGAAAATCTGGTTCGGCACATCTATCGGCCACCTGATGGATCCTCAATATCTCAACGAGCCCATGAGCTGGGATAAGTTCAAGTCCATCCTTGAACACCTATGGATACCGGTCATTGTGATCGGTACATCTGGCACCGCCGGTATGATACGCAGGCTGCGGGCCAATTTGCTTGATGAGCTGCAAAAGCAATATGTTATCACTGCCAAGGCGAAGGGTTTGCACCCATTCAAGGCCCTGGTGAAGTATCCCCTGCGCATGTCGTTGAACTTCTTCATCTCCGATATCGGCTCAATCCTGCCGGCAATCATCTCCGGCGCTGAAATTGTCGCGGTGGTCTTGTCCCTTGAAACAACCGGTCCGCTTCTTATTGCTGCCCTGCAGAGCCAGGATATGTACCTGGCCGGCTCGTTCCTCATGTTCCTGGCAACGCTCACCGTTGTCGGGGTGCTCATTTCAGACATCGCGCTGGCAATGCTTGATCCGCGCATCAGACTTGCTGGAGGTGCGACGCGATGAGCAGCAAAAAGGTTACTTCGCCGCTTCCCGAGCCGGGCGCAGCACTGGGCCATTATGTTTCCGATGCCCCGTTTGATCCGCGCTCCATCGAAAAGCTCACCCCGGCGCAAGAAAAGGTCTACCTGGCATCGCAATGGAAGCTGATGTGGTGGAAATTCAAACAACACAAAATCGCAGTCATTTCAGCGGTGTTTCTCGCCATCCTCTATGGCTCAATCCTGATCAGCGAAATGCTGGCGCCCTATAACCTTCACACCCGCCACACCAATTTCGTGTTCACGCCGCCGCAAAGCGTTCACCTGTTCCATGAAGGCAGTTTCAAGGGCCCGTTCGTCTATGGCCTCAGCTACCGGCTTAACATGGAAACCCTGAAACGCGAGTACACCGAAAACAGCGATGAGGTTCTACCCATCCGCTTTTTCTGCCGGGGCGATACGTACAAGTTCTGGGGGGCGATTGAGATGGATTTCCATTTCGTCTGCCCACCCATAGGTGGGCCGATGTTCCTTCTGGGAACCGACAGGCTGGGCCGGGATATGTTATCGCGCATTATAATGGGGGCGCGAATATCACTGACAATCGGGCTTATCGGCATCACCATCAGCTTCATACTGGGAATCGTTATTGGCGGGCTTGCCGGATATTATGGGGGCATATTCGACCTCATAACCCAAAGGGTCATTGAGGTTCTTCAATCGCTGCCGTCGATCCCGTTGTGGCTTGCCCTGGCCGCCATAATGCCGGTGACATGGTCGCCCCTTGTGATTTATTTCGGCATCACCCTCATATTGGCGCTTTTGGACTGGACCGGGCTTGCGCGCGCAGTGCGATCGAAGCTGTTATCGCTGCGCGAGGAAGATTATGTGCTCGCCGCACAACTGATGGGGGCCAAGACCGGCCGCATCATCTCGCGCCACATGGTGCCCGGCTTCTTGAGCCACCTCATTGCTTCGGCAACCATTTCCATACCCACAATGGTGCTGGGCGAGACGGCGTTGAGCTTTTTGGGACTAGGCCTCAGGCCGCCAATCACCAGTTGGGGAGTGTTGCTGGCCGAAGCACAGAACATTAACGTGGTAGCGCTTTATCCCTGGCTGATGCTTCCTGTTGTGCCGGTGATTTTGGTTATTCTCGCATTCAACTTTATGGGTGATGGAATGCGCGATGCTGCCGATCCATATAAGTAGTACCGACTATCGCCGGGAAACTGAGACGACCCCCGGCACATTGAGTATTGAGTTGTAATGAGTAGCGAGGATGCAGACATGAAGCGGCTGGATAATGCGCGTATCCTTATGTACAGCCATGACACTTTTGGGTTGGGCCATCTCAGAAGATGCCGGACCATTGCTCATGCGCTTGTTGATCAGTTCAAGGGCCTGAATGTCCTTATTGTGTCAGGCTCGCCCATTGCCGGTGCGTTTGATTTCAAGGCGCGCGTGGATTTTGTCAAAGTTCCAAGCGTCATCAAACTGCACAATGGCGAGTACACATCGCTTGATGAGCATATCGATCTTGAAGAAACGCTCACTATGCGCAAGTCGATCATCCGACTCACAGCGGAAACCTTCAAGCCGGATATCTTCATCGTAGATAAGGAACCCCTTGGCCTTCATGGCGAGCTCGAGGAAACCCTGCTCTATCTCAAGGAAGTCGACTGCACGCTTGTTGTCGGCATGCGCGATGTAATGGATTCACCGCGTTTCCTGAAGGCTGAGTGGGACCGCCGGGAGATTGTTCCCAAGCTTGACGCCATTTTCGACGATATCTGGGTTTACGGCCCCCCTTCGTTCTGGAACCCGCTCACGGGATTGAATGTGCCTGAAAGCCTGGCTGAGAAAATCACATATACCGGCTATCTTGAGCGCGCCCTGCCGGCTGATGAAGCAGCAGCGCTTCACCCCCTGCCTGAAAACTACATCCTGGTGACCGCAGGTGGCGGCGGCGACGGCTTCGATCTCATGAATGCTGTTCTGGCCGCCTATGAACTTGACAATGAACGCGGCAGAAGCGGCCTTACCGATGCGGTGTTGGTGCTTGGCCCGTTCATTCCGAAATCAGAGCGTGAAACCATCGTTCACCGCGCTGAAGCCCTTGGTAAAGTATCGCTTATCGATTTCGACAACCGCATTGAATACATCATCTCCAGGGCTGACGGGATTGTCGGCATGGGGGGATACAATACCTTCTGCGAGATATTGTCGTTCGACAAGCGCGCCTTGATTGTGCCGCGCACCCTGCCGCGTGAAGAGCAACTCATCCGCGCGAAAAGAGCTGAAGAGCTTGGCGTTGTCGATATGCTACTGCCCGAAGCTTCCGAAGATCCCAAAAAGCTCATCGATGCCCTGCTTGCACTGCCAAAGCGCAAGAAGCCCTCAGAAATCGACTGTGATTTGCCTCTGGACGGCCTCAGCAAAATCGGCAAAATCATCGAAAAGCATTTGGAGAAGCCTTCCGCTCCGGAACTTCGCGTCGTCAGGGGGGAATGCAAGCCGGTACATGAGTGGCAAAGTATTATTTGTTCTTAAAGGGTATCCACGGCTTTCGGAAACCTTCATTGCACAGGAAATCAGAGGACTGGAGAAGGCGGGTCTCGGCATCGAGATTGTCTCCTTGCGCCGTCCCTATGATCCAACGCACCA
>JBPCVY010000139.1:0-3004 GCA_051010055.1 Hyphomicrobiales bacterium | reverse complement strand
TGTACAGCTTCAGGTTGTCGTTGCAGTTGTGATGGCTGTAACGGGGTCCCTCCGGTACGCATTTGCCGCAAGTCGTACCGGAGGGCTCTTCTCGCAGAAGACGCTTGCACCCCTCCTGCAAGCTCTGCGATTAGTTCGCCAAAGTTGAGATCGAAAATAACACAAAATCGGCGATCAGGTTCTTGATTTAACCAGCACGGTTGAAAACTTCTTAGTTTGAGACAGTTTTGGTCCTCTAAAACTGGCACGCAGCTTGCGTTCGCAAGCGTAGGCTTGCGGCGGAGCAATCCCCCAAGCTCAGTCCCACCGGTACGTCCTCCGCCGCAAGCGGGTGTGCCAGAGGCCATTGGTATCTGAATTGTATGTGGCGGTTGCTGGGGCTGATGTACCTCCATAGTGGAAATAGCCGTGCCACGTCAGCGTTGCTGCGTTTGCAGGTGCGCTCATAAGCGCCAAAGCGAAAGCTATTGTTGCTAAGTATCTCACGAGAACGGCCCCCAGCCGTTCGAAAACCGTTCATTCCGGCTTCGCCCCCCTCGTGCTTCTAGGGATTGGTGAGTGTCTATATAGAGTTCATACACTAAAGTGTATATTTCGGGAGATTGCCGCCGCCGACCGATCCCCGAGGCCCTGGCTCCCACTGCGTGTGTATTTCCTGCAATTAAGCGGAAATACCGGCAGCTCACTAGCAGATCCGATAATATATAGTTGCCAAAGTAAGCGCGTTAATACGGCGTTTATTGGCTTATAATGTATTTCTGCTAACTATAAGCTAACTAGAAGGGAAGAACATGGCGGCTAACAATGGCAGTAATGATCCGAAGCCTATGCGGGTCGTAAATGTGCCTGACCTAGAGCCGAGCAACGGGCGCGGCAAATCCAAGAACTGGAAGCGGCATAAGAGGGGTGGCAGGCCTAAGGGCAGCGGCAAGGGTCGAGCAGTCGCAGCGATACTTCATGACCTGGGTTACGAGCCTATCAGCAAGATTGTAGAGCGCCTGTGCGTTTATGAAGAGGTGATGGACCACACCACTTACATTGCGGCGAATGTTCAACTTGCGCGGTTTCTTTACCCGCAGATGGCGAACAAGCAGTGGGAGCCTAGCGAGGTTGCTGATGATCTCATCATCCAGATAGGCGGCAGTGACATCGCGTCTGAGGGCCAGCGTGAACGGTGGATTGCGGAGGGGCGCAAGCTGGAGCGTGAGGCCATGGAAGGCGGCGAAGTTATAGCGCCGGGAGAGAGCTGAGTTAATCATATGATTGAAGGTCACCCTAGTGGCGCGTAGACCAGGTTAATCAGTTTATAACGGTCGCGGGTCAGAATACGTATTATCTGCAAGAGGTTAGGTTCTGTGATCTATAATTTGTGGACGCGTCACGAACCAGTAGATGCAAGTTTCTATGGCGTTGCGGGCACTGGCTAAGACGGTAGAATGCGCAAATTTACGTGGGGTTGCCAAGTGGTTATCTGTCATTTCATATACGCCAGAAACCACAGTCGTTCTAACATACTTTTGGTCACATTTAGTTAACTATCCCGTGCGAGCATCAGCCAATTGGTATTAACGTCTCGCAGATTTTGGACCTTGAGCAAATCAAGGCATGTGGCAAGCGTTGAAACCGAAGAGGGGGCGGCTCATATATTAGGGGCTGCGTGGTGCAGCCGGTCATGAACGGGTGAGAGAGACATGACAGGCAATTTAAATTTACGTTCAGTGCAGGTGAAAATCTGCGGCGACGTGCAGGGTGTAGCTTACCGGCTGTGGACTGAGAAAAACGCCGAATTGCTGGGCCTTGCCGGATGGGTGCGTAACCGGTGTGATGGATCGGTAGAGGCTATGTTTGCCGGTCCGGCAGAAAGTGTCGATGAAATGCTGTCCCGGTGCAAAGATGGCCCGGCCGGCGCTGAAGTTGAAAAAGTAGATGTTGTCCGAGAAGAATGCGGGTGCTTTTCTGACGAATTCGACGTCTTGCCGACCGCCTGATTCGGCCATCAGGCCCTTAAGGGGTACATTTTTGAGCCTGTTCACAGTTTGAACAGCGCATCGAAATTTCTTTTCAACGCAACATCCACATCTTCCATTGTGACCGGCAGGCCAAGATCTACCAGGCTGGTAACCCCGTGTGCGCTCACCCCGCACGGCACAATGCCCGAGAAATGTTCAAGTTCCGGCTCCACATTTATGGCAAGGCCGTGAAAACTCACCCAGCGGCGCAGGCGGATGCCGATAGCGGCAATCTTGTCTTCCCGTGCTGCCCCCAGCTCAGGCCGGCGCACCCACACCCCAACCCTGTCATCACGGGTTTCACCCTTCACGTTGAAATCTGCCAATGTGGCGATTATCCATTCTTCAAGGGCTGCCACGAACGCGCGCACATCAGGCCGGCGGCGCTTAAGGTCGAGCATGACATAAACAACCCTCTGGCCGGGCCCATGATAGGTGTATTGGCCGCCACGTCCGGTCTCAAATACCGGGAATCGGCCCGGTGTTAATAAGTCGGATGGGTCAGCGCTGGTGCCGGCGGTGTAAAGGGCAGGGTGCTCAACCAGCCACACGCACTCGCTTGCCTCACCGCACGCAATCAGCTTTGCGCGCCGTTCCATTTCATCGATTGCGGCTGGATATTCGGTCAAGCCGTCTGAAATCAGCCATTCAACCCCGCTTGTGGCGGCAAGGGCTGTTTTGGTTTCAAGTGGTTGGGTGCGCGGTTTCATTTCGGCACGATATGTAACTCATGTGCGCAAAGCTGAAAAGTGGCTCATGCAGGCTTGATTTACCCGGCAGGTATTGCTACACGCACAACCGCCTTTTCTTTTAAAGACATGCGGTCGTGGCGGAATTGGTAGACGCGCAGCGTTGAGGTCGCTGTGGGGTAAAACCCGTGGAAGTTCGAGTCTTCTCGACCGCACCATTAACATCCGATAATCCATTGATTCATAATAATTTCATACCCTTAGACTTGCAAATTGGTACACCGAATGGTACACGCAACCCTTAAT
>JBPCVY010000138.1:0-2739 GCA_051010055.1 Hyphomicrobiales bacterium | reverse complement strand
TGTACAGCTTCAGGTTGTCGTTGCAGTTGTGATGGCTGTAACGGGGTCCCTCCGGTACGCATTTGCCGCAAGTCGTACCGGAGGGCTCTTCTCGCAGAAGACGCTTGCACCCCTCCTGCAAGCTCTGTGTTTTCTCGACCAAAACTACGCGATGAATTGGCGCAGATTGAGACAATCGGCCAGCGGTCAGATCAACTCAGTCAGTTTCATACCAAAATAAGACGTTTCATGTCAAAATGGAGCGAATTTGGCCTTTCAAAACTGGCCCGCGGCTTGCAACCGCAAGCGTAGGCTTGCGGTGGAAACACTCCCCCCCAAGCTCAGTCCCACTGGTGCATCTTTTGCCGCAAGCGGGTGTGCCAGTGGGCACCAATTGCCTGCCGTTCGGCTTTCTCCCCCTCCGCTGCTTCGGCAGGCAATTCACTTCTTCTTCTGAATTTCTAACTCCCGCTCAATCTTCTCCCGCCACGCAAGGCCGGATGCGCGGATAGATCAGCAGCAAGTGTTCAAGGAATGGCAGAGGCAGTGGGTTTCAAACTGTGATTAGGCCGCTACCGGCTCTGTCTGTATCCGCCGCCGCCATCTGAAAATCGCAAACAAACCGGATCAGCTCATTCGACGGCTCTTCGCGGCCGGTTTGCCGATCGGCAAGAGAACCGCAGACCAGATTTGCTTAGCCGGGCACGTTCGTTGCTGTTAGCATCACAGGAGACAAGCCAAAAGGGGGAATGCCGGATCAGGATTACGAAGGGAGCTAAAGGAAAAAACCGAACCCGATGAGATTTTTTTCAACGTTTCAAGGGGAACCAATGATGAAAACGATAATCACGCTAATGTTTACAGCCGTTTTTATTGCAATTACTTTGATAGTAGCGGAAGCAGCTAAGATAAGTCCCAATCAAATAGGTAAACCTAGCACCGGCGGGACGTTTTTTAAGGACGATAATACGGACGATTTCTGCCTTTTATTCCATCAGCAGTGCATGACGGGGGACTATACAGATAAAGATATAGCCCGTTGCGCGGATGGAAGGGCCGGAAGGAATTGTAGAAAAAATCGACTCAAAAAACGTTGTGATAGGGAGCAAAGAAAATGTAAAAGGGATAAAAAAAGGAAATAAATAGGATTAAACTTGATTGACCAACAACCAGTCCATGGTTGTTTATGCCAAAGGCTTGAGTGTACCAGCCATCGGCTTTTGAACTAAAAAGGTAGCGTCTCCGTCTGCGTCCCACAAAACGGCTTCGTAGCAACTATTGTGATTGTAGGGTTTAGTGTTAGTGCGACAAGTGCGTGCGATGGCCAAGTATGTCCGTCAGACACCGCTTCAATTTGCGCAGTTGGGAATGATCTCATCTGCTTTGTGCCGACAATGAAATCTAAAGTGTCTAAATTACAAACAAAGGGCACTTTCGGCAGCACTTTGCAGCAAACCCACAGCAATAATTTGAAAGGGAACAGCGCAAATCAGCCTAAAAGGGTCACCAAATAGACTTTGGCCAACTGCTTGAAATGGGCTGCCTGAAATACGGCCACACCGCCTACGCCAGCCCGCACTTCACGCCGTTTACCGATGAACAACCGGTTCCGGCCATTGCGCGGCGGTTGCGGTGTTCAAGGTGCAATGCGGCAGGGGAGTATTGCCATGCAAGGCCGGATGCGCGGGTTGATCAGCAAGCAGTGTTCAAAGAGTGGCACAGGCAGTGGGTTTGAAGCTGTCGATTATTTGGTTGCTGGTTGTCAACTATGCGGTTTCTGGTTGTTACAGAAATCCGTATACGCGGTTTGCTGTGGTGAAATCAGTCTGTATTTTCACCACGATTTTCACCACACAAAGGAAAAAGGCCTAACGGAATTTCCGCTAAGACCTTGTTTTTATTGGTCGGGGCAGCAAGATTCGAACTTGCGACCCCCTGGTCCCAAACCAGGTGCGCTACCAGACTGCGCCATGCCCCGAATGTGAGAAGTGGCTTTACCTGCGCGCGCGCAAATGCGCAAGGCCCTTCCACACAAATCACCACAAAAAATTAGAAAATTCAGTGTGGTTGTGAAATGTGGCCTTCCAGCGTCAGCTTAAGTTCTGCCGCCATAAGCCCCTTTGGCCCCTTGCCGTAGCGCACATAGATTTCTTGATCAGGATGGAGTTCGGAAATTGCGAACTTCCGCAGCGTTTCCATATGCACGAAAATATCCGGCCCATCTGGTGGTTCTGCCACAAAACCATATCCGCGCGCCCGGTTGAACCATTTCACCTGCACCTTCACCCAATCGCTTTCCGGCGTTATCGCCACATGGGTGCGCGTCGGCCTTTGTACAGGCTGAATTGCAGTTGAGGTATCAACACTGAGGATTTTGAGCGCCTGCAGGCCCTTTTGCCGCTCAACGGCTTCGCAAACAATGCGCGTTCCTTCCAAAACCGCATCAAAACCATCCCTTTTCAGACAGCTCAGATGCACCAGAACGTCAGGCAAGCCGTTTTCGGGGATCAAAAACCCATATCCCCGGCCAACGTCAAACCATTTCACAAAGCCTGCAATTTGGACAATGTTGACCGAGTGCTCTTCCTCAAGCTTCTCGAGACCTTCAACTTTATCCACGGTGGAGTGGCCCCCTCGCCAACCATACAAGACAAACTAAACCAGCAGTTGCCGGAACATACCCTTGTTCTGGCTCCTGCAAAGGATTTTGGAACATGATGAGAGGATTTGTACAGACCTCGGTCACGAATTGTGTGGATA
>JBPCVY010000137.1:0-2759 GCA_051010055.1 Hyphomicrobiales bacterium | reverse complement strand
CGCCCACTGTTCACAAGTATTACGGAACCAAGCAGCAACTGTTGCTTGACCTAGTTTCCGCAAGCCTTGGCGAAATGCCGCGTCCTTCCGATTGCCAAAATGGTGGTCAGGTATCGCCGGTGAATCTGGTAAGCACCATTTTAGAGCGCATAATTGAAAAATCGCTCAAGAAAATCGACCGGAGCACGTGGACATACACATTCACGACCTTTGGCAACGGCGCCAAGCGGGGAGTGCGGCAAGATTTCCGGTCACGGCTTTCCACGCACTATGATGTTCTTGACGATGTTTGGAGCGATCTGAAAGTAGCCGGCAAGCTCAATGCGGGTATAGATGTCAAGGTGGCAAGAAAGTTACTTGAGACCTTGAATGAAGCGCTGTTTGAATCCCTTTTGTGGGATGAAATTGATATGACCGAATATCAGCGCCAAAACCGGCAAGGTGTGAAATTTTTGCTGGAAATGCACGCAGTGAATTAGCGCCGATCTAAGCGGAAATCCGCAAACGCCGTTACTCCAGCTCTTTTGTTTTCAGAAATGAAATGCCTTCATTGTTCTTGATTGTGTAGTCAAGCTCCCAGGCACTCTTTGCAAGAAACACCGGATTTTCATCGCGGTCTTCCGCAATTGCCGTCCGTTTTGCTGCAGCAAATGTTTTCAGGAGTTGCGGGTCTTCCGCCTTGATCCAGCAGGCAAGCGTATAGGGCATGGTTTCATAGTCAATTTCTACCCTGTATTCCTGGCGGGCACGTGATGCCAGAACATCTAGCTGCAAGATGCCGACCACGCCAACAATCCATTGGGCACCAAGCGCCGGTTTGAAAACCTGAATTAATCCTTCCTCGGAAAGATCATCAAGCGCAGCACGCATTTGCTTTATCTTGGAGGTATCGCCAAGGCGGACCCGGCGCAAAATTTCCGGGGCAAATGCGGGAATGCCGGTAAAACGCAATTCCTCGCCTTCAGAAAAAGTATCGCCAACGCGCATAGTGCCGTGATTTGGAATCCCGATCACATCGCCCGCATACGCTTCATCGACAATCTCGCGGTCCTGAGCCAGAAAGAAAATCGGGCTGTGCACCATCACATCCTTGCCCGTGCGCACCTGGCGCAATTTCATGCCGCGTTTGAATTCGCCTGAACAAAGCCGCACAAACGCCACCCTGTCGCGGTGGTTCTTGTCCATGTTTGCCTGCACCTTGAACACGAAACCGGTGACCTTGTTTTCATCGGGCGATACCTCGCGTGTGTCCGCCGCGCTGGGGCGCGGCGGGGGCGCGTTAGTTGCAATAAGCTCGATAAGGGGTTTGACGCCGTAATCCTTCAGCGCGCTGCCGAAAACCACCGGCGTCAGGTGGCCCTCCAGATAGGATTGCCGGTCAAATTCCGGATAGGCCATTCCGGCAAGTTCGATGCCCTCTTTCGCAGCTTCAAGCACATGGGTCGGAACCCGTTCTGCAAGAGTGGGGTCATCAACACCATTTATGCTGATTTCTTCGCTGAAGGCGCCACCTGCATTTGGCGCCGTGAGCAGACGGTTGTTGATGAGGTCGTAGCAACCACGAAAATCCGTGCCCATGCCTACCGGCCAAACCTGTGGTGAGATATCAAGGGCGAGGGTTTCCTGAATTTCATCCATCAGCTCAAACGGGTCGCGCCCTTCCCGGTCCACCTTGTTGATAAAGGTCACAATGGGAATGTCGCGCAGCCGGCAGACCTCGAACAGCTTGCGGGTTTGCGCCTCAATGCCTTTCGCCGCATCGATAACCATGATGGCCGAATCAACTGCGGTGAGCGTGCGGTAGGTATCTTCACTGAAGTCTTCGTGGCCCGGCGTGTCCAAAAGATTGCAGACAAGGCCTTCATAGTCGAACGTCATCACCGAGCTGGTGACGGAAATGCCGCGGTCTTGTTCGATTTTCATCCAGTCCGAGCGCGCGCGCCGGCGGTCGCCGCGGGCTTTCACCGCGCCGGCCATTTGAATGGCGCCGCCAGCAACCAGCAGCTTTTCTGTCAAAGTCGTCTTGCCGGCATCCGGGTGCGAGATAATCGCAAAGGTGCGGCGCCGGGCAAATTCATCCGCCATCTGTTCGCTCGTCAATGAAGGAAGCACGTTGTTGGCGCTCCTCATAGGCCATTCGGCTGCAGAAATCTACTGTGCGAAATGCGGGAGATTAATCAGCCCCTCTAGTGCGATGGTCCGCGCCGGAAAAAGTGAACCTGGAGCACTTGGCTTTTACCCGGCAGAGTGCTTGTCTGATTTGCGATGCGTTGGCATTGCGCTTACCGCAATTAAAACTTTTATAAATTCTCCCAGAAAAGGATTTACGGAAATGCCCAAATTTATCTTTGTCTATCACGGCGGAACAATGCCTGAGACACCGGAGGAAGGCGAGAAAATGATGGCAGCCTGGGGGGCGTGGTTTCAGGGCATGGGCGATGCTGTTGTTGATGGGGGCAAGCCGGCCGGCATGTCCAAGACCGTGAGGGCATCAGGTGTTGCAGATAATGGCGGGGCAAATCCCATATCCGGCTACAGCCTGGTGAGTGCTGCCAATATTGATGAGGCTGTGGAATTGGCGAAGGGATGTCCCATTCTCGAGCATGGCAGCGTTGAAGTGGCTGAAGCGTTAGACATGTAAGAACGGTATCTGAGAGATGCTTTGGGGCGTGACAATGTTGCGCCCCTTTCTTTTTTCATTAAGGCTTTGCCAGCATCCCGCCATCGACAACCAGCTCTGTGCCGGTAATGTATGACGC
>JBPCVY010000136.1:0-9863 GCA_051010055.1 Hyphomicrobiales bacterium | reverse complement strand
CGCGACAGAGTTATGCAGCTTCTGGACCCCGGCACGCCGTTCCTGGAGCTTGCCCCCATGGCGGCGTGGGAGATGTATGGCGGCGATATTCATGCAGCCGGCGTTATTACCGGCATCGGGCGTGTGTCGGGATGTGAGTGTGTGATTGTCTGCAATGATGCGACAATCAAAGGCGGCACTTACTATCCGATGACCGTGAAAAAACATCTCCGCGCCCAGGAAATTGCCCGTCAGAACAGGCTGCCATGTATCTATCTTGTCGATAGCGGCGGCGCTAATCTGCCCCAGCACACGGAAGTCTTTCCAGACAGAGAGCATTTCGGGCGAATTTTCTATAATCAGGCAACCTTGTCAGCAGAAGGCATTGCCCAAATTGCCTGTGTCATGGGTTCCTGTACGGCAGGTGGGGCTTATGTTCCGGCCATGTCTGATGAGACGATTATTGTCAGAAAACAGGGTACGATTTTCCTTGGTGGCCCGCCATTGGTGAAAGCGGCGATTGGGGAAGAGGTAACAGCCGAAGAGCTTGGCGGTGCGGATGTTCATGCCCGCGAAAGCGGGGTGGCGGACCATTATGCAATGGATGACAATCACGCCCTAGCCATCGTGCGCGAGATTGTTGCCGGTTTGAACACCTCCAAAATGCCGAACATTGCGTTGCGCGATGCGGTTGCGCCAAAGCTGGACGCCAGTGAAATTGGCGGCATTGTTCCGCCCACATTCGCCAAGCCCTACGATGTTCGCGAAATTATTGCCCGTGTAGTTGACGGTTCTGAGTTCGATGAGTTCAAGAAGCTTTATGGCACCACGCTGGTGACGGGATTTGCCCATATTTGGGGCATTCCCGTAGGTATCATCGCCAACAACGGCATTCTTTACGGGGAGAGCGCCAGAAAAGGTGCACACTTTATTGAGTTGTGCTGCCAGCGCCGTATCCCGCTTCTGTTCCTGCAAAACATCTCAGGTTTCATGGTTGGCCGCAAATATGAGGCAGGCGGCATTGCCCGCGACGGCGCAAAAATGGTGACGGCGGTGGCTTGCGCCAATGTGCCGAAAATCACCGTTATCATTGGTGGCTCGTTCGGTGCGGGCAACTATGGCATGTGCGGGCGCGGATACTCTCCAAGATTCCTGTTTTCGTGGCCAAACTCGCGCATTTCGGTGATGGGTGGTGAACAGGCCGCCAGCGTTCTGGCCACAGTCAAAAGGGACAATATCGAGGCCGCGGGCGAAACCTGGTCGCAAGAAGATGAAGATGCGTTCAAGGCGCCAATTCTCGAGAAGTTCGAAGAAGAGGGGCACCCCTATTATGCAACAGCCCGTGTTTGGGATGACGGGGTGATCGCGCCTGAGGAAACCCGCAACGTTCTGGGCCTTAGCCTTTCCGCCTGCCTTAACGCGCCTGTCGAAGAAACGAAGTTTGGCGTCTTCAGGATGTAAGTTTCAAGGAGCGGGTCTCGCCAATAGCAATTCAACAAGTCCGGCAATTATCATGATGTTTTCTTCTGTTCTCATTTCAAACCGCGGCGAAATTGCCTGCCGGATTATGCGCACTGCAAAGCGTTTAGGCATGCATACTATTGCTGTTTATTCCGAAGCTGATGCAGAAGCCCTTCATGTGCGCATGGCAGATGAAGCCCATTTGATTGGCCCGGCAGATGCTGCTCAAAGCTATCTTGATGCAGAGAAAATCCTCGCAGTTGCAAAGGAAACTGGTGCGGAGTGTATTCATCCGGGATATGGATTTTTATCGGAGAACGCCGAATTTGCTGAAAGCTGCGCCAAGGCGGGGATTGTGTTTGTCGGCCCGCCCGCGGACGCCATCCGCGCGATGGGTCTTAAAGATGCCGCCAAAGCACGCATGGAAGAAGCGAGCGTGCCGGTCGTGCCGGGCTATCTGGGCGCTGACCAAACTGAAAAGGCGCTGGCCGCCGAGGCAAAGAAAATTGGCTATCCAGTATTGATTAAGGCCGTTGCAGGCGGTGGCGGCAAAGGCATGCGCCAGGTTGATAACCCAAAAGATTTCTCCGCTGCCCTGCAATCTTGCAAGCGCGAGGCGCAAGGCTCATTTGGCAATGACAAGGTGTTGATCGAAAAGTTCGTTACCACGCCGCGCCACATTGAAGTTCAGGTGTTTGCTGATGGCCATGGCAATGCCATCCACCTGTTTGAGCGCGATTGTTCACTGCAGCGCCGCCACCAGAAAGTCATCGAAGAAGCGCCTGCACCTGGTATGAGCGATGAAATCCGCGCAGCCATGGGAGCAGCTGGTGTCAAGGCGGCTCTGGCGGTGGGTTACGAGGGGGCAGGGACGGTTGAGTTTATTGCCGATGCCCAAGGCGGCCTTAAAGAAGATGGCTTCCACTTTATGGAAATGAACACCCGACTGCAGGTGGAACACCCGGTAACTGAGTTGATTACCGGTCTTGATTTGGTGGAGTTGCAGTTCAAGGTTGCCGCAGGCGGCGAGCTCGGCATTGCCCAGGATGACCTCACAATCAACGGACACGCCATTGAGGCGCGCCTTTATGCCGAAGACCCGGCAAATGATTTCCTGCCCCAGGCCGGCGTTTTGCAGGAAGTTGAATGGCCGCAAAATGAAGGCCTGCGCATTGATACAGGCGTTGAGCAGGAAAGCCGCATCACCCCGTTCTATGGCCCGATGATTGCCAAGCTGATTACCCATGGCTCTGACCGGCTCGAGGCGATTTCACGCCTTGAACTGGCGCTGAAAAACATGAGCGTTTTCGGGCTGCGCACAAACCAGGCCTTTCTCATCGGGCTTCTTACACACCCTGATTTTCACGAAGGAAAGGTGGAAACCGGTTTCATCGCCCGCAATATGGGCGAGGTGTTGCCGGCAGCCGACCGTGAAATGGCGCATGTTTTCGCAGGGCTGGCGGCTCTTGATTGGCTTGCGGGCAAGTCCCGCGGCAATGAGGCCGGGCCCTGGACGGCAGCACGCGGTTGGGCCATGGCCGGCCTGCCACGCAAAGACAGGCTTCTTATTGAGTTGGATGGCGCTCCATTCCTGGCCGTGATTGAGTGGAAGGGCGGCGATATAGCCATGTCGCTCACACGTGATGGCCAAACCACCGGCTATGACTTACATGCGGTGCATTTTGGTGAGGATTCGGTATCGGCAACAATTGATGGTGCCCATGTGTTCGCCGCCTTCCGGGAGGCTTCTGATGGCGCAAAGCTCTATGTTGTTACCGACAAACGCATCGGCATCGAAGTGACACTGCAGGATTTGCTTTCGCGTGAGGAGGCGGGCGGTTCTGGGGCATCCATCATCCGCGCACCTATGTCCGGACGGGTTATCAAGGTGAATGTTGCGACCGGCGATAGTG
Source organism: Hyphomicrobiales bacterium (assembly GCA_051010055.1). Classification (GTDB taxonomy): domain Bacteria; phylum Pseudomonadota; class Alphaproteobacteria; order Rhizobiales; family CAJQND01; genus CAJQND01. Next base: position 6,510 of record JBPCVY010000136.1, on the reverse strand, counting down.
CAGACCAGGGCGACACGGTTCTCATTCTTGAAGCCATGAAAATGGAGCATGCGCTCACCGCAGGCGTTAGCGCGCCGGTAGACCAGGTGAACGTCAAAGAGGGCGATCAGGTGGAGGAAGGCCAGGTTCTGGTGACATTTAGCGTGGAAGAATAGGTGCTGACCCGTGCCTTGGGCCCTAGAATCCGCTAAACTGCCTCCTGATGACCGTTCATATTCTGAAATTGTGCGTTGGTGTGGACACCATTGAGGAGCTCAGCTCATGGCAAAAAATGCGGCTGAAAAACAATGCCCGTGTTTTTCACGTAACCCGCATGATGCCGCGCCGCAAAAAGGAAGTTCTTGATGGCGGCTCGCTCTATTGGGTGATCAAGGGCACCATTCAGGTGCGCCAGCGTATTATCGGCCTTGAGCCGGTTGTGGATGAGGATGGGATTAACCGCACTGAAATTCAGTTTGACCCGGAACTTGTCTCGGTGCGCCCAGCGCCACGAAGAGCGTTTCAGGGCTGGCGCTATCTTGAAGCAGCAGATGCGCCTCCAGATCTCACCAAAGCCGATCTCAAATCAGATATTCCACCTGAAATGCGCGCCGAACTGATTGAGCTTGGCCTTATTTAACGCCAATATTGTCGATCAGTCGGGTTTTGCCAAGCCGGGCTGCGGCGAGAATACGTAACGGTTCAACGCCGGAATTTCTGAGTTTTTCAAGAGTTGTGGCGTTGCGGGCCTCAAAATAATCGACGTCAAAACCGGCGCTGGCTAGTTCCTCAACGGCCTTGGACGTAGCTTGTTCGGGCGGAATTCCCTCTTTCAACCGGCGGGCAACTGCTTGCAGGGACTGATGCAACAAAGGAGCAGCTTTACGTTCTTTTTCAGATAGATAGAGATTACGTGAGGACATGGCCAGCCCGTCTGCCTCGCGAACGGTTTCGGCCCCGATGATTGCCGTTGGAATATCCAAATCACTGGCCATTTTCGTAACAACCATGAGCTGCTGGTAATCTTTTTCACCGAAGATGGCGAAATCGCATTGGGCCTGTATCAAAAGATTTGCCACAACCGTTGTCACGCCATCGAAGAAGTGGGTACGGTGCTTATCTTTGAGGCCGGCTTTTGCAGGGCCTGCTGTCGATACCGTGGTTGCGAAGCCTTCCGGATAAACCTCAGCGCGCTCAGGCACAAATGCAAGGTGCGCGCCGCGGCTTTCCAACTTCTTCAAATCACCATCAAGATCGCGCGGATAGGTGGATAAGTCCTCACTTTCCGCAAATTGTGTCGGGTTGATGAAAATCGACACCACCACCTTGTCCGCATGCTCCAGCGCCTTTTCGAAAAGATGGAGATGGCCATCATGCAGCGCGCCCATTGTGGGCACCAGCGCGAGGCTGTTTCCCTTAGCGCGCCATGCATTGGTGTATACTCTTAATTCACAAATTATTTTTTTATTTCAATAATTTAAAGATAAATCTAATAGTGTTGAATTAGAATCTATCAACGTCCCGGATGTGCCCCGAAGCCGTCAGCTGCTAACTTACGGCCAGTTTTCCGCTAAATCACGCTCAAATTCCTGAAAATTCACGTCAAAGACGGATTATCCCGGACAAATAAGTTGAAATCTTTCAGAATCTGCGAACTACTTTCCACCTACACCTGTTTCGTGCTGGAGTCAGCCCATGGCCAGAGCCTCCAATCAATTGTCTGACAAGCCGGGCCCGGACCGCTCTGCGATTTCGTCGCATCTTTTGGCGGCTGAAGCGGACATTGTCCCGGGTCTTATCGAGAATGCGCGCTCAGACGGAGCTGAAACGGCACGTATTGAACAGCTTGCCCGCAGGCTGGTGAATGCGGTGCGCAAAGGTCGCCGCCCAAAAGGCGGGGTTGATGCTTTCATGCAGGAATATGATCTTTCTTCCGAAGAAGGGGTTATGCTCATGTGCCTAGCGGAGGCATTGCTGCGCATACCTGATGCGGACACCGCCGATAAGCTGATTGCCGATAAAATCAGCGGCCGGGACTGGGAAGAACATATGGGCGCTTCCGACAGTCTTTTTGTCAATGTCTCCACCTGGGGGCTTATGCTGACGGGTAAGGTGATTGAACTAGGCGGGCCAAAACTTACCGATGCTTATGATTATCTGGGCAATCTGGTGAAAAAGTCCGGTGAGCCGATAATCCGTCAGGCGATGCGCCACGCGATGCGCATCATGGGCAAGCAGTTTGTTCTGGGCCGTACAATTGAAGAAGCGCTGGAATTGGCAGCTTTTAATGAGGAAATGGGTTACCGCCATTCCTATGACATGCTGGGTGAGGCGGCGATGACGGCCGATGATGCCGCACGCTATCACGAGGCCTATAAAGAGGCTGTTTCGACGGTAGCTGCTGATGCCGGCGCTATGGGTTCCGGCAATATCTTTAAGCGGCCCTCCATTTCGGTAAAGCTTTCTGCGCTTCATCCAAGATATGAGCCAGCCAAAGCAGAACGCATGGAGAACGAGCTTTTGCCTCGCGTGCTGGAGCTTGCATTGATGGCAAAGGAAGGAGAACTGGGCCTCACCATCGATGCCGAAGAAGCTGAACGGCTGGAATTATCGCTTTCCGTTTTCGCCCGTCTTGCCGAAGCGCCTGAACTAAAGAACTGGAACGGCCTTGGCCTTGCTGTTCAGGGCTATGGTCGGCGTGCCTATCCGGTTTTGGAATGGCTTGATGCGCTTGCCCATGAAACCGGACGCCGGTTGCCTGTACGCCTCGTCAAAGGGGCTTATTGGGACACGGAAATAAAGCACGGCCAGGAACAGGGCCTTGATAGCTACCCGGTTTTCACCCGCAAGGTTCTGACGGACGTTTCGTATCTGGCCTGCGCCAAGCAAATGCTTGCCCATGATGAGGCCATTTATCCCCAGTTCGCCACCCACAACGCCCATTCCCTTGCTGCAATCCTCACTTTCGCGGGTAACCGGCGTGATTTTGAATTCCAACGCCTGCATGGCATGGGCCAGTCGCTTTACGAAGAAGTCGTTGGGGCAGATAAGGAAAATGTCGCCTGCCGCATTTATGCACCTGTAGGCAGCCATGAGGACTTGCTGGCCTACCTGGTGCGCCGGTTGCTTGAAAATGGCGCCAACACATCGTTTGTGAACCGGCTGGCAGATGATGAAGCGCCCATTTCGAAAATAATTGCCAACCCGGTTGAACGCGCTGAGGCGCTTGAAAGCATTCCCCATCCGGCAATTCCGGCGCCGGCAGATATTTTTTCCCCGCGCCGAAATTCCCGAGGGGAACCACTCTGGGACGACGAAACGCGCAATGCGCTGTGTGCTGAGATCGAAAAAGAACTGAAAGTCGGGTACCACGCCGCGCCAATTGTTGATGGCAGGCAGGTAGACAGAAAAGCTCAAACTTCCTATTCGCCCCACGACCGCAAGGTGCCCGTTGGTAAGGTTGCCGAGGCAACTCCAAAGGATATTGAAACTGCTGTTTCTTCGGCTGCGAACAGCTCCCATGACTGGGACAGGCTTGGCGGTGAGGCACGTGCGGAAATTCTTGAGCGGGTTGCGGACCTTTACGAGCAAAACACTGCAAGGCTTATGGGCATTATGGTGCGTGAGGCGGGAAAAACCCTCAATAATGCGCAAGCCGATTTGCGCGAAGCCGTTGATTTTCTGCGCTACTATGCTGCACAGGCCCGTGAGAAGTTCTCCAGTTCCAGACAGCTGCCCGGGCCCACCGGTGAGCGCAACGAGGTATCGCTTCACGGGCGCGGAGTTTTCGCATGCATAGCGCCATGGAATTTCCCGCTGGCGATATTTACCGGCCAGGTGGCTGCTGCGCTGGCGGCGGGAAACGCGGCAATCGCCAAACCGGCCGAACAAACCCCGCTGACGGCATTTGAAGCTATAAGCCTGATGCATAAGGCGGGTGTGCCGGGTGAGGCGCTGCACCTAATCCCTGGTTCGGGAGCTGTTGTCGGCGCAGCGCTGGTTGCAGATTCACGCGTTGGGGGCATTGCCTTCACCGGTTCGAACGAAACCGCCAATGCGATCAATCAGGCGCTGGCTGCGCGCGGCGGAGCGATTGTTCCATTCATCGCAGAAACTGGTGGTATCAACGCCATGATTGTTGATTCTACGGCCTTGCCGGAACAAGCAGTGCGCGACCTTATCGGCTCAGCCTACGACAGCGCAGGCCAGCGCTGTTCGGCGGCGCGGGTGGCATTTGTGCAAGATGATATCGCTCAGCGTTTTGTGCCCATGTTGCAAGGCGCTGTAGAGGAGTTGAAACTGGGCGATCCACTTGATTTTGCAACCGATGTAGGTCCGGTGATCGATGAAGAGGCGAGGGCGCGTCTTGATGATCACAAGGCAACCATGGCCCGCCAGGCGCGCACATTAATTGATTTGCCGCTGCCTCCTGAAATCCGGGGCGGGGTTTATGTAAGTCCCGCGGTATACGAAATAGAGGGTATCGAAGTTTTGGAACAGGAGGTTTTCGGCCCCATATTGCACGTGGTGCGCTATCAGGCAGACAGGCTTGAGCAGGTTTGCGATGCCATAAATTCAACCGGATTTGGCCTCACGCTGGGTGTTCATACGCGCATTGAAACGACTGCGGAAGAGATCCGCGAGCGGGTGCGCGTGGGTAATATGTATGTCAATCGCAACCAGATTGGCGCAGTGGTTGGCGCACAGCCCTTTGGCGGCGAGGGCCTATCAGGCACCGGGCCAAAAGCGGGCGGGCCGCATTATCTCGCCCGATTTGCCACCGAACGGGTTGTTTCAATTGACACAACGGCATCAGGCGGTAACGCATCACTGATGTCGATGGAAATAAGTGCGTGATAAACTAGACCCTTAAAATGCAGGCGAAAGGCACCTATCTGAATAAAAGCCATGGCAAAAAACAAAAAACCAGCATCTGTCGTCCCCGCCAGCAAGAAGGGACAAACTAACCAGCCGGTTTCCGGTAAGGACGATATTGGCGCGTTTCTGGAAAAGGTGCGCTCAATGCCGCCCGCGAACAAGCCGGGTGAGGGCGGGCGGCTGATTTTTGCCATGGATGCAACCATGTCGCGCCAGCCGACCTGGGACAGGGCGCAGCATCTGCAGGCCGAAATGTTCGAGGAAACCGCGAAAATCGGCGGGCTGGATGTGCAGCTCATCTATTTCCGGGGATTTGGTGAATGCCGTGCATCAAAATGGGTGGCCAATGCCCGCGCCCTTGCGGATTTAATGACGAAGGTCGATTGCCGTGGCGGACACACGCAAATCCGAAAGGTGCTCTCGCATATCAAGCGGGAAGGGGCCAAACATCAGGTGAGCGCGGTTGTCTATGTGGGCGATGCCATGGAGGAAGATGTTGACCATCTATGTAACCTGGCTGGAGAAATCGGCCTCATGGGGGTGCCGGTTTTTATGTTCCAGGAAGGTCAGGACCCGGTTGCCGAGCGTGCGTTCCGTGAAATTGCACGGCTTACCCGTGGCGCCTGGTGCAGGTTTGATTCCTCATCGGCCCAGCAATTGCGCGAGCTTTTATCCGCTGTCGCCGTTTATGCGGCGGGCGGGCGCACGGCTTTGGCAGACTATTCACGTTCCAAGGGCAGCGATGTTGCCGGTTTGCTTGAGCAGCTAAACTGATAAACTGTCTCCATGCGTTTACTCATTATCATCGGAATTCTGTTTATTGCCCTGCCTGTGGCGCTTATCGCGTTCATAAAGGCATCTCCTGGGCGAATGGCGGCGCTATTGCGGGTTATCGGCGGCGGCGTGTTGCTGGCGCTTGGTACGTTGTTGTCGACCCGGGGGCTGGCGCTCATTGGCGGGCCCTTGGCCTTGTTTGGCTTCTTTATTCTGGCGCGTGGACTTGGGCTCACCGGCGGTGTGCCAGGCGGTTTCCGCCGCACCAGGAAAAGTGAGGGGCAGCGCTCTCAGGTGCGCACCATGGTTCTGGCAATGGAATTGGACCATGATACCGGTGATATGGATGGCGAGGTGTTGACGGGTGAACATCAGGGTCGGCGCTTGTCGGATCTGTCGCCGCCGGAATTGGGGGAGGTGATGGATGCTTGCATTGCCGCTGGCGACCAATCCCAGGCCCTTCTTGAGGCATATCTTGACCGTCATCACCCGCAATGGCGTGAGGCTACAGGAAACCAACGTTCTGGAAACGGTAGTGCTAGGAGCCCGCACGGTGCAAAGATGACCCGTGATGAGGCTTATGAAATTCTCGGACTTGAACCTGGCGCCAGTGAAAAAGAAATCCGCAAGGCCCATCGCAAGTTGATGAAGAAATACCACCCCGACCAGGGTGGCTCAGACTATCTCGCCGCCCGCATTAACGAGGCGAAGGAAACACTTCTGGGAGCATAAAATCTTAGCCGCGTGGTGCGACCGGGAAGCAATCGATTGACCGGCGTTTGAGCACACTGCACGCCTGTTTGGCGCTTTCCTTGTTAAAACCGGCAAAGCGGGCGCGGTAACCGTTTGTGTATTTTACCGTCACAAGCTGCTTGCCCT
>JBPCVY010000135.1:0-4244 GCA_051010055.1 Hyphomicrobiales bacterium | reverse complement strand
CTGAGGGCGCTTTTGCTACCGGCGATGGGGGGGGATTTAAGGAACGCTTTGAAGCAGAATATACCAAGCTGTTTGGCCGCCCGGTTGAGGGGCTGGGAATAGAAATTGCCAGCTGGTCGGTAAAGGTCGAAACCATCGTGCCGGAGCCTGAAAAATCCAAACTGCGCAACACGGGAACCGCGGTGAAAAACGGGCCAGCCCGCGAACTCTTCGACCCGAAACTCTCAGAGTTTGTGGCTGCAAAAGTAATTGCCCGTGAGAGCATGCCTTTTGGCGCGCAGGTTAAGGGCCCGGCAATTGTAACTGAAAGTGAGACGAGCATAATCGTGCCAGTTGGGTTTTCAGCCACAATGCAATCTGACGGCTGTGTGCTCATTGAAAATGTCTCCGCGCTACAATCAGCGCGCGTTCATACGGAGGCCGCCCAATGACCGGCGAAGCGCTACAGGATTTGGCCCGGCAGGTGATGTGGAACCGTCTCATCTCAGTTGTTGAGGAACAGGCGCAAACTCTTGTAAGAACAGCTTTTTCCACCAGTGTGCGTGAGGCGGGCGATCTTTCCGCCGGTGTGTTCGATGAAGACGGGCGCATGATGGCCCAGGCCGTTACCGGTACACCGGGCCACGTGAATGCAATGGCAGAATCGGTTGGTCACTTCATCCGGGAAATAAGCCGCCAGAGCATCTTTGAAGGGGATATCTACCTCACCAACGATCCGTGGATGGGCACGGGCCATCTGCACGATATCACGGTTGTAAGCCCGTCATTTCACAATGGGCGCCTTGTTGGTTATTTTGCCTGTACCGCCCACGTGGTCGATATGGGCGGGCGCGGCTTTGGCCCAGATGCGGGCGAAGTTTACGAAGAAGGCCTGCAAATACCGATAATGAAGTTCGCTGAACGGGGCGAGGTCGACCGCACGCTCATAAAGTTGGTGCGGACAAATGTGCGCGAGGCCGATCAGGTGGTGGGCGATATATATGCTCTGGCCGCCTGCAATGAGACTGGCCATCGCCGCCTTATAGATATGATGGAAGAATTCGAGCTCGACGATCTCGTTAATTTGGCTGCGTTTATTTTCGAGCATTCCCGCCGCGCAACCCTTGAGGCAATCGCAGCACTTCCAGATGGCGTTCAAGAAAACCAAATGAAAGTAGATGGTTATAATGATCCGTTGACTCTATCTGTGAAGCTTGGGGTCAGAGGTGAGCACATTCTCGCGGACTTTGCAGGCACATCACCTGTTTCTCCGCGGGGCATCAACGTCCCTCTGGTCTACACAAAAGCCTATGCCTGTTACGGGCTTAAGTGCGCCATCGCGCCAGACATTCCAAACAATGCAGCCTCCCTTGAGCCGTTTGAAATAACAGCGCCTGAAGGGTGCATTTTGAACGCCGTACACCCGGCTCCGGTTTCCGTGCGTCATGTCATAGGCCATTTCATTCCTGATTTGGTTCTGGGAGCGCTTCACGGATTTGTCCCGGGGTTGGTGCCGGCAGAAGGGGCGAGCGCCTTGTGGAACATCCAGATAAGCGCGCGGCCAACGACGAACGAAAGTGTCAAACCGGGCACAGAACGCGCTGAGGTTTTGATGTTCAACTCTGGGGGAACCGGGGCACGGCCAACCTGCGATGGGCTGAATGCGACTGCTTTTCCAAGCGGTGTCATGACCATGCCGATCGAAGCTACCGAGCAGGTTGGGCCAATCGTAATATGGCGCAAGGAACTGCGCTCTGGTTCTGGCGGTGCGGGCAAATTTCGCGGCGGCTGTGGGCAGGTAATCGAAATCAGCGCAGCGCAAGGGTATGAGTTTCACTTCAATGCCATGTTCGACCGCATCGCCAATCCGGCCCGGGGCCGCGAAGGTGGCAAGGATGGAACAGCGGGGCGCCTCACCCTTGACGATGGCACGGTGCTGAAAACCAAGGGCCGGCAGTTCGTGCCGCCGCAAAGGCGGGTGGTTTTCGAGCTTCCCGGCGGTGGCGGATATGGCCAACCGGGCAAACGCGAAAAATCCGCAATCGAAAGCGATGTTGCCAACGGTTATGTTTCTGCAGAAAATGCGCGCAACGATTACGGGGTGGATATTTGATGGATGCCAAATCCGGAACCGAAACCTGGCAACAGGAAACGTTCAACGCGCTTAAAGGGGCGGGGGTCGATCAGGTTGGATATGTGCCCGATGCCGGCCACACCCGGCTGATTGAGCTGTGCGTCGGGGATAAATCAATCACCACCAACGTTTTGACGACAGAGGAAGAAGGCATTGCCATTGCGGCGGGCGCCTGGCTTGGTGGCTCCAAATCCTGCCTTCTCATGCAGTCGAGTGGTGTTGGCAACTGCATCAACATGCTTTCCCTTTCCGAAATCGGCCGGTTCCCGCTTCTCATGCTGGTGACCATGCGGGGGGAATGGCACGAATTTAACCCCTGGCAAATGCCCATGGCGAAGGCCACGGAAACGTCATTGAACGCCATTGGTGTGGACACAGTCAGGGTTGATGATGCCCACGATCTGGCGAGCATTGTCTCGTCTTCCGCAGACCTTGCCTTCAACTCCGATCAACGCATCGCCGTGCTCATGTCCCAGCGCATGCTCGGCTCAAAGAAATGGTGAGAGCGATGCCGGGAAAAAATGTTGTGCTCGATCGCAGAGAGGCTGTCGCAGCGTTGTTGGCAGATCGCGGCGATTTACTGGTCATAAGCGGTCTTGGCTCGCCCACCTGGGATGCGTATGCAGCAGGTGACAGCGATGCAAATTTTTACCTGTGGGGCGCCATGGGCGGGGCAGCGCTTGTGGGGCTGGGGCTCGCACAAGCGCAACCGGATCGCAAAGTGCTGGTCATAACCGGCGATGGCGAACAACTCATGGGGCTTGGCGGTTTAGCGACAATTGCAGTTGCTACGCCAAGGAACCTGACAATCGCCGTGCTCGATAATGGCCTTTATGGGGAGACTGGCATGCAGGTAAGCCATGCCGGTCATGGCATTAATCTGGCTCGCGTTGCAGAAGCCTGCAATATTCCGCACACAATGACAGTGAGGACTATGGATGAAGCGGAAGCTGCCCGCGCCGCCATTCATGATAGTGCCGACGGCCCGCAGCTCATTCTTGTTAAAATCGGAACGGGCCTGCCGCCCCGCGCACTGCCGGCCCGTGATGCGGTATTCCTGAAAAACCGGTTTCGTGGCCACCTTGGGCTGCCGGTAAACTGAAAAGAACCAACGAGAAGCTATGCAGTTTCAACGCTCGTTCCATCTGTCTTTGCGTTCAACAACCAGTTGCACACGGCCCCGGCAAGAATGGCGCCCACAAGTTGCGCCACAATGAAACCTGGAACATGGGCGGGCAGAATGCCGGCAAATGTGTCTGAAAAGCCGCGTGCGATTGTTACCGCAGGATTGGCAAAAGACGTGGATGCTGTGAACCAGTATGCAGCGGTGATGTAGAGGCCAACCGCTATGCCGACAAAGCTTTCGCGCGCATTCAGCGTTGCAAGAATGGTGAACATTAGCCCGAACGTTGCAACAATTTCTGCAAACCATTGCCCGGTGCCTGAGCGCGCGGTTTGCGAGAGTTGAAAGATTGTTTCCTCAAACATGATGTGTGCCGCAAGCACACCTGCAATTCCTCCGGCAATCTGCATGCCCACATAGATGGCCGCATCGTTCAAAGCGATGTCGCGGCGGATGGCGAAGACGCACGTGACCGCCGGATTGAAATGCGCCCCGGAAATCGGCCCGAGCATCGTGATCAGAACCGCCAGAATGGCGCCGGTCGGAATAGTGTTGCACAAAAGAGCAAGGCCAACGCTTCCGCCGGCGAGCTTTTCTCCCATAATGCCTGATCCAACCACGGTGGCCAATAGGAAGGCTGTGCCAATAAATTCGGCAGCGTATTGCTGCGGCTTTGAGTAAGTCATTTTCCCTCTTCCGTTAGGGCTTGTTGATGTTCACCGCGCAGGCGACTTCTTCGATGACAGGCTGGCAAAGTTCCGGCTTGCCGCCGCAACAATCTTCCATGAGAAAGGCAAGTAGCCCGCGCATGCCTTCGAAATCGGCAAAATAGCGGATGGTCCGTCCTTGCCGCTGGTTCGTCACCAGGCCTGAATGCAAAAGGATTGAAAGATTTGCCGACATGGTGTTCTGGCGCACATTGAGCCGCTCGCCGATTTCACCTGCAAGCATGCCTTCCTCGCCCGCCCTGACGAGTAGCCGGAAAACGTCAAGCCGGGTGTCCTGGCT
>JBPCVY010000134.1:0-2816 GCA_051010055.1 Hyphomicrobiales bacterium | reverse complement strand
CCTTTCATCCACTCTTCGAATTTATCCAGGTTGTAGATGCACTGGGTCTGGATGAACTCGACTCCGGCCGCGACCTTTTTGGCCAGGCGCGGCACCCGGATCTCAAAGGGATCGGCAAAGGGGTTGGCCGCCGCGCCCACGAACATCTCGGGCTTGCCTTCAAGATCGTCACCACCCAAAAACTTGCCCTCGTCACGCATGTGACGCACGGCCTGAATCAGCTGGATGGAGTCGATATCATGAACATTCTGCCCCTGAGCGCAATCACCAAAGCTTTGATGGTCGCCTGAAAGACACAAAATGTTGTTGATATCAAAAGATGCCGCACCCAGAATGTCGCTTTGCAGCGCGATACGGTTGCGGTCGCGGGTGACCATCTGCAGCACCGGTTCCAACCCCATCAGTTTCAGGCGAATGCAGGCGGCCAGACTGCACAAGCGCGTCATTGACGTCGGGTTGTCGGTGATATTGATGGCATCAACATGATCTTTGATCAATTCGCCTTTTTTAATGATGTGCTCGGGATCGGCGCCGCGGGGCGGCCCGCACTCGGACGTAACGGCCAGGTGCCCTTCCCTGAGAATCTTTTCCAGTTTGCTCGGTGTCTTTGTTGTCATTGCTGCACGTCCTCCCTTACTACTTTTCTGGGTCCCCCGGCCCTGTCCGTCGACCAGTCTTTCAAGGGGCACAACTTTTCGTATTCGTCGAGCCGGTCAAGTGCCTGGAGGCGATCGATGATCAATTGCCAGGCGCAATCGACTTCGGCGTTAATCTCACACTTGTCCGTGGTGGACCCGCCGCAGGGGCCATTGAAAAGCCGCTTGGCACAGCGCGCCACCGGGCAAATTCCCCCGGTTGTGGCCAGGATACACTGACCGCAGCCCTGGCAGCGTTCGGTCCAGAGCCCACGTTTTTCGGTAGCCCCCATAAAGCAGGTGTTGACTCCCGGATACACCGGTGTGCTGTGGTATTGTTCGGACATAAATTGAACGCCCACACCGCAGGCCAGCGAAACCACGGCGTCATATTGATCGATGGAATCCCGAATTTCATCCAGATACTCACGGTCACATTGCCGTTCGAGCGTCACTTCGTCGATTTTGACCTCGCTGCCCTCTTTCTGGGCATGCATGCGCAGCGCCGAAGCCAGGACGCCGACCTCTTTTTTACCTCCGGCCTCGCAGACGGTGACGCATTCGTTGCAGCCCAGGACCAGAATGCTTTTGTGATCCTTGAGGTATCCGATGATTTCGTCAATTGGTTTTCTATCTGCAACAATCATTGAATGAAACCTCTCTAACGTTATTTGGTTAAGCCGGTATGCCCGTCGGTCCGTTAAACGGTAGACGAATCAGCCGGCAGATTGTGTTGCCTCAGGCCGCCTTATTTTTCGACATCCGAATCGGATTGGGGCCGAGTTCTTTTATCTTTTCCGTAATTTCGGTTGCATATTGCGCAAAAAGCGGTCCTTCGCTGGACGACAGATTGTACATCTGGGCCCGTTCGCCGCCAACGCCAACCGTCTCCAATATCTGCTGGGCCTGCTCTACCCGCCGGCGCGCCATCAGATTGCCGGAGTTGAAATGACATTCCCCCTCCAGGCACCCGACAACAGCCACACCGTCAGCACCTTTTTCAAACGCCCGCATGATATGAATCACATCCACCTTGCCGGTGCACGGGACCCTAACGATCTTGACGTTTGTCGGGTACTGCAATCGCATCGAACCTGCCAGGTCCGCTGCCGTGTACCCTCAGAAATTGCAGCAAAATGCAATAATAACCGGTTCAAAATCTTTGCTCATGGTTTCCCTCTTTTTAAAGAAAATGCCTAAAATTGAGGAATTCTATCTATCTTATTCCCCATCCGCCGTTCCAAATCCGAAATCCGCAATCTAAAATCCCAAATCTAAAGGACGCCTTCCAACAGCGCATCCACTTTACAAATAATCTGATCATCCTCATACCAGTTGAGCTGAATGGCTTTGGCCGGGCATTCGGCCGTACAGATTCCGCAGCCATGACAGAGGGCCTCATCGATCTCACTGACGCCGTCTGCATTGATCTTGGGAACATCGTACGGACAGGATCGCACACAGATTAAACAGGAAGCGCATTTTTCGGCCTCAACCTGGGCGGTGACCGCCGAAAGCGTTAACTGTGACTGGGATAAAAATGTCACCGCACGCGAAGCGGCCGCATACGCCTGGGCAATGCTTTCCGATATCAATTTGGGGCTGTGGGCCGTACCGCAGACAAAGATCCCTTCGGTAGCCATATCGACCGGCCGCAATTTCACGTGGGCTTCCATGAAATAACCCTCCGGCGTGCGGGCCAGTTTCACAATGGATGACAGCTCCTCGGTATCTTCAGCCTCCACACCGGCACTGAGCACCAGCAAATCAGTGCTGACGTTCAGCTTACGGTTGAGCACGTGGTCGGTAAAGGTAACTTCAACACCGTCTTTTCCGGTCTCGGCCACCGGCGGATCCTCTGGATCGAACCGGAAAAAGAAAACCCCCTGGCGCCGGGCCTCTGTGTAATAATCTTCCAGAAGGCCATAGGTGCGGATATCGCGATACAGCACAAAAACCTGGGCATCCGGATAATCTTCTTTGATATGCAGGGCGTTTTTGACGGCCGTCTGACAGCAGACCCGGGAACAATTTGGATTCTCATCATTGCGCGACCCGATGCACTGAATCATGACCACCTGCTTGGGCGCCTCGAGCTCGCCTTTTTTCATCTTTGCGGCCAGCTCGAGCTGTGTCATGACGCGCGGGTCATCCCCGTACAGGTATTCCTTGGGGCGATGC
>JBPCVY010000133.1:0-14179 GCA_051010055.1 Hyphomicrobiales bacterium | reverse complement strand
CCCATAGGGTGGTTGGCCCCCAGCCTCAACGCGGTATCGATGGACTTCACCGAACCGACACCCTCGTAGAGCGTGTAGACCGCCTCGTTGATCATCGGCAGCAGGATGCGGTTGACGATGAAGGCCGGGAAGTCCTCGGCCGTCGCCGGGGTCTTGCCGAGCGAGACGGTGAGCGCCTTGACCAGCTGAAAGGTCTCGTCCTCGGTCGCGATGCCGCGGATCAGCTCCACCAGGTGCATGGCGGGCACCGGGTTCATGAAATGCATGCCCATGAACTGGGATGGGCGGTCGGTGATCGAGGCCAGGCGCGTGATCGAGATCGACGAGGTGTTCGAGCAGACAATCGCCTCGGGCTTGAGCAGCGGGCAGAGGTCGCGCAGGATCTGCTTCTTGAGCTCTTCGTCTTCGGTGACCGATTCGATGACCAGGTCGCAGTCCTTGAAGATCTCCAGGCCGTTGCCCGTGGCGATGCGCGCCAGGGCCGCCTGCTTGTCCTCGGCGGCGATCTTGTCGCGCTCGACCTGCCGGTCCATGTGCCGGCCGATCGACTGGAGCGCGGCCTCCAGCTGCTCGTCGCTGACGTCCGACAGCTTGACGTCATAGCCGCCCAGCGCCATGACATGGGCGATACCGCTGCCCATCTGGCCGGCGCCGATCACGCCCACCGTCTTGATGCTCGATAGATCCGCCTGCGTGGTCTTCTTGTCGGACATGGCCCTTAGCCCAGCGCCTGTTCCAGTTCCGGGACGGCCTGGAACAGATCCGCGACCAGCCCGTAGTCGGCGACCTGGAAGATCGGCGCGTCCTCGTCCTTGTTGATGGCGACGATCACCTTGGAATCCTTCATGCCGGCCAGGTGCTGGATCGCGCCGGAGATGCCGACCGCGACGTAGAGGTCCGGCGCCACCACCTTGCCGGTCTGGCCAACCTGGTAGTCGTTGGGCACGAAGCCGGCGTCGACCGCCGCCCGGCTGGCGCCGACCGCCGCGCCCAACTTGTCGGCGATGCGCTCGAGCATGGCGAAGTTTTCGCCGCTCTGCATGCCGCGGCCACCGGAGATGATGATCTTGGCGGATGTGAGTTCCGGACGGTCCGATTTGGTGAGGTTTTCACCGACATATTCGGTAAGGCCGCTGGCAGCAGGAGCTTCAACGGTTTCAATCGATGCCGAGCCGCCATTTTCCGCTGAGGCAAAGTTTGCCGTGCGGATCGTGACAACTTTTTTAGCTTCGCCAGACTTCACGGTCTGAATGGCGTTGCCGGCATAAATCGGGCGGACGAACTCATCAGCGCCGTTAACGCCGATAATGTCGGAAATCTGCATCACGTCCAGCTTGGCGGCAATCCGCGGGCAGATGTTCTTGCCGTTGGTGGTGGCCGGCGCAACAAGCGCGTCATAGCCGTCCATGAGCGGTACAATAAGATCGGTCATGTTCTCGGCCAGCGGGCGCTCGAACATGGCATCGTCACAATGCAGAACCTTGGCAACGCCGGTAAGCTTAGTTGCAGCTTCCGCCACACCGCCAGCATTGTTGCCAGCCACCAGCACATGCACATCACCACCCATTTCGTGGGCCGCGGTGAGCGCTTTGTGGGTTGCGTCCTTAAGTTCGGAATTGTCGTGTTCGGCAATTAGCAGGGTCGCCATCTTAAATCACTCCCGCTTCGTTTTTCAGTTTGTCTACGAGTTCGGCAACCGATTCCACAATGACGCCTGCTTCGCGCTTCGGCGGCTCCGTGGTGGAAACCACCTGAAGGCGCGGCGCAACATCGACGCCATAATCACCGGGGGTTTTCTCATCGATCGGCTTTTTCTTGGCCTTCATAATGTTCGGCAGCGATGCATAGCGCGGCTCGTTAAGGCGCAAGTCGGTGGTAAGGATCAGCGGACGGCTTGTCTTGATGGTCTGCAGACCACCGTCGATTTCACGGGTAACGGTTGCACCGCCATCTGCCAGCTCCAATTCTGAAGCAAAAGTGCCCTGCGACCAGCCGAGAAGGGCTGCCAGCATCTGTCCGGTCTGGTTGCAATCATCGTCAATGGACTGCTTGCCGAGGATCACCAGGCCTGGTTCTTCTTCCTCAACAATGCTCTTGAGAATTTTGGCAACTGCAAGCGGCTCCACATAGTCGTCATGCTTTACCAGAATGCCGCGGTCCGCACCCATGGCAAGGGCTGTACGGATGGTTTCCTGGGCCTGTTGTGGGCCAACAGAAACCGCCACAATCTCCTCAACGGTGCCGGCTTCTTTAAGCCGGATTGCCTCTTCAACCGCAATTTCATCGAACGGGTTCATGGACATTTTGACGTTGGCAAGCTCAACGCCGGTCCCATCCGCCTTCACGCGAATTTTCACGTTGTAGTCGACAACGCGCTTTACGGGCACGAGCACTTTCATTTCTCAAATTCTCCTGAGATTACAGGCTGGAAAAATCAGTTCCATCCAGCATCATGAAATCTGGCGGAACTCTATGGAGCGACTTTAAGGGGAAGTCAATAATAGACACGACAGAATTCATTGCGATTCCGGCTATTCTTCACTGCTCCTGGGCTGCCGCATTTCTGCGCAACGAAGACGGTGCAAGAATAACCAGCAATACCAGCCCGGCCACGAAGCCACCAATATGGGCCCACCATGCAACCGCAACTGCTGCGTTATTGTCTTGAGTGAACAGTGAAAACACCTGGAACCCTATCCATGCGACAATGGCCCAGAGAGCAGGCAGCGGCACTGGAATACGCATGAACAGCAACACCCAGACCTGCTGTTTGGGGTGCAACAGCATATAAGCCGCCAAAACGCCGGCAACAGCGCCAGATGCGCCGATCAGCGGCACGGTTGAGGCAGGCGCCATGAGTGCAAAGGTCAGCCCGGCGGCAATGCCGGAAAGAATATAGAAAACCAAGAACCTGAAATGGCCGAGGGAATCCTCAACATTATCTCCAAACACCCAGAGAAAGGCCATGTTGGCGATGAGGTGCATCCAATCGCCATGGAAGAACTGATAGGTAAGAAGGGTCAGCTCCCCCGGCACGCGGCTTAAATGTGGCCCAAGCTCGTGGGTATCGAACAAAACCGCAGGGATAACCCCATAGGCATAGTTTGCCGCCATTTCGATGCGTTCGGTGTAAATCACTTCGTAAAGGAAGAAGTTCACCAGGTTCAACGCAATGATGGTGACCGTAGCATACTGAAAACTAATAATTTTAAGCGGATTTTTATCCGCTAAAGGAAGAAACATTCCTTAAATCCCTACCGGGTTGCACCGGGCACCCAGAGCACATCGCCATCGCCGTCCCAGTTGCCTTTGGCGTTGGCCCATCTTGAGGCCACGAAAAGAAAATCTGAAAGTCTGTTTATATATTGCAATGCATTGGTGCTCACCGGTTCGTCTTCCTGGGCGGAAAGTTCCACCATCAGCCGTTCTGCCCGCCGGCTCACCGTGCGTGCAAGATGCAAGGCCGCTGCGACCGGGTGGCCACCCGGCAAGACGAAAGACCTGAGCGGTTCCAAATCATCATTAAGGGTGTCAATTTCGCTCTCGAGCCGCTCAACCTGGCCTTCGGTAATGCGCAACGGCTCCCATTCCAGCTTTTCACCACGGTCGGGAGTACACAAATCAGCGCCCAAATCGAACAATTCGTTCTGAATTCGAGCCAGCATTTCATCAAGCTGGTTCAGGGATTTTTCGCCCGAGTGCTGGCGCACCATGCCAAGCACCGCATTGGTTTCGTCAACGGTACCATATGCCTGGATGCGCAGATTAAATTTCTCCACCCGCTCGCCCGTTGACAGGCCGGTTTTGCCCTTATCACCAGTGCGGGTGTAAATTTTGTTCAAAACGACCATCGGCAGTGACCCTCAAAAAATCTTTGCCGCCATGGGTAACGGTTTTAAGCGGAAACCGCAATCATGCCTCTTCGCGGAGCAGCCTGCGGATAACCTTTCCCGTGGTCGTCAGGGGAAGGCTTTCACAAAATGCAATCTCGCGCGGATATTCATGGGCCGACAGGCGCTCGCGCACATAGGTGGTGATTTCATCGGCCAGGTTCCCGGTTTCATCAAAGCCCTCATTCAGGACAATGAACGCTTTTACGATTTCCGTGCGCACCGGGTCGGGCTTGCCAATAACCGCGGCAAGTTTCACCGCTTCATGCCCGATAAGGCAGTCTTCAATTTCACCGGGGCCGATGCGATAGCCCGCAGACGTTATGACATCATCATCACGGCCAACGAAAAAGAAGTAGCCATCTTCATCCTGAACCCCCTGATCGCCCGTCAAAAGCCAATCACCGGCATACTTGTTCACGGTTGCGTTCCGCTTTCCCCAATATTCAAGAAACATCACCGGGTCTGGCCGTTTCACCGCGATATTGCCGCTTTCGCCAATGGGCAGCTGCACACCGTTATTGTCAACAATCGCAACCTCGTGGCCCGGCACCGGCTTTCCGATAGCACCTTTGCGGAAAACGCCTATCTCCGCGCAGCTGGTAAGCACCAGATTGCACTCAGTCTGGCCGAAAACCTCATTGATCGGAATTCCGAAATTCGACAACGCCCAATCCTGCAGCTCCCGGCCCACTGCTTCACCGCCCGAGAACAATGTACGCAGGTTGAGATCGTACTTTTCAGAAGGGTTCTCAATCATCCGCATGATCTTCATTGCCGTAGGCGCAATGAACACATTGCGGATTGAAAGCTCTTCCATCAGGGCGTAGGCCGCCTCGGGATCGAACTTTTCAGATTTCTGACCAACAACGGGAACGCCGAAGAAAAGCCCCGGCAAGAGCACATTCAGCAAGCCCCCCGCCCAGGCCCAGTCCGACGGGGTCCATAACTTGTCGCCAGGCTGAGGCAGGAATTCATGGGAAAACTGCACCCCCGGCAAATGGCCGGGCAACACGCGGTGACCATGGAGCGCGCCTTTCGGCGGGCCGGTGGTGCCGGATGTGTAAATCATCAGGCACGGGTCGTTTATGCCCGTATCTGCGGTTTCATACTCCGCACTCTCTTGGGCAAGGGCGCTGTGCAAATCCTCAGCCAACTCACCAGCGCCATCAATGGAGTAGATGGTTTGGAGGGTTTCAAGCCGCCCGCAAATTTCAGTGATTTTCGGCAACGACGCCTTGGCAGTAACAAGCGCTTTTGCGCCGGAATTGTTGAGCCGGTACTCCAGCGCCTCAACGCCAAAGAGCGCTGCGAGCGGCACTGCCACCGCGCCAAGCTTGTAAATTGCAATGTGAGAAATCACCGTTTCCATGGACTGGGGAAGCAATATCGCCACCCTGTCACCAGCGCCAATGCCGGCTCGATTCAACAGGTTGGCAAGCTGGTTGGCCTCAGCGCGCAAACGCCCGTAGGAAATATTTTCAACCGAACCATCGCTGTGCTTGTAGATGAGGGCCGTGCGGTCCGGTTCGCGTTCAGCCCAATTATCACACACCGCCCGGGCAATGTTGTAACGTTCCGGCAAATCCCAGCGGAACTCTTCGCGTAAGAATTGGTAATCGCGAACATCAGGCAAAATCATCGGCGGGCAGTCCCTCTCATTCCTCAATGGTGAACATGTGCCATGAATTTCAGATGTCAGCAAATAGCCTAATTTGCGCCGTCATCTTTCCCCAATGCCATGGTCTAAGCCCACCTGTCCCGGCAGCCAAAGCCGCCCGTAGTGGGAGGCATTTGTTTAAAAGTTTCTTATAACCTTTGGATTTAAGATTGGCCGGGTAAGAAGGAGTACCCTTGAGATGGTGAGTATTGCGTATGCCCTGGCCAATGAGGACACTTCGCAAAAGCAAGAGTCAGAGCAAAAGGCGGAAAAGCCGCAAGTGAGCCCTGACGTGTCCGAAGTCCTGCACATGCTGGAAGCGTTGCAGACAAAAGGCCGCAACAAGAAATCGAGCCACTAGAGCGCTCTAGGCTGCCGTTTGAACAGCAAAAAGGGCCACGCGATGGTGACCCTTTTAAAGTGCACCAGGCCCGGCTAGGCCGGACCCGGCAACATTTTCAATCTACTCGAATCCTCAGGCTCTGAGCGCCTTGTTCTGCGGATCGTAAGGGCTTTCCTCGATCACCGTGGCTGCGTGCCGCTTGCCGAGAATTTCAATCTCCACTTCTGTACCCAGTGTGGCAAGTTCCGGTGGCAGCATGGCAAGGGCAATGGATTTGCCAAGACGCCAGCCATAGTTGCCCGAAGTTGCCCGACCCATCAGCTCACCATCTTTGTAAATGGCTTCTGAGCCGCGCGCATCTGCATCGGTCACATCATGCACTTCCAGGGTTGCGAAATTGTGCGTAAAGCCCCGCTGCTGCCATTCCACCAACGCATCACGGCCAATGAACTGGCCCTTATTGAGATGCACGAACCGGTCCAGCCCGCTTTCCAGCGCAGAATATTCAATGGAAAGCTCGCGTGGGATAAGCCGGTAGGACTTCTCGATACGCAGGCTGTCCATAGCGCGGATGCCGAACGGCTTGATGTTGAAATCAGCGCCCGCTTCCATCAGCGCATCGAAAATGGTGTTTTGCATTTCGATCGGATGATGCAGCTCCCAGCCAAGCTCGCCAACAAAGTTCACGCGGATGGCATCTGCCTGGGCAAGGCCGACATTGATGTTCTTGCCGGTCAGCCAGCGGAAGCTTTCGTTTGAAAGGTCGGTGTCCGTGATGCGCTGAAGAACGTCGCGCGACTTCGGTCCGGCCAGAACAAGAACGCCTTTTTGCGCGGTGATCGGGCTCATCTGCACAGAACCGTCTTCTGGAAGGTTCTTGAACAGATAGTCATGGTCATGGCGCTCAAACGCACCGGCAGAGACGAGGTAGAATCTGCCATCTTCCTGGCGGTAGATGGTGAACTCTGCACGCACGCCGCCATTTTCGCTGAGCATGTGGCACAGGCCAAGCCGACCGGCCGATTTAGGAATACGGTTGGCAACGAGGCCATCCAGCCACTCTTCCGCGCCCGGGCCTGAAACATGGCACTTGGCAAACGCGGACATATCCAGAAGGCCGACATTTTCCTGAACATGCTTACATTCGTTGCCCACATGCTCGAAATAGTTGGAGCGGCGGAACGACCAGATCTCGCGCACCTTTTCACCTTCGGCCACCGGCGCGTGGTTGTGGTTCATCAACACATCAGGCTTGTTGAGTTCGCTCTCGTCGAAGCCATAGCCTTCCGGTGCAAACCAGTTCGGGCGCTCCCAGCCGTAAACAGAACCAAACACCGCACCCAGATCTTTCATGCGGCCATAGCATGGGGTTTTCTTCAGCGGGCGGCCATCGGCACGCTCCTCATCCGGATAGTGGACCGTGAACACGTTGCGGTAGGCTTCCTCGTTCTTGTTCTTGAGGTAGCCGCGCGATGCGTATGGGCCAAAGCGGCGCGGGTCAACGCCCATCATGTCGATGGACGGTTCACCCTCGACAATCCATTCGGCCAGCTGCCAGCCGGCGCCACCCGCCGCGGTGACGCCAAAGGAGTGGCCTTCATTGAACCAGAGGTTTTTCTTGTTCCAGGCCGGACCGATTATCGGTGAACCGTCCGGGGTGTAGCAAATTGCGCCGTTGTAAACCTGTTTGATGCCCACTTCGCCAAAGGCCGGCACACGGGCCATGGCCGCTTCGATATGCGGCTCTAGGCGCTCCAGGTCTTCCTGGAAGAGTTCATATTCCACATCGGCTGAAGGCCCGTCCACATAGCAGACTGGTGCGCCGACTTCGTATGGCCCAAGAATAAGGCCGCCATTTTCCTCACGCATATAGTAGGAAGCATCGGATTCACGCAAAACGCCCATTTCCGGCAAGCCAGCTGCCTGGCGCTCGCGAATGGCCGGGTGCGGCTCGGTCACAATGTACTGGTGCTCAACCGGGATAACCGGAATGTCCAGCCCGATCATGTCGCCGGTCTGCCGGACAAAGTTACCAGAGGCGGTCACAAGATGCTCACAGGTGATTTCGCCCTTGTCGGTCGTCACCACCCATTCCCCGTTCGGTTTCTGGGCGATTTCGGTGACCACCGTGTTGCGATAGATTTCCGCACCGCCGTCGCGGGCGCCCTTGGCCATTGCCTGGGTAAGGTCTGCAGGCTGAATATAACCGTCATCAGGGTGCTGAATGGCGCCTATAAGATCATCAGTTTCGCACATTGGCCAGATTTCCTTCACCTCTTCAGGTGTCAGGAAATTGACGTTCACGCCGATGGTTTTGGCAACGCCTGCGTAGTAGCGATACTCGTCCATACGGTCCGGGGTGCAGGCAAGGCGGATATTGGAGACTTTCTTGAAGCCAACCGGCTGGCCGGTTTCGGCTTCAAGTGCGTCATAGAGCTTCACAGAGTATTTGTGAATCTGGCCTACCGAATAGCTCATGTTGAACAGCGGCAAGAGGCCTGCTGCGTGCCAGGTGGAACCTGAAGTAAGCTCGTTACGTTCAATCAGGCAGACATCGCTCCACCCTTTTTTGACAAGATGATAAAGAGTGCCGACGCCGACGACCCCACCGCCAATGACAACTACCCGTGCATGTGATTTCATAAGATCGCTCCTCTCGGCGTGTACAGCCCCGCCAAATCATAGATCAACTTTATCCCGTCAGATTGAACCGCTTTCGAGCATCTCAATCTCACCGGCTAAAGCTGATCGGCTTTAAAAAACGAGCAACTTTATCCAACCGATCTGAAATTCTGGATTTCATAGTGACTGGATACCGCTCCGTGGCGCTCAACATATAAATGCTGCCGTTTTTGGTCTGGAAGAATGCGACAAAGCGCCGGTGAATACCGACACCGGACGCGATGGTGAGAGGAAATCACCTTCATTTAAACTGGTTTCAACCTGTCAAACCGGTATTTTTAAGCCCGGTCAGCACAAATTGCACCGCCAGGGCGGCCAGGATCATACCCAACACCCGCGTCAGCGCCTTGGTTACTTCCGGGTTGATATATTTGGAAAGCTTGCCCGCTGTCAAAAACATCACCAGCGTCAATACCAGGGTGCCGATAAGCACGCCCATAACCGCCACCTGGGCTTTCACATCGCCCTGATTATGGCTCATCAACAAAATGACCGAGGCAATTGCGCCCGGTCCTGCAACCAGGGGAAGGCCAAGTGGAAATATCGATACCTCATCAACAAAGGTGCCCGAAGTGCTATCTGAACTTGCCTCATCCACGTTTTTGCGGCGGCGCTCGGTGCGCTTTTCAAACAGCATTTCGGCGGCAATCATGAACAACAGCAAGCCGCCGGCGATGCGGAATGCCGGCAGGGAAATCCCAAGCGCTTTGAGAACGCTTTCTCCGGCAAGCGCAAAAATGACCAAAATGATGGCGGCGGTAACGATAGCCTTCACCGCAACTTTGCGCCGGGCAGCACTATCTTCATCGGCTGTGAGCGCCATGAACATGGGCACCAGGCCAATTGGATCGATCACCACGAAAAGCGTGGCGAAAGCCGGCACAACGACTGTGGACCAAAGTTCCATCTAGGGTCAAATCTCTATCAGGTCATGGATCATGATATGAGCCAAAATTGTTCAGTTCGAGGAGAAAAACGCAAGCCGATGCAGCCCATCGGCGCGGCTTTTCGACGTGGAAATGGGCAATTGTGGCCATACCCGTACGGGCGAGGCGTTTTTTCGGCTGTTTGACGTCGCAAATACTCGAAAGGCCACCAGCCTTCCTTGCGCTTTGCTCCTGAAACAGACGAAAAACCGCACTCGTCATGACAATGTCCTGATAGAGATTTGACCCTAGCACTCAACGAAAAACGGCCCGGAAATCCGGACCGTTGATTTGCCCGTCTATTACGGACACGAAAACAGATTTGAGCGCTGAGGTCTAGAACTCATCCTTGGGCTCAAGAACCTGGCGGCCACGATAGGTGCCAGATTTAAGATCGATATGATGCGGACGGTGCAGTTCACCGGTCTGCTTGTCTTCCACATAGACAACCTGCTCTTTGGCATGGCCAGAGCGGCGGTTTCCGCGCTTCATGGAAGTGACTTTTCTCTTTGGAACAGCCATGGCTAAAAACTCCTGTTGCCGGTTCAGGCAGTCCTGACCGGTGTTTCGGCGCGCCTTATAACGTTGCTTGCGGGAAAAGACCAGTAAATTATTAGGCTGGATTACTCTTTAAGGCATTTGATATAGGCGCCCATGAATCGCATGCGTTTTTCAAGCCGCCTGGCAAGCTTGCGGGTAAGCGGGCCGGGCTTTCCCGCAGTGCGCTGTATCGGGTTCGGCAGGCTTACGGCAAGGAGCGCCGATTGCCGCCGTGTAAGGTTTTTTGCCGGTTTCTTGAAATGATGCCGTGCAGCGGCCTCAGCACCGTAGAGGCCAGGGCCCCATTCTACAATGTTCAGGTAAACCTCAATAATGCGGCGCTTGGACCAGACAAAATCAATCCAATAGGCAAGGGGCACCTCAAGCGCCTTTCGGATATAGGAACGCCCGGGCCATAGAAACAGGTTCTTGGCGGTTTGCATTTGAATGGTGGACGCCCCGCGCAATCTTCCTGCCTGCTTGTCGACCGCAATTTGAACCTCGTTCCAGTCAACCCCGCGATGTTCGCAAAAGCGGGCATCTTCCGAAGCCATGACAGCCACCGGCAAATGGCGCGATATTTCATCAAGTGGCACCCATTGCTTTTGCAACCCCTGGCCTTCGGCAAGGCGGATAATCTGCAAGGTGGAAATCGGCGGCGGAACGACTGCGTAAATGAGGGTGAGCACGTAGGGCAATGCCAGCAGGCAGAACAGCAAAATGGCCAGGCGCTTCAGCCATTTCACATACCCGAAAGATTTTACCTCCGTTACCACTGGCGTTTCCAGTTCGCTCATTGGTGTTGAACCTGTCCCATCGGGGCCGTAAAAGGTGTCGTTCATTATTACTCCTACCACACCCTGCCAACGCCCTTAAGAAGGCAAGTCCATGACATTCAAAGACACGCTCGAAAAGACTGCAGACGATATTGACGCCCTGCTTAATGAGCTGATGCCCATGAAAGGCGCGCCGGCGCCAAACGTCATTGAGGCCATGCGCTATGCAAGCCTTGGCCAGGGCAAGCGGCTGCGTCCTTTCTTTGTGACAGAAAGTGCGCGGCTTTTCGATGTTGATCGCAAATTTGCGTTAAGAGCAGGTGCAGCGGTCGAGTGCATTCATTGCTATTCGCTGGTGCACGATGATTTACCGGCAATGGATGATGATGATTTGCGGCGCGGTAAACCCACCACCCACATCGCTTTTGACGAAGCCACCGCAATCCTTGCAGGCGATGGCCTGCTCACCTTTGCGTTTGAAATTCTGGCTGATGAAGCAACCCATCCAGACCCTAAAGTGCGCGCCCAGCTGGTAAGCGAACTGGCGGTTGCCTCAGGGGCTGCAGGCATGGTCGGCGGGCAAATGCTTGACTTGCAGGCAGAGGCCGAAGAAAGCCACGATTTGGAGGTAATCATCACCCTTCAGGGCATGAAGACGGGAGCGCTCTTCCGCTATTCCCTTCTTGCCGGGGCAACCCTTGCGGTTGCAGGGGCCAAGGAACGAGACGCCCTTGAAACCTATGCCCAGAAAATCGGGCTGGCATTCCAGATCGCCGATGATGTGCTTGACCATGAATCTACGCCGGAAGAGCTGGGCAAGCAGACCCAGAAAGATGCCGATGCCGGCAAGGCCACATTCATCGATCTTTTCGGGCTTGATGGCGCCAAAGAAAGGGCTCACGCGCTCGTAGATGAGGGCTGTGCGGCGCTTGAGCTGTTCGGCGAAAAGGCAGATGTGCTGCGCGAGGCTGCGCGGTTCATCGTTGAACGGAAGAACTAATAGCCTGCCTCTTATTCGGCGGCGTCGGCCTCTTTGCCAGAACCATCACCCCAACGATTCTGAACATAGTCTTCCACAATGGTCTTGAACTGGTCGCCAATATCTTCACCGCGCAAGGTGGTGACCTTTTGGCCATCAATGTAAACGGGAGCTGCAGGAACTTCACCGGTGCCCGGAAGTGAAATGCCAATATCGGCATGCTTGGATTCGCCCGGCCCGTTGACGATGCAACCCATCACAGCAACCTGCAGCTCTTCGAATCCAGAATAATTCTCACGCCACTTGGTTTTCTGATCGCGCAGGAATGACTGAATGTCTTGCGCCAGCTCCTGAAACACCGTTGACGTTGTGCGCCCGCATCCCGGGCAGGCAATCACCATTGGCGTGAAGGCGCGAAGGCCCAACGACTGGAGGATTTCCTGGCCCACAATCACTTCCCTGGTGCGGTCACCGCCAGGTTCCGGCGTCAGCGAGATGCGGATAGTATCGCCAATGCCTTCCTGCAGTAAAACCGCAAGGCCCGCGGTGGAGGCAACAATTCCTTTTGACCCCATGCCGGCTTCTGTCAGGCCGAGATGAAGAGCATAGTCGGAGCGGGCAGCAATCATGCGGTAACAGGCAATCAAGTCCTGAACTTCCGACACTTTCGCTGAAATAATGATCTTGTCGCGGCCAAGGCCAATTTCCTCGGCGCGTGCCGCCGACATGAGGCCGGACTGAACCATTGTCTCGTGCATCACCTCGCGCACATCAAGCGGCTCATCACTCTTGGCGTTGGCGTCCATATTTGCGGTGAGGAGGTCCTGATCGAGCGAGCCCCAGTTCACGCCAATGCGCACGGGCTTATTAAACTCAATGGCCTTCTCAATCATCATTGAGAAGTTACGGTCGCGCTTGTTTTTGAAACCTACGTTGCCCGGATTAATGCGGTATTTGGCTAGGGCTTCCGCGCAATCTGGAAAATCACGTAACAATGTATGGCCGATATAATGGAAGTCACCCACCAGCGGCACATCTAGGCCCATGGCGGCAACCTTGTCGCGGATATGGGGCACCGCTGCAGCAGCTTCCTTGCGGTCAACGGTAATGCGCACCAGTTCAGAACCGGCACGGGAAAGGTCTGCCACCTGCTTTGCGGTTGCGTCCACATCGGCTGTGTCCGTGTTGGTCATGGACTGCACGACAACAGGCGCATCGCCGCCGACGCACACATTGCCCACCATCACACCAACAGACTCACGCCTTTTGATTTCCGGAAATCCGGCCATGGTCAATTCCAGTTTGTTTTTCCGCGATCACCTTCTAATGCATCACCGCACAAAATGCATCAAGAAGTGTGGCAGAGGAATAATGGAAGCACAGTCATGAGCCCAATGGTTCTAAACGGCGCTTCGCGCCTCCTCACCATGAGGTAGAGGTCGGCAACCGTAATCCGCGCCCTGAGAAGTATCTCGTCAGCGAAGCGTCTCGAAAGGCGCAGCACAAATAATTGCTTCAAGTTATATTTCATATTATCAAATATAATTTTGTGATGTGAAATATATTGACAAATTTTACTTGCATTAGTTTAATAAATTTCACAATTGAAAATATTGATCTTGGATTAATCTTTGAATGCCGGCAGAATCCGCACTTGAACTTGAACAAAAGCCTGGAAAATCCGAGCTGATACAGCCGGTTGCGCTGGAAAAGGCGCAAAAGGCTCCCAGAACCATACAATCAGTAGACAGGGCGCTCGATTTGCTGGAGGTGCTTTCAAGGGCAAATGGAGAGTTGGCGCTTAAGGAAGTTGCGGCGCGCTCCGGGTTGAACCTTTCCACATGCCATCATTTGATCTCGACCCTGGTTAAGCGCGGTTATGTCGGCCAGAATCCCCACGGGCGTTCCTACTTTCTTGGCCCGAAAATCTCGGAGATTTCCAACCGCCGCGCCCGTCAGTTCAATCTTGTTGAGCTGGCCATGCCGGAACTGCGCAAGCTTAATCAGCTGACCAAGGAAAGTGTGCATCTTGCCGTTTTTCAGGGCCATGATCTCACAACCTTGGGCAAGCTGGAATCATTGCACGCCGTGCGCGTTGCAACAGATACTGGCGGCAAGGCCAACGCAGCGCACGCAACGGCCACCGGCAAAGCAATTCTGGCCTGGCTCCCGGAAACGGAAATTGCCAGGGTGGTGGCCGAAAAAGGCCTTACCGCTTTCACAGAACACACCATCACCACATTGGGCGATCTGGTTGAGGAATTGCGCCATGTGCGCCGCAATGGCTTTGCAATCGACAAAGAAGAGTTTCAGCCCGGCGTTACCTGTGTTGGCTGCGCAGTGCGCGATTTTGCCGGCGCGGTCATCGGCTCCATCAGCTGCT
>JBPCVY010000132.1:0-4761 GCA_051010055.1 Hyphomicrobiales bacterium | reverse complement strand
CCGATAGTTCGTCGCAACGCTCCAGAGAATTTCCCTCAGGTCTTGACCGTTCCATCGGCCACCCAATCATCGAAGATTTTCAAAGCCGTATCGGCGAAGAGCTTATCGTTGATATGGGCATCGATTTCGCTCATCTGCAAGGGCGGTTTGATGACAGAGCGCATCTCATCCAAAAATGCAGCCAGGCCTTCTGCATCGTGGGCAGCCCCGCCCGGCCTGTCCCATTCCTCAATGCCCTGATTGGGCAAAATCAAATGCACCGGCGCTTTTGCTTTACCAAGCCGGCTTGCCACTTCGCGTGCGGTTTCGCGGCGCTCACCTTCATTGAAGGCAGATGATTTGATGAGCCGGTTATGGGCATGAAACGGGCGGTCCTGGAACCGCTCAGGTATCTCTTGACAGCCGGCAAAATCGACAAGATCAAGACAGCCGGGCGCAACAATTTGAGGAATACCCACCCTGCCCGCGCTGAGCAGCCTGTCCGGGCCGCTGTTCACAGCAGAACCTGCCAGGAGATTGCCAAGTTCAGGCAGCGCGAAATCCATTACGCAGGCGAACCCGCCTTCCGCTGCGATGCTCTCAAACGCCATACCGCCCATTCCTGTGGCATGAAATATCGCAACCTCAAAGCCGCGCTCTTCCAGGGCAGGTTTCAGCAGCTTCATATAACTGAGGCATGAGGAGCCAAGTGACGTCATGCCGACAGCCGGACGCTCGCGCGCTGGTGGCTCAACTGCACAGGCTGCGCCATAAACCGCACCGGCTGCCTGGCTCAGCGACGCCTTGCACACACTGTTGAGGCCATAAAGGCCCCCGGCCCATAAAATCATCTGGGTGTCGGCCGCCAGCCTGCTGGCCGGGATGAGCGGTGAAAAGGAAACCGTGGACACCACATATTTCGGCACCCCGAGCGGCAGAGCGCGGCACACATCCAGCGCCAGGTCAGTGCCCATGGTGCCGCCCAGAATGATGACCCCGTCAAATTCACCTTGCCCATGAAGCTTTGAGGTAAGCGCGGAGGCGCCGGCTGCCATAATCTGCATTGCGGTGTTTTCATCCCCGCTGGCTATTGCAGCCTCAATTGAGCTGCCTGCTGCTTCCGCCACGTCATGCTTTGAAAAGGACGTGGGATTTTCCGGATCACCCAGTACGCTCACATCCATGGTACGCACCTTCCCGCCGAGCCTGGAAATACATTCTTCCATATATTCAAGCTCATCATTCTTGGTGTCATAGGTTCCGACGATGAGAATAGTTTTATCCGCCACGTTTCTCTTCCCCTTCAATATCCGCACAACCATTTCAGACGCGCTAGAGTAATTTGACGTTTGACAGCCATCCACCACACAGTTATTTTGGTTCGTTATTTGAACCGAAAGGTTGTAAAAATACACCAACATCACGCTATTGAAAGTAGTCCACGCTTGGGAACAACAACAAAAACACTAAAGCTGCTCGATTTGATTTCCGCCGAACGGCCCGAATTGGGACTGACCCAGTTTGTCCGGCTATCCGGTTATGACAAGGCAACCACCCACCGCCGCCTGACAGAGCTTGTAACGGCTGGTTTTCTTGAAAAGGATGCTGACAGCAAGCGCTACCGCTTGGGCTCGGCAATCTTGCGCCTTGCGAATGTGCGCGAGCAGACGTTTCCAAAGCGTGAGGCGGCGCGGCGTATTTTGCAGAATCTATCTTCTGCAGTTTGCGAAACAGTGCATCTTTCTGTGTTTCAAAACGATAACGGTCTAACCACGCTGGTCCATATTGACGATGTGACTCACTCCAACCGGATATCCATCGAACCGGGCGAGGTATTGCCGTTTCATGCAACCGCATCCGGGCTGGTGTTTCTGGCGTTTTCGGCGCCTGAGGTTGCCGATGGAATTCTGGCGCGCGCGCTTCCGAAACTATGCGACGACACCGTCGTTGACCCGGAGCAAATCCGCGAACAAACGGCGACGTTCCGCAAGAAAGGATTCGGCGCTGCAAATGGCACCTATGAGGCAGGCGTGTACGGACTTTCAGCGCCCGTGTTTGAGGCAGGAGAGCGGTGCGTCGGCGGTGTTGCGGTTGCAACTCCAACATCGCGGATAACGCCGGAATTGAAGGCGGCCATTCAGGTGCATCTGAAGAAAACCGCGATTGAAATTTCCCATGCATGGGGCGGCGATATTCCGCAAGACCTTCTTGAAATTTGGAATGTTTGAGCGTTTCCCGCATCAATGAAAACCAATATTCAAAATGGGATAACCATGCCATCCTTGCCAATGTGCAAGTCACCGTGCCAGTGAACACGCACAGCTTCCAGCCAGTCTAAATCGCTGAAATCAGGATCATCCGTCGGGATGAGATGGTTCAGCGCCAGTGATTTTGCCTCAGCCATGACTGCAAGCTTTGCCACATCTTCAGCCAAGGTGTGCGCGCGTAAAAGATGGACCTTTAACCGCTCGTCCGCATTGCCGATGCGGGCGCACAAAGCATCCACAGCTGGCCCAAGCATCGCCTCATGCACCAACACATCAACACCGCGCGCAATCTCCGCTAATGGCGGATGAAACGCCGTATCACCTGAAAAGAAAACCGATTTGCCGCCGGCGTCGAACCGCAGCGCATAACTTTCGTCGATCGGTGGATGAACGTTCTTGACAGCGGCGCCTTTCACACCGTCCTCGTCAAGAAAGGAGCCTTCCTGGAGGACGCTGATATCAACAAGCGAATTCAAATCAACACGGCCTTCATCTTCCAACCGCAGTTCAATGTCAAAAAGCATGGACTTGTAAAAATGCTCCCAATAGATATCGAGCCCTTCCGGCCCGATGATGCGCACTCTCTTGCTCAATCCAGCCATCCACGCAGTATGCAGCAGTGGACCAAGTTCCAGATAGTGATCGGAATGAAGATGGGTGATGATGATCAATTCGAGATCAGTGAGCGCCATACCCTGATCAACAAGCCCGCGGGTAACGCCCAGCCCGCAATCAATGACTATCTGCTTACCCGCCAGGTTCAAAAGACATGAAGTCGGCATCGCCGAACCTGGCCTGATGGCCGGGCCGCCCTTGGTTCCTAGCAACGCAATTGAGTTGTTCATTATGAACTCCTTTCAGGGTGCGGGCACTCGTTTCATATCGAGTTGCATATAATTAATTAACACGTTAATTAACAAACACAATTTTCAGGTTGCAGCAATTGCTGAACCAAAGAGGAAACGGCCAGCTCATGACACAGGCAACACTCTCCAATCCGCAAACAGGCGCAGCAAGCTTGCGCGATACGTCTCGCTCTCTTCCCATTGCGCTGTTGCGGGCCCGCGAAACCGTTATGGGCCCAATCCGGCTAATGCTCGCGGATGCGGATGTTACCGAGCAGCAGTGGCGAGTTTTGCGGGTGCTGGATGAAGGCGGCACCATGGACCCGAAAGATATTGCCCAGCGCTCGTGCCTGTTGATGCCAAGCCTTACACGCATCATGCAAAATCTTGATGAGAAGGGTCTTATTTCCCGAATGCCCCACGAGCGCGACCGGCGCAAAATTCTGGTCAAAATCACGCCTGCAGGGGTTGATCTCATCAGCCGCAACGCTCCCCGGAGCAATGAGATTTTTGCCCGGCTTGAAGCCAAGCTTGGGTCACAGAAACTGGAACAGCTTCTCGATCTTCTAAACGATCTCGATGAACTTGATCTTTGAATTGCTTTTTCATGCGGCCGCCAGCCCTGTATCCAGCGCGGATACAATTTTTTGCGCATCTTCTGCGGACAAAACAAGCGGCGGCGAGAGAATAATATTGGGCCCTGAGACCCTGACCATCACACCGTCCTGATAAGTTGCCTCGTGCACCCGGCCGATCGTTATCTTATCAATCGGGGTCTTCGATTTGCGGTCTGACACGAGCTCAAGCGCCAGCATGAGGCCGTGGCCGCCGCGTACATCACCCACCACCTCGTGCTTTTCCTTTAAGGCATTAAGGCCGGAGAAAAGTTCCTTTCCGCGCGCAGCAGCATTTTCGTTGACTTTGAGTTTTTTGGTTTCTTCCAAACACACAATTGCTGCTGCAGCACCAACCGGGTGGCCGGAATAGGTGTAGCCATGGCCAATTGCCCCGGCGCCCTTGTCATCGCTTTCAAAGACTTCTGCAACCTCGCCGGAAATCATCACCGCGCCAAAAGGGAAATAGCCATTGGTGATAGCCTTGGCGGTGCATATCATGTCGGGTTTCACACCCCAGTGCCGCGAGCCTGACCAGGAACCTGTGCGCCCGAATGCGGTAATCACTTCATCGGCGATGAGGAGAATTCCATGCCGGTCACAAATCTCACGCACCTTGGGCATGAAAGATTTGTGGGGCGGAATAACCCCGCCTGCCCCAAGGATTGGCTCCATGATAAAAGCTGCGATTGTGCCCGCGCCCTGGAAGACAATCTCATCTTCGAGGGCCGCAGCACAGAGCTCTGCAAGCTTTTCGGGATCAGTTTCGTTGAACGGGTTGCGGTAAGTGTATGGCGCAGGAATATGGAAGCAGCCTGGCAAAAGCGGCTCATAGGCCGTGCGGAAATTCGCATTGCCATTAACGCTCGCCCCGCCCGTATGAGTACCGTGATAGCCCTTTTTGAGACTCAGATATTTCACCCGGCCGGCCTCACCACGCACCTTGTGATATTGGCGGGCAAGGCGAAGCGCGGTTTCAACACTGTCCGAACCGCCGGATGTGAAAAAGCTGCGCACCATGCCCTCTTCGGCAAAGAACTGCTGCAGCTGGTAAGA
>JBPCVY010000131.1:0-4566 GCA_051010055.1 Hyphomicrobiales bacterium | reverse complement strand
AGGACACCACTGGACAGAGAGCCTTCGGACACCCTCACCGCCACACGAAACGACAGCCGTCTCATGTTTTCCGATGGCGGATGGTGATAGGAGAATACGGGCAGCCAGGGCACCGGGGATAAGTTTTTGAGCGCACTCTCCCTCTTGCCCTCATCCCTCGACTGGGACTAGTCCTGCTCGGGATGAAGATTGGGAGATGCCGCAGCCCACAAACCAATTGAATCAAAATCTGAGGACATTAAATGTCAGGATGAAGAGCACTTGAATCATATACAGACGAACGGCTTTTATGCGCTTGAAAAACCAGCTTATTTGGCTCGCCATGATTGGAGTGGTTTGTTTCTCCGTTTGGTATTTCTACCAGAATGTCATCCCCAGGGCCGGCACTGTCACGGTGACCTATCCGGATGAGCGGCCCGGTATGGCGGTGGTGGAAATCAGCGGTAAAATCGATGCGCCCATGGCGCGTACGCTGAGGAAAGAATACCGCGCAATGCGCCCCGGCGTGAACACCATAGCCATCAGTCTCAACTCCCCCGGCGGGTCATTGCGCGAGGGGCGCGACATTATCGAAATCATCAACCGCATGAACCGCAATCACAAGGTCTTCACATTTGTCGGCAGCCGCAAGAACTGCATTTCCATGTGCGTTCCGGTTTTCCTGGCAGCACAACAACGCGTGGCGGCGGCTAATTCGAGATGGATGTTCCATGCGCCCGTCAGGGTGGATGCATTCACCGGCGAGGAAGTGGAGGGCCCGGCCTTTGAGCGCAGCATTACCACCAACTGGTTCCTGGATCGCTATTTCAACGATGGACGTGTGAACCCTGCCTGGGCCCGTAACATGCGCAAACAGGTGGTGGTAGGAAAGGAAGTCTGGCGCACCGGCCGCGAGTTGCAGGATGAGGGCTCACACATCATCACCACTGAGTGTAACGCGCGCAGAGCCGCAGAATGTGCTTGAGTCGCACAGGTGCAGGGCTGGAACTCCTCGGACTGCTTGCCTAAATCCGATATAGCGGGCGGGGTTTTCAAACGCGGCACGCGCGCATGGATAGGCATCAAGTATGGCGGCCCCGCCGGGCACCCGAGCGCCGTGAAGCACCCCCTCCTCCCACACTGCAACCCCATCTATCGTGACTGTCGGGTCGACAATATTCCACGAAATCTCTCCCGGCGCGTAGGCCCCGCATGTGTGGAAATGCAACAGCCGCGGGTTGCCGAATGCCGAGCCCGTCCAGCGGTCATAACTATCACCAATGGGCATATCAAAGGCGCAGCCTGGGTGCATACCTGCGTGCCAGGAATGGATAAAGTCCCTGTCGATATCAAACAGCCCGGCCACATAGTCATAGTGGGCTTTAACAGCTTTAACGCTTTCGTCCGGCCCCTCAAATCCGCTGATGCGGCCAGCTTCAAAGTGCGCCATTACCAGGCCGTCAAACTCAACGAAATATGGGTCATAGTAGCGTGAACCGGTACCAACGAGAAAACCGGGCAGTGCAGCTTGCCCTGAAAACTGAGTTGCTGATTGGGGAATATGCACCGATATGGGAAATCGGCGGATGCGCACATCTTCTTCAACAACCTGGCGCTGCCCGGCGCCTGAAAAGCTGGTGCCGCGCGGGCATGTCACTTCCACTTCTTCAGCCTCAGCCATCATCACATCAATGCAGCGCTTCAACTCGTAAAAGGCATCGTAGTGAGCGGTGGCAAATGGCGAGGCGAGCATCTTTTCGCTCAAGGCATAAGAGACAATCGCCTCTGCCCCTTCCGCGAGATCTGAAAAGCGCAATTGATCGCCAATGCGGGCAAGAAAAATGGTTTTATCGGCACCTGCCATCCAGGAGCGCACCGTTTTGCTGAAACCATGCACGCTCGCTTCAAACGGCACTTCTTCAATGCGCGCCTCCACACCCATTTCCCGCGCGCAATCGGCAATACCTGCGGTGATGCTGGCATCGTAATAAGTGAGGCCTGCGGGCTCGTGCAGGATCAAAACACGGTCGCCCTCGCGCAACCGCGCACAATTCTGCAACAGGTTCTGTGCCCCCTGGTTCATCATTCGCCTTGCAACTCCCTCATCTAAAGATGGGCAATACAAACCGCGCCCCGGCCCCACATCCAATGCATCAAAGACCAACTCGTCAAGAGAATTGAAAAGCATGACATCAGAAAAAGAAATGGACCTAGTGAATACCTATAGGCCCACAATTTATGACCATTGCATTACATCTTTGTTTATGCACCATCGCTCTGAAAACTGTCGCACGTAACGCAAAGAAAGGTTTGCCGGGGAATGTTTCTAAGAAACACGTGGTATGTGGCTGGCTGGAGCAAGGATTTTGGCCGCGAGCTGAAGGCGGAGACGTTTCTGGGTGAAAACATTGTCATCTACCGCATGGAAGATGGCACACCAGTGGCCCTTGAAGATGCCTGCCCTCACCGCAAACTTCCCCTCTCAAGGGGAAACCTCAAAGGCGATACGGTTGAGTGCGGCTATCACGGACTCACGTTTGACTGCTCTGGCGCATGTGTTGATGCGCCGACACAGCGCGGCAAAATTCCCAAGCGTGCGGTGGTGCATTCATACCCGGCGGTGGACCGATACCGGCTCTTATGGCTGTGGATGGGGGACCCGGAAAAGGCCGATCCGGCGAAAATATTCAACATTGAAAACTTCGAAAATCCGGACTGGGGCTATACCGATGGCGGGGTTCTGGACATTGATTGCAATTACCTTTGGGTGACAGACAATTTGCTTGATCCAAGCCATGTGGCGTGGGTTCACCTGACATCTTTTGCCGGAGCTGGCACCGATGATGGGCCGCTGGATGTGGTCAAGACTGATCGCGGGGTTATTGTTTCGCGCTGGATAATGGGGGCCGAGCCCTCGCCCTACTACGCGCCATTGGTAAAATTCAATGGCCCATGCGACCGGCTGCAGCATTATGAAATGTGTTTTCCTGCCATCGGCTTGAACAAGTCCGTTTACACGCCCGAAGGCACTGGCGGGCCCGAGGCTGTGCCGGTTGAGAACACCTACATAAACATCTCCTACAATTTCATGACACCCATTGATGAAGACCGCACCCGCTATTTCTGGTTCCAGCACCGCAATACGGACGGTGATGACAAGGTCATTTCAGAAAAAATGAATGCCGGCGCCCTTATGGCGTTTGAGGAAGACCGCCTGGTGCTGGAAGAAGTTCATAAGGGAATGAAAAACAAAACCACCCCAGACCTGGATCTTGGCCTAGATGCGGGCGCGAAGCTGTTCCGCCGCGCGTTGCAAAACCTCATAGACGCCGAAACAAACTGACAGCGCGCCCTACTAGCTTTTGGCTGAAAGCCTGCCCGCATCATCTGACGGTTTGGATGGGTAGTGAAATGATGCAAAGCGCAATATCAGCACGCCAAATGTAAGAAGAATAATGCATCCGGTAACAACCATCAGCCCTACATGGGGGTTCTTGATGGCGTCGATCAAATCCACATGCTCAAGATTGACCATACCTATCAAAAGCCGCGTCAGCGCGGTGAGCGCAATGTACATGAGGAACCGCACCGGCATGTGGTTGGTGTTGAAATAGATACCCACCATCGCGCCCAGCTCCAGATAGATGAACAGAAGCAGGATATCTTCAACGCTGATATGGCCTTTGGAAATAATCTTGAAGAACTCAAACCCGGCTGCATAGACAATCGTTGCGCCAATGGCAAAGAGCGCCATGAGATGAAAGGCGCCGACCAGAGTGGAGCCAAACTCGTCGGCCAGATTGTGAACTTTCTCAATACCCGCTTTCAAACGGTCAAACCCGCCAGCCATCACGCTAAAATCCCTTAAAACAATAAAATCGATCGTCCAATAATCAGGACACTATCACAGTTTGCGAAAATCTATTTGTTTGCAGCAGACAAAAAAATGCGCACAATTGTCACGCATGCTGCTTCAAAGCCCGGAATTGAACGAAATGTGCGCTGGTTTGCGCGCATTTGCGGATTTCAGGTCATTGCGGCGTGCAAAGTTCGCGAACTTAAGATGGCCACATAATCAGCTGGGAGGTTGAAAATGCCACTTCTACACATCCTTTGGTCGATTTTCCTGATTTTTCTACTTGTTGCCTGGATCTGGGTTCTGATCTCGGTCATTGCGGATGTGTTCCGCAGCAAGGATTTGAACGGATTTGCAAAGGCCCTCTGGATCATTGGGATCATCATTATCCCGTGGCTGGGCGTTCTGGTTTATCTCATGGTGCGCGGAGACGGCATGCATGAACGCAGCATGCAAATCGCAATGGATATGGAGAATATGCAGCGCGATTACATAAGGAGCGTTGCAGAGGTTTCCACCGCCGATGAACTGGCAAAACTTGGTGAGTTGAAGGAAAAGGGCGTCATCACAGACAAGGAGTTCAAGGCTCAAAAAGCCAAGCTGCTTGTGTGACGTCAGCGCCTAATGGACAGATTTAGCTGATTGCTTAAGGGAGTGATTTTGGCTCATCTTTGCCAACTCAGGAGCAAATGATGAGACGAAAGAACGAACGTATTGCCGATGATGCAGAT
>JBPCVY010000130.1:0-8393 GCA_051010055.1 Hyphomicrobiales bacterium | reverse complement strand
ATATTGCCGAAAACGCCCGCATCCAGTGAAAGGCCCGTGTGGAGGTGTGAATCACCCCATAGCGGTTTTGCCGGAAACGAACGATTGGCGTAAGGAGAGTAAGCCTTGCTTGGAAGCCCGCTTTTTGCAGCTTCCTCCGTTGGAACAGTTTGTGCCGATGCACCGCCTGCAAAAGCAAATGACACTGCCAAAAGTGCGGCGGCCAGGTTCGGAATTCTAGGTGCGGAGTCTTTGGACATCTTCATGCATTCGCTTCATTATTTGGGGGCTATCTAAAAAGGCTTACTCTGTTTCTCCGATAGTTCTTGCGTATCGGTCACGCGCGGGCAGGACTGTTTATTTGACGCTCGCTGTATCAAAAAATTGTAACAGGCTTGTGTTCGTTAAACCAATGCGCCTGCATCCGGTTTCACGATATGGAACCGGTGTAAGTGCTGCAAATTTCTGGAGTGTCCCGTTCTAGCTGGCCAGTTCTGTTGCCGGACCGGGTTTGACGCGCTTCTTTTTCCGGAACGCCCGCAGCGGTTTTTCAACCAGTTCATATGATATGGCGGAAAGCAAAAGCGAAATACTCCACACCATCGCAAAGGTTGTGAGGGGCTCGAAATGATCACGAAGCGCCCGGCTGATCGGGTAATGCCAAAGATAAATCGAGTAAGAAAGCAATCCCAGGTAGACCAGCAGTTTGCATGAGAGAACCCTTGCAAGAATGTTGGATGCGCTGGCCAGTGACAGGATAAGCGCGGCGGCGGCCAGATCGACGAGAAATCCGCCCATCACCAGAACGCCGGGCTTCTTCCACTCAAGCAGCTGCGTTGCCTGGATGAGGACGATTGAAGCGGCAAGCCCAAGCAAGGCCACCGGAATTTCCCGCTTTATTTTGGGCAGTGCGGAAATGGCGCTGCCGAGTATCAATCCGCTCATCCTTGTATCGAACCGGTAATAGGTCTGCTGCCAATCGGTAAGGTTCATGTAGCTCACAATGCGCCAGCCGGTTGCGGCAAGGAACAGGGCCAGCATGACCGTGAAAAATCGCCGGTCAGACGATTTACCCATCAACAGAACAACGAATGGCCAGATAAGGTAGAAATGTTCTTCCACCGACAGCGACCAGGTGTGGGAGAGGTAATCCGGCACACCCCAGAAGGCGCGGGCGTAATCTGAAACATATAAAGCCACCAGCGAGGCATCCAGCCAGGCATTGGCGCCAGGGAACATGGCTGGGGCGAGCGCCAAGTAGAAACAAAGAACCAGGAAAAGGGGCGGGCATAAACGCAGCGCCCGATTGAGAAAGAAGGTTTGGAAACTGATGGAGCCCGTTTGCTTGAACTCGGTCCGCAAAATGGTGGTGATCAGAAAGCCGCTCAAGACGAAGAAAATATCAACGCCGATGAAGCCGCCCTTCATCTGCGGCAATTGGCAATGAAAGGCAACGACTATGGAGACAGCAATTGCCCTGAATCCATCGAATGCTGGATTATATTGCATCAAGACGCCAGAAGATTTTTCTACAACCTGGCCTGATCATTGCCCACAAGCATATGAAAAATAATGAAAAATTTACACGCAATTTGGTTCAAGTTTTAACAACCGCGCGTGCGAAGGGGGGTAGGGCTGCAAAAGGGAAGTCGATCGAGAACTCCGATTTTAAGGAAAGAGTGAGACGTGCACGTTGCCTATTTGGTTCTATTTTCCACCTACATAATTTTCTTGAGTAGGCGCTCAATCTGAGCAATCTCACTGTCGAGCGTGCCCTCTGCAACATTGTTTGGTGTCCAGAAGGCTCTCTGACCGAAAACATCAAGGATCCCAAATTTTTCGTTTCCAGAACTTTGATAACCGCGGCTCAATAATATTTGGCCCGCCCCTGCTTGGTCGCGTCTAATCCGAACATCTTTGCGTGGGTACACCGCTACTACTAGAAGAGCGTTCTTGGTTCTGATTGAGATTTCTGGTTCAATATGCACGGAGAAAATTCTGTTTGGCGACTGCCAAATTCCTTTCCTAGTTTTTGCTCCCTCGCCGGATTGTTTTTCAATCCAATGCGATGCTTTTTCGAAAATTTCTTTGTTTCTAGCCTTGGAGTTTCGTGCAGACGAATTCTCGATCTCCTGGAGCACTTGATCTCTAGTTATTCCTTGCCCGCAGTATCGATTCAAACCTTTCCGAGAAGGTTGATAAAAATCGAATCCACCTGGCGTTGCATATCGTTCGAGGTCCCGGATTTTGTCACCGGTGCTTTGTGTAAGAAGCTTTAGAAATGTTGCAAAATGCATTTTTACAGACATACTTAATTCGCAGCCTTTGTCGCGCTGAAATCAATTCTCAATATCTCGTGGTGGAAACGGGTCGTTTCCGGGAGAAATGCTGTCCTTGCTCGGAATTTTCCCATCTACACCTTTAGTTGTGAGCTCGCCCCCTCCTTGATTGTGAAGCATTTCCCGAGCGGCTCTTTCTGCATCTTTTTGGGTGGCATGAACGCTCGAGGCTTTGTCGGTATCATTTCTTTTGTTCACCCAGTTTCCATCAGAGCGCCTGTAGACCATTCGGTCACGGCCCTTACTCATGCCAAGAATCTCCAAAATAAACATGTATTAAGGAAAGATATAATGATTCGTTTTGGTTGTAAACTTAATATAACACCCTATAAAATTGCATTTACTTGCAAAACTAAAACATCCAGTTGAAGGACATCGAGTCTACTTGAAACTGATGGATCAGCCTCGTTCTTTGTACAGCCCTTTTAGTTGATCTGCCCGTTGGAACCTGCTTACACTGGCCGCCTGCCCGGACCACGGGAACAAGATTTCTTTTAAGGGAGGCGAAAGTGGCCATTACAATTACGGTTCTTTATCCGAACGAGGCGGGTTCGAAATTTGATATGGATTATTACCTGAACACCCATGCTCCGCTGGTGGAGGAAAAATGGGGCGGCGCGGGCATGACATCTATCAGCCTTATCGAGGGCGCTGCCACTCCCGACCCGAACACCCCGCCGCCTTATCAGGTGGTTGCTATTCTCGGATTTGAGAGCCTTGAGGCCTTCCAGGGCGCCGTTAAGGCCAGCGGCGCAGAGGTTATGGGAGATATTCCGAACTTCACCGACGTCTCACCGGTTGTCCAGATAAACCAAAATCTGAACTGATCTTTGAACCTTAAGGGCTGGAGAAAGCCAGGCCCGTTTGCGTACCTTCATTGTGTTGTTAGCTGTTGGCTGGGCGCTTTGTGCAGCGCCTGCTTTGGCGGGCGACTGCCCGGGAAAAGCTGGAAACGGAGTTGAGGTAACGGCGATTGGGCCGGGCCCTGCGCTTGTCCTTTCAGATGCCAGAAAGGTCATGCTCTGGGCCATCATCGTGCCAGTGTTGCCGCGCGATGATAAAGCGGTTGCAGCAAAGCGGGCTGCCCGCACGGTGGAGCTGTTTTTAAAAAAACACCTGATGGGCAAAACAGTGCATCTGTCAGACCTTGGCAAGGCTGACAGGCGCAACCGCACGCCTGCCCATGTGCGCATTGCATCTGACTCTGAAACTGGCACCACCTGGCTACAGCAAGAGCTTGTTTCAAAGGGGCTCGCCCGCGCGTCAGGAACCGGCGGGGGGTGCGCTAAAGCGCTCCTGGCCATTGAAGAAAAGGCCCGCCGGGCGCAGCGCGGGTTCTGGGCATCTGGCGGTTTCAAGGTGCGCCGGGCAAGCCGGCCGGGCCCCCTCTACAAGCTCGCCAACAGCTTTCAGATTGTAGAGGGCACCGTGCGCGCCGTCGGCAAATCCAGGAAGGTGGTTTATCTGAGTTTCGGTGATGATTGGCGCAAGGACTTTACAGTTGCCGTGCGTGGCCGCGCCATCAATACAGATGGCCTTGAGGGCAAAGCAATAAGAGTGCGCGGCTGGCTTTCCCTGCGCAACGGCCCGCTGATTGACGTGTTCGATGGTGGCCAAATCGAGCGGCTCGGCGCAAAATAAAACCCCGAAGGCGTTTCCGCCTCCGAGGCTTTTAAAGCAAAACTTGCTCCAGCACTGTCTTAAACAGCGCGGGATTATCAGGCCGCGGCCTCTCCGCTTTCTGCGGCAGCTGCTTCTTCTGCAACCTTCTCAGCTTTCAGCGCGCTCTTGTCGAGCACAGCTTCCACTTCTGCAACAGCTGCAGCGTCGTCGGTCTTGCGCACAGCGGCGATTTCGCGGGCCATGCGGTCAAGCGCCTGTTCGTAGAGCTGGCGTTCGGAGTAAGACTGCTCCGGCTGGCGGTCGGACCGGTAGAGGTCACGCACCACTTCAGCAATCGAAATCAGATCGCCCGAATTGATCTTCGCTTCATATTCCTGCGCACGGCGCGACCACATGGTGCGTTTCACCCGGGCGCGGCCCTTCAGAACTTTCAGGCTCTTTTCGATCAAATCAATGTCGGACAATTTGCGCATGCCCACGCTCTCCACCTTGGCGAGCGGAACGCGCAGTTTCATTTTGTCCTTTTCAAAGTCGATAACATAGAGCTCAAGCGTGGTGCCGGCTATTTCTTGCTTTTCGACCTCAACCACTCTGCCGACACCATGTGCCGGATAGACAATGTATTCGTTGGATTTGAACTTCTGCTTAGCGTTTGTTTTTTTGCTGGCAGCCATACTAACTGATACCTCACCTTATTGATGTTTTCAGTGCACGGGGTCAGGCGAATGAGTGAAGTGAGAGAGAATGCCCAATAAGTCGTCCACCCGGGCTATCACATAATCACGTACAGGCATTTCGCTTGAATTTTCTACAGGTCCTCGCGGCGTTGCACCAAATCCGTCTCTTAGTCGGGCCTTTCCAGCACCTGCCGGAAAGGCCCTTTGCTCAAGCGGAAAGCACCGCCGGTTCACAAATCGCGAATTGGCCGCAAAAAAATCCGAGCGCAAAGGCATGGCCCGGTTATTTGAAAAGGCATCTATCGTGATTTTGATTAATCATATAGCACAAATTTTAGCAAAATTAAAGGGCTGCAGGCAATTACCCCAACGCGGCAAGCGCAATTTTTGTGTCAATTAGCCAGTTATGGTTAACTGATCTCTATTTTTCGGATACGGCGCGAAATTAATTATCATTCATCGCAAATATTCACGCGCACCGCTTGAATAGGCAACCATCAGAACCGCTGTTTCTTTTAATTTATTGTGGGTTTGGTGAACAGTATTTGCGGGGATCAAAACCGTCTCTCCCTGCCGCATCTCAACCCAAGCGTCACCTTTGCGCTGGCGAACGGCGCCTTCAAGAACGTGAATGGCTTCTGTGCAGTTCGGATGGCAGTGTGCTTCGGAGAGCGTGCCAGGCGCAACGGTCATGCGCGCAAGGCTAAGCCCTGCGCCCTGCTCAATGGCGTCTTCCATTAACCATTCCATGGTGACGTTTGAAGTCATGCGAATTCGCCCAAAAAAATGACGCCCGCTGTCCGGGCGCCTTTGGGTGATTCAATCTGCAAAAGCTGGGCTGGTCAATATGCCAGCATAATCGAAGGAGTTAATCGCCCTCGCCGGGTTCTGGCGAGAAGTACTTTTCGAACTTGTTTTCTTCACCGTCGAAAGCTTTGTTTTCTTCCGGCGCTTCGCGGGCCTGGGTAACATTTGGCCACTTGTCGGCAAATTCCGCGTTAACCTCAAGCCACTTCTCAAGGCCCGGCTCGGTGTCCGGTTTAATGGCTTCGGCAGGACATTCCGGTTCACACACGCCGCAGTCAATGCATTCGTCAGGATGAATTACAATCATGTTTTCACCCTCGTAGAAGCAATCAACCGGACACACTTCAACGCAGTCCAGGTATTTGCACTTGATGCAATTTTCAACGACGACATAGGTCATAAAATCAAACTCCGGTAACGCCCGGCCCAAATGCGGCCAAGCGCATCTTCAAATCTCAAGGGCGAACGCTTAAACCAGCAGCGCGCGAAGCGCAATCCATATGCGGTAAAATGTCCTTCAATCACGACCCATGCCGCAGTTTTTCCGTATCCCGGCGCTGTTTCTTGGTGGGGCGCCCGGAGCCTGCCTCACGTTTTGCAAGGGTTGGCACACGCGTTTTTGCAGCCGGCGGCGCGGGCGGGCTCAAATCTTGATAAAGCAGCTGGGCCTCAGATGCCGGACCGCGCCGCGTGCCGATGGCGCAAATCTTCAACACCCGGAGCCGCTTATGAAACATGAATGTTAGGGTGTCGCCTTCCTTTATCGAATGGCTGGGCTTGGCAATGCGCTGTTTATTGAGGCGGACTTTTCCTGAGGTCACCAGCTTGGCGGCAAGGGTTCGGGTTTTAACGATGCGGGCAAACCAAAGCCACTTGTCGACGCGCTGGGTCTCCATGCTTATGCTTGGTGCTTAGGCACTATCCGGCAGCATCCTTCTTCTGGTCTGCGGCGTCCAATTGTTTTTTGAGGGCGCCAAGTGCGGCAAAGGGTGAATCTTCGGGTTTCATCGCAGGCTTCTTCGCAGGCACCCCGTCTTTGCCTTTGCCGCGCCCGTGTTTGTTGGGCTTGCCGTCACGTTTGCCACGGGCCTGCTTTCTGCCTTGCTTTGCGCCATCGCGGTTCTGTTTCGCCCCGGCAGGACGCCTGTTTGGC
The DNA here is from genome assembly GCA_051010055.1 of Hyphomicrobiales bacterium. Lineage (GTDB taxonomy): Bacteria > Pseudomonadota > Alphaproteobacteria > Rhizobiales > CAJQND01 > CAJQND01. Next base: position 1,815 of record JBPCVY010000130.1, on the reverse strand, counting down.
TTGCGGGCGCGCCCTGCAGGGCGCCACACTTCTATGTATTGCGGTTCTTCTGGAATTGATGCTGCATCTGCCTCAGCAGCTTCACCTTCCGGTTTTCCGGCGGCATCCGGTGATGGAGCATCTGCACCTGCGTCGGGTTTTGCCTCTTCTTCAGGTTTTGCTTCTGCTTCAGATTCTGATGCGGCCGGCGCTTCCGGTTTTGCTACTGTTTCAGTTTCCGGGGGGGCTGGTTTGATTTTGCGGCGGTCCATCTTGTATCCAAGCGCCCGCAAAATCATCGCCATATCTTCGCCGGAACATCCCACCAGAGACATCATTTCGGCTATGACGGTGAAACCGCCACCTTCAACAGAACCTTCGGGCCGTTCGGATTTTCCTTCCGCCGGTTTCCAGAAAATGCGTGGCCTTATGACATCGGCAAGCCGCTCCAGCATATCGACACGAACAACCCGGTTACCGCAAATGCGGTATCCAACGGCTTGATAGAAGCCTTTCGGGGTGGATTTGTCGAACACAGTTGAAGTGAGCCCCTGGCCTGGCGGCTTTGGCAGGGCGTCAAGTGCCGGGCCGCCTTCCTTTGTGTTCCAGAGCGCCCACAACATCAGTTTCATTTCAGCTACAGCCGGTTTCAAAAGGGCTGGCATGAAAATATGGAAGGCGCCAAAACGCACACCATACTTGCGCAGCGAACCGCGCGCCGTCTGGTCAAGGCCCTTTACCTCGTCAGCAACATCGTCGCGGTTGAGAAGGCCGAGGCTTTCCGTCAGCTGAAAGCCAAGCCCGCGCGCCATGCCTTCAAGATTTTCCGCCTTTGACAACGCAACCAATGGCTCAAGCACAGTTGCGATATGGTTTTCCACGAACCCTTCCAGGCGGGTTTGCACCAAATCGCGCTCCGTGCCCGTAAGCTGGTCGTTCGCCAACAGCACCAGCTTTGGCCGCAGCACATCGCTGCCCCCTTCGAGGCGGGCAACCGGCGCGGTTTTCCATTCCACAATTCCGCCGTGAACAATGGCGAATTCGTCATCGGGGGCGTTCGCGCAGGCCGTGGCGCGGGTGGAGATCTCCGCTGCAATGGCCTTCAATGAAGCTGTTTTCAATGTCTTGGCATGGGCATCGCCGGTGCTTTCATCTGGCTGAAAGCGGAAACCTTTCAGCTGGCCGACAAACTCTCCCTCGACATGAATATCCCCATCTGGTGACACTGCTGCCATCAGTTGATCCTTCTCTCTCAGGCGCTTCATCAATACGCTGGTGCGCCTGTCAATAAACCTCTGTGCCAGGCGCTCGTGCAGAGCATCCGACAGTTTGTTTTCTATTTCCATTGCCCGCTGCTGCCAGCCGGCGGCATCTTCCAGCCAATCATTCCGGTTAGACAGGAATGTCCAGGTTCTTATATGGGCTATTCGATTGGCCAGAGTGTCTATATCACCGTCTGTGCGATCCGCATACGACATTTGACGGGCAAACCAGTCGGAGGGAATGAGGCCGCTTGCGCTTCTAAGGTGGCGGAACACCTGGGATACGATGAGCGCATGCTCGGCTCCGGTGATGTTCCGATAATCGGGAATTTGGCACACATCCCAGAACAGCTGCACCGCCTCTTCATCTTCGGTTAGGGAGCGGATTTGCGGATCATGCATCAGGAACTCAAGCGCCTGTACATCATCGCCAGCAAGGGCGCGGGTTAACCCTTCCTGGCGCGGTGGGGCATTCAAGGAACGGAGCAATTCATCCATGGTAGTGAAATCAAGCCGGCGGTTGCGCCATTGCGCCACCTTAACGGGCTGAAATTCATGGTCCTCAATCTGGCGC
>JBPCVY010000129.1:0-4171 GCA_051010055.1 Hyphomicrobiales bacterium | reverse complement strand
CCCATGGGCTCCGATATGCGCCCGCGCAAAGGCGATGCAGCGCCAAGCTTCCTGGTTTTTGCGGTACGCGATCCGATCGGGGCAAATCTCGACCGGCTGCAAATTGTAAAAGGCTGGATGGATAAAGACGGCAAGCTGCACGAGAAAGTATATGACATTGCCTGGTCTGGCGACCGTCAACCAGATGCGAATGGCAAAGTGCCTGAAGTTGGCAACACGGTTGATCTCAAAACCGCAAGCTGGACCAACACTATCGGGGCATCTGAACTGTTCACCGTCTGGAAGGATCCTGACTTTGATCCGGCCGAGCGTGCGTTCTACTACACGCGGGTTCTTGAAATTCCAACACCCCGCTGGGTGCTGTACGACAAGATCCGGTTCGGAATCGAATTGCCGGCTGAGGCGAAACAAGTCCATCAAGAACGGGCTTATTCTTCACCGATTTGGTACACGCCGGAAAAAGGCTGAACCCCCACTTGCGCGCCTTCGGGCGTGCCGATTTGGAGTTCGCCGAGAAAGCCAGCTGGTGATCCAATGCAGGCTTAACTGCACTTGACTGAAGCACTTGCCGGTCGCAAGGTTTTCGAAGGCACACCAAACAGGAAAACCCTTGTGGGAACCACAAATCGCGATCTCGTCAAAAGCTTTTATGCTGAACTATGGGACCGATGGGACAAAGCGGTCGCTTGGGAAATTCTGTCTGACGATTTTCTTTTCCATGGTTCGCTCGGAGCGGACCGAAGAGGGGTTGAGGGATTTCTTGACTATGTTGACCGGGTTCGCACCGCGCTGGGCGAATACCGCTCTGATATTGGCGAGATGGTCGAGGGCCAAAATGCGATTGCGGTGCGGATGACTTTCTCAGGCAATCATCAGGGTGAATTCTTCGGCGTCCCAGCGTCCGGCCGCCGCATTTCTTGGCGCGGCGCGGCATTCTTTACATTCCGAAATGGTCGAATCTCAGTGCTGTGGGTTCTCGGTGATGTGGACGGTGTAAAAGCGCAGCTCGGTATCGCAAAAGGGCAATTTGAAAACCCGTGAATGCCAAATTCACGATGCCGTTTGAACCAAAGCGGACTCTTGGGAAATCGGGCCCGTTATCTATCGCTGCACATTTCAGTTTGATGAAATGTTGACGGTCAATTCACCACGTGGAGCCAGCAGGAAGCTTTACATTTGTGGCGGGTTCGGAAAATTGCCGACTTAAAACAAATGGCAATCAATCCAAAGTGATTGAATTGCAAACGACCCGGTCAGCCCGCGCAGTTCATGCCGGATTACAGCTCATTCATCTCCGGGCGATATTCCCCGGCGGCCGTTCGCCCATTTTCACTTAGAGCATATATTCCAGTTTGAACCCGTTCAAACCAGCCATAGTGATTGTCCGCCATGATGCGCCGTGCCTTTGAAACTTCCGAAAGCCGTGCAACTTCGGCAGCCTTTAGCGGGCCAAGTTCAAGCAGGGTCTTCACGCACCGCAGAGCATCTTGTCGATAGGCCGTAATTAGCCTCTTTCGCTCCGCCCCGCCGAGGTTCGGGTCGCCTTTGCGCTTTTCAAACTCCCGCAAAAGGCGGTTCTTTCTTACCTTTGATTTTTGTGGCCGATATGGCCCGGGATCAACTAGGGGTTCAACAAATCCATCTTTCATCCTGACGGTAATCAGGCCTATGCCAAGAAGACGGCACAGCTTTTTGTTTTTCCGAAGTGACTTTGTAAACCCGTTTGTCGGCGCTTTTGGAACGGCAATGTAAACGAGATCAGATATGCGCTTGCGCTCAACCGCCTGATGAAACAGTGATAGCGAGAATGCGGTCTTAAGCTCGACAATCAAGGGCTCCTCGCTGCCGCGCACAGCCACCAGGTCAGCGGCGCCAATTTCACTCTTAACCTGATAACCCTGTCGTTCGAGAAACGTTTTTACGGGGCAATAAAGCTCGGTTTCCCGAATTTTGAGCTTCGTCATTTTGGCCCTTTAGACGAATGGAAACTTAGACAATGGAGAACTACCAAATACACCACAGCCGCAAGTGATGCCTTAAACCAGCATACAATGCAGCGTGGTGATTCGAATGAAGCCCACCGTTTTATGGAGAATTGATCGTGATGGATTAGTTCGGAGTCGGAATGTCGGTTCCGAACATCTCGTTAGTTTCCGCATAGATTTCTTTGACCAGATCAGTAAAGACCTCTCTTCCACCGATGATGAAATCTGAGAAACCTACCGCATCGTTCGGATCCGCTGGCAGCTTCTCCGTCACCGAAGGCAACGGCCAGACGTCTTCGTTCGCCACTGCCATACGCACGCGGATATCGTCCTTGGTTATGTTCCAGACCATGTAGTCAACAGCCAGCGAAAGGGGGCCGTCATAGCGCTTCCTGATTTGCGCTTCGACAATTGAAGCGGTGTCGAAATCATTGAAAAAGTGATAGGCAACCGCCATGCGGGGCTTGGTCAGCGCAAACACCTGCCCGGCCATTGCGGGTTCGGTATGGACTTGCGTGCCGACATTGAGTGCATCGGCGACCGGCCACTTTTGTTTTTTCACCAACAGCTCTGGCGGCAGGAATGTTTCGTGGATCGAAAGATCCGCATTTTTAGCATGTTCGATGAACCATTTGTTCGGGTACGTGTCACTTGAGAAAACGAATTTCAGGCCGTTCCACTCCAAAATATAACTGACGGGCCCATCAAGCGCATGGATGGCTGGAATGGTTCGAACGGTCACGCCATTTTCTTCATATATGACCTCGTTCACCAGCCGGTAGTCGAACTCGTTGACTTCGAGCTTCAGACCGACAGTATTCACATTGCCGAGGCGCGATGCGCTGTCCCATGTCATCATCTTCTGCATGTGTTCGGCCGCATAGGCGGTGCCAAGCTCCGGTTTGCTTCCGCTCGGCCCCCAAACGCGCAATGGCCGTTGCCTGTTGCCAATAACGCCACCCACCCAAAGGGCATCGAGATCGCCAAAATGATCAGCATGCAAATGCCCGATAAAGACCTTGTCCAGATAATCATACGGGATTGCGAGACCGCTTAAGCGTTCCGAAGAGCCGGTCCCGATGTCGAAGATGAACTTGTCGCCGTTTCCCAGCTCCACAAGGAAGCATGCAGCAGCCTGCTTGGGGCGGGCATTCGGCATCCCCGTGCCACACGCTGTCACGCGCATCTCATCAGGCTCGATATCTTCGGTGCCGGGATAGAAAACGTCCCTTTCATCGAGCGCCTTCACAGGCGAGAATGTGGGAGCTTCAGAACCACTCTGCGCCTGTGCCTTGCCAGGCAAGATTGTCCTATCAAGGTAGTTTCCCACACCTTTCAGAGTTTCTTCTGGCGCGGCCAGCCACGCCCCAAAAAGCACAGAGCCGCAAACCAAAATCACTATCTTTAAGCTGGGCGAGCGCATGACTTCGTCCCTTTCCCATTAGGGTGAATACGCGAGTTTGATATTTTTCAGTATTCCGTTCCGGCGCCATATATGTAACGGTTTCATGGTGAAATTTAAGTATCACAATAAGTTAGCCAGCTGCACAGGCGAGATTTGCTCTCATGACCAGCGCCTCGAGCGAATTGACCGAAGACCAAAAGTTCGTTGTCCGCGGCGCGCTTGACCGCGTGCTGGCAAGCGATGTCTTCAAGAACAAGGATCGCTTGCATGTTTTCCTTCGCTATGTGGTTGAGGAAGAATTGGAAGGACGCGCTGAATCGATACGCGGAAAAAACATCGCGAAAGATGCGTTTGGCCGGGAACTGGGGGATGGAGATACGGAAAATGTGGTGCGCGCCCATGCGCGCCGGGTTCGGCAATGCCTGGGAGAGTATTATCGAACCGGCGGCACCCAAGACCGGGTCCAAATTAAGCTAGAAAGCGGAAGCTATGTGCCTTTGTTTGAGTTCGGCAACCACATTGCACCTGGAGGAACAAAGGCGGCAGAAGCTGCATCCGGGTGGGATTGGCGGCAGCTAGGCTTCGGTGCACTAGGAGGATTGGCAATCGCAGTTGGTGCCGCGTTACTGGTTGGCAGCAATTGGTCCAATCAAGGAACCGCCGAAACAAGAAGACAAGGACGAAATGGCCAAGAGCCTTGGTCTCGATACCATCGAATTCAGCGACTTCGTAAAGAGTGGGCTCTGGGATGTTGATGACGTGCTCCGCCCGATCTACGAGG
>JBPCVY010000128.1:0-14883 GCA_051010055.1 Hyphomicrobiales bacterium | reverse complement strand
GGCAAGAACCGCGCAGGCTGAACCGAATACTTTTCCGTGCGCTGTCTCCATCTCGCGCAAAACATGCGCAAGGAGATTTTCGGTTAGCTCATCTGCAAGGGTGGAGTAGGCCTGCCCCGCCTGCGAGCGGCCACTTGAGCGGGTGATGATTGCAACCCCTATCCGGAACATCAGCTCATGAGCGATCATCCGTGCGCGATCAAGCGCTTCTTCATATGCGCTGACCTGCTTGAATTCATCAGCCACCAGCTCCCGCAATTCCTGCGGTGATGGCAGGGGGCCGAAAAACCCAGGGTCAAGCATGGCATCAAGCGTGCGCGGGCGGCTTGCCAATGTTTCCGCCAGGCGTGGGGCTGTGCCCATTACAGTGGCAAGCAAGTTGAGCAAGTTTCGGTTTGCGCTGAGCAACGAAAATAACTGCACGCCAGCAGGAAGGCCGCGCATAAACCTGTCAAAAGCAATGAAGGCGCCGTCGGCATCAGCGCTGGAGGCAAGCGCCTGCAACAAGTCAGGCATGATTTCTGTAAGCCTTTCACGCGCCCGCTCAGAACGGGTTGCAGCAAACCGGCCATGGTGCCAGCTCCGAATGATGGAGGAGATTTCCGCAGGCTGCCTGAACCCCATTTTCTCCAATGTAGCAAGTGTGTCCGGGTCATCTGCAGCCCCGGTGAACGAAAGGCTTCCCTCCTCTGCAGATAGTTCACCAGCTGCTTCGAACAGCGCCCCATAGTGCTGTTGCACCGTTTCGAGCCGTTTCAGCAGGGCTTGCGAGAATGCTGTGACATCCTCGTATCCTGCAAACCTGGCAAATGCGGCCAGTTGTTCTTCTGATTGCGGCAGGGAATGGGTTTGCGCATCGTCCACCATTTGCAAGCGGTGCTCTATGGCCCGCAAGAACGAATAGGCTTCGGTGAGATCTTCGCAAACCTCATTTTCAATCCACCCTGCATCAACCAGGGCATTCAGCATTTCGATTGTGCGCCGCCCGCGCAGTTCAGGCGCCCTGCCACCGGCAATCAGCTGCTGGGTCTGGACAAAGAATTCAATCTCGCGGATGCCGCCGCGGCCAAGCTTGATATTGTGCCCGGCCACGGCAATTTCCCCATGGCCCTTATGAGCGTGAATTTGCCGCTTCATGGACTGCACATCGGCGATGGCGGCAAAGTCCAGATACCGACGGAAAATGAAGGGCTGAATTTCCTTCAAAAACCGCTCGCCGCATGAAATATCTCCGGCAACAGAGCGCGCTTTTATAAGGGCCGCCCGCTCCCAATTTTGCCCCATGGATTCATAGTAGGAAACCGCCGCGTCTACCGACATGGCAAGGGGTGTCGAGCGCGGGTCAGGGCGCAACCGCAAATCCATGCGGAACACATAGCCATCACCGGTCATATCCTGCATCATCGACATCAGTGTGCGGGTCATCCGCAAATAGAGGACGGAAGGCTCGGCCCCCTCCTTCACCTTCACGATTAGCGGGTCGTAAAAGACCATCAGATCAATATCTGATGAGTAGTTGAGCTCGTGGGCACCATACTTGCCCATAGCCAAAACGAAAAATCCGGAACCTTTGCCGGGAGTTTCTCCATCGATTTCCAGCAAGTTTCCGCGCGATGCCGCATCGCTCAACAGAAAATCTACGCATGAGTTGAGCGTTGCATCGGCAATCTCGCTCACCCAATGAGTGACCTTATCAACATCCCAAAATCCGGCGAGATCGTTCAGCGCAATCAAAAGAGCAGCGCGGTGCTTGGCAATGCGCAACAGGGACATGAGCTCGCTTTGACCGTCCGCTTCCCGCCAGGCACTGCGGGCAAATGAAACCACTTCTTCAATGAGCTTGTCAGAGGGTTCAGACAGGCAGCGGGCGGTAAAGGCGCTGTCGCGCAACATCAGGCCGCGCAAGTAAGGCGAGCCGGCCAGCACCGCTTCCAGAAATGCTGCAAGCTTCTCGTTGCCGGAAATGACGACCGAAATCTCTTCACCATTGACGCGCAAATCGCCGATAAAGTCCGCAGCACCTTCGACAGGGGCCAGCGGCGGGTGATGAAATTCCCCGGTTAAAAATGTCCCGCTCATAGGACTGAAAGTAGCTTCTTTACGTTAGCGCGGGAAGAATGAGTTCTGCGGTAAATCCGCCCTCTCCGCCACTGAACTTCAGTTCACCTTCGTGAAGTGCGGCAACCCCCTTAACAAGAGACAGGCCGAGCCCGCTGCCAGGCTCAGAACGGCTCTCATCAAGGCGCACGAACCGCTCGGCCACCCGCTCGTGATCGTCTGCCGAAATGCCCGGTCCGTTATCTGAAACCGAAATCACCGCATGTTCACCGGCTGCTGTTGCCCGCAGATCGATGCTCAACTGCGTATCTGAACCTTCCTCCGGCTTTGCGTACTTCAGAGCATTGTCGATAAGATTGGACACGGCCTGGGCCAGCAGTTGCCGGTCACCAGAAACTGTCAGTCCCGGAGTTGCCTGAACTGAAAGCTTGCCGCCGGCATCTTCCGCCAGTGGCTCATAAAGCTCGGCCAGCTCGTCGACGATCTCAGCCACGTCGATTTTTTCGAAATGCTCCCGCGCCTGGCCGGATTCCGCGCGCGCAATTGACAGCAATGCATTGAAAATCCGCAACAACTCATCGGCTTCGGCAAGAGTTGCTCCAAGGGCTTCTTTCATTGCCGGCTTGGTGTCTTCGCGCAATGCCGCCTCAACACGCGCCCGAAGCCGCGTCAAAGGCGTGCGCAAATCGTGGGCCACATTGTCGGAAACCTCGCGCATGCCCGCCATGAGCCGTTCGATTTGATCGAGCATGTCGTTGAGATTCTGCGACAGGCGGTCGATTTCATCGTTGCTGCCGCTGTCGGGTATACGCTCTGACATATCCCCCGCCCTTATGGAGCGCGAGGTATCGGAAATTCTTTCAATGCGCCTTAAAAAGTTACGGCTCATCAAAATACCGCCACCAAGGCCGACAACAAGCGCCAGGGCCAGTGCATATGCCATGGTTGTGCGGATAAGCTGTGCAAACTGGCGAAGCTCTTCCACATCACGCCCGACCAGCAAAGTGTAGCCGCCCGAAAGCCGCGTGAAATAGGCCCGCGCGCGGTGGGTTCGCTTATCTTCAATCCCCAGCGCTTCGTAAGGAAAATCAATCCATCCGCCCTGGCCCAGAGCATCCGCCGGCAATCCGTCAAGATTGCCTGCCATGCGTCTTCCTATTCGATTTGAGAAGAAATAGATGCCGCGTGCAGATTCGCGTTGGGAGCGCCGTCTTACCGTATCCAACAGCCGCGCCAGTCCGCCCTGGCGGTACTGCTCGCCCAAACTGTCAACTTCAGCGCGGATGGTGGCATCTGTCTGCCGCTCCAAAAGAACAGCGGTATTCCAGTAGATGTATGAGAGAATCCCGGCAACAGACAACACAAAAACAACCAGATAGACCGCCGACATGCGAAAGGTGGATGACCGCAGTATCTTAGTCTTGTTTTCCTTAAGCTTCACGGATCGAATATCCGGCGCCGCGCACCGTTTGCAAAAGAGGTTTGTCGAAATTCTTGTCTATTTTTCCGCGCAGGCGCGAGATATGGACATCAATGACATTGGTTTGCGGATCAAAATGATAATCCCAGACATGCTCCAGTAGCATGGTGCGGGTTACCACCTGGCCGGCATTTTTCATGAGATATTCCAATAGCCGGAACTCGCGTGGCTGCAACAGAATTTTCTCACCGGCCCGCGCACAGGTGCGGGCAAGCAGGTCCAGTTCAAGATCGTCTACTTGCAGTTTCGTTGCAGCAGCTTCCGGCTGCACCCGACGCACGAGCCCTTCAACACGGGCAAGCAGCTCGGAAAAGGCATAGGGTTTTGCCAAATAATCATCACCACCGGCGCGCAAACCCGTGACCCTCTCGTCAACCTCACCCAGTGCCGACAGAATCAAAACCGGCGTATTGATTCCTTCCCTGCGCCATGCCTCGATAACAGAGAGGCCATCGCGATGAGGAAGCATCCGGTCGACAATCATCACGTCGTAAGAGTTTTCGCGCCCCATGATGAGGCCTTCCTCACCCTCTTTTGCGTGATCGCCAACATGGCCTGCCTCCCGCAAGCCTTTGAGCAGGAAGCCGGCGGCTTCCAAATCGTCTTCAATCAACAAAATGCGCATCTGGTTCCCGTTGCCGGAGGAATCAAGTGAAACCTTCATATAGCTCATGGCGGAGTTCCTCCAGATGTCAAGTTTAATAAACGAGGCGCCGGCCGGGCGGGGTTCATTCGGGGAACATTACTATGAACCTCAGCCCGTGCCGGCTACGGTTTCCTGGCGGGGCAGAAAACCGTTAGGCGCTTTTCAACGGAAGAGCGATGAACCGCTGACTGTCGCCGCTGCGGATCAGCATCAGGACATTCTTGTGGCCCTTTTCGCTGGCGGCATCGAGCGCCTTACGAACGTCTTCTGGATCGTTCACGGATTTCCCGCCGATCTTGAGAATGCGGTCACCGACGCGCATACCCTTGGAGGCTGCTTCACTGTCCGGATCGATGTCTACGACATTGACGCCATCTCCATCTCCGGGAGCTACTGCAAGACCAAGGCCCTCAAGGGTCGACTCATCTGCTTCGTCCGGGGCGCCGGCGGAAGCCATTTTCTTTGCACCAGGCAATGTGCGGAGCTTGACGGTCTTGGTGATTTCCTCGCCACTGCGCACGATTTCAAACTTAGCCTTTGAGCCAGGCGCAAGCTTCGCCACTTTCTTGGCAAGATCACGGGGACCTTCAACTTCATCGCCGTTCATGGTGAGAATTGTGTCACCAGCCTTCAACCCGGCGCTGTAAGCAGGCGAGTTTTCCTGCACTTCAGCAACGAGCGTGCCTGCGGTGTCATCAAGGCCGAGGCCTTCAGCAATGTCCTGCGACACAGGCTGGATATGGACACCAAGCCAGCCGCGGGTGACTTTGCCGTCGTCTTTCAAATCGGCAATAACATCGTTGACAATGTTGGAAGGTATCGCAAAACCGATGCCCACATTGCCGCCGGAAGGCGAGAAAATAGCCGTGTTTACGCCGACGACCTTGCCGTTGAGATTGAACGCCGGGCCGCCGGAATTACCACGGTTGATGGCTGCATCGATCTGCAGGAAGTCATCATATGGTCCAGAGCCGATATCCCGGCCACGGGCGGATACAATACCGGTCGTGACAGTACCGCCGAGGCCAAACGGATTGCCAACCGCAACAACCCAGTCGCCAACGCGGGCATCATTCTCAGCAAACTCAACGTACTTGAAAGTCTTTCCCTTGGCATCGATTTTCAAAAGCGCCAGGTCCGTCTTCTTGTCGGTCCCGATAACGCGGGCTTTGTGCTCCTTGCCGTCGGTGAAGGTCAAGGTGACTTCATCAGCACCGTCGACCACGTGATTGTTGGTCACCACATAGCCGTCCTTGGAGATCACAAAGCCAGAACCTTGTGCCGAACCGCGCCGGCGGGGCATTTTGAAGCGTTCATCATCACCACCGCCAAACTGGTCGAAGAATTTTTCCAGCGGATGACCCTTGGGGAAGCTTGGCATTTTTCCAAACCCGCGCTCCATGCCACTTGATTTTTTGCTTTGATCGACCTTCACCTTGACCGAGACAACGGCAGGCTGGACCTGTTCTACAAGGTCGGCAAATCCCTTTGCCGGTGCGGATTGCGAAACCATTTGTGCAGCGCTGGAAGCTGCGACTGCAGGACGATCCAGCAGAATTGGTGCGCTCAGTCCGCTTGCGCCGAGCAAAGCAGCTGCGGCCAAAACCAGCGGCGCCTTGCGGCCTTTCTTCATGTTTTCAGTTTGCGGCATTTCTATATCTCCTCAGGCGATTAACAAATCAACTGAGACGGATATAGGTGGCGGAAGATTACAGCCACATTTCCGCAGGATTAAATCTTGGTAAGGTTCACTTTCGTGGCAACCGCGGATGACTTTTCAAGGGTCCTGTGAACCGGGCATTTACCGGCAATTTCCTCAAGTTTATCAGCCAGTTCATCCGAAACCTGCCCTGCAACGGAAATCTCCCGTTCAAACCGGTCGACCCGGCCCTCGCGCCCTTCGCATTCCGCGCAATCCTTGGCGTGAACCTTGTCATGGGAAACGGCGACAGAAATTTGTCCCAGTTCAAGTCCCTTATGTTCGGCATAAATGCGCAAAGTCATCGACGTGCATGCGCCAAGGGCAATGGAAAGAAAATCATAGGGCGTTGGCCCCGTATCCATGCCGCCGACAGAGGCCGGCTCGTCGGCCAACATGTGGTGGGCGCGCACAAACACATCCTGCTGAAACTTGCCGTGGCCGGTTTCGCGGACAAGAACCGCGTCACTTTCCGGCCTCTCCTCGGCCTGTTCCGGCATATCGATAAAGCGGCTTGCCCAGGCGGAAAGAACGCTGGCCACGTAAATCGCGTCCTGACGGCGCGACAGCAAATGGTCCGCATCATCCAGCGAGATGAAGCTTTTAGGGTGCTTGGCAACGCCGAAAATCAGCCCGGCATTCTCGATGCCAACCGTTTGATCAAGGGGAGCATGAAAAATGAGAAGCGCGCGCTTCAGCTTCCCGATACGCTCAGCAAGGTTCACCGAGCGCACATCTTCGAGAAATTGCTTCTGGATTGTGAATTCTCGCCCGGCAAGGGTAACCATCGCCTCGCCCTTTTTATCAATGTCATAAACCGAGGCGCCGAAATTATGGATGACGTGCTCAGCGTCGGCAGGTGCGCCAATGGTGGCTACGGCTTTCACCTCTGGAATATCGCCAGCAGCAATCAGAACCGCCGCACCGCCAAGTGAGTGGCCGACAAGCAGTGATGGCGCGGCAAGGTTCACGCGCATATATTTTGCAGCTTCGACGAGATCCTGGACATTTGTGGAAAAGTTGGTGTTGGCGAATTCCCCTTCACTTGCGCCAAGACCAGTGAAGTCAAACCGCAAAACGGCGATGCCTTGATCTGAGAGACTTGTGGAGATTCGCGATGCGGCGAAGATATCCTTCGAGCATGTGAAACAGTGCGCAAACAGCGCATATGCACGCACCGGCCCGGCAGGCATATCGAGCCGGGCAGCCAACTGTTCACCGGCATGGCCCGGAAAGGTAATTTTTTTGGATTTCAAAGATTGTCCAGCCATCATATCCTCCATGCCATCTTGCCTTTGCGGCTTTTCGGCGTAGGCTCACCATTATGGAGCCGCGCCAGCTTGAAGGATAGAAATTTTAGGGAGTGATATTATGACGTTGCTGATTTTGGGCGTGTTGCTGTGGAGTGGTGTTCATTTGAGCACGTGCATTTTCCCGCAATTCAAGACGCAACTCATTGAACGTGTAGGCGAAAACCCCTACAAGGGCATCTTTTCCGTTCTCATCCTCATTTCCATCGCGCTCATTATTTTTGGCTGGCGCTCAAGCGATCCTGAGATTCTTTATTATTTGGGAGACTGGACACCCATCGTCACCGCTATATTGGTGCTGATTGCATTCATTTTAATGGGCGCGGCCAACTATGGCAGCAGGATCAAGCAATATATCCGGCATCCGCAGCTCACCGGCCTGATCATCTGGGCGGTTGGCCATCTTCTTTCCAATGGCGATACACGGTCGCTGGTTCTTTTCGTCGGACTGGGACTTTGGGCCATCATCGAAATTCCGCTATTGAACAAGCGTGACGGTGACTGGCAAAAGCCAGACGTGCCTTCAGTTGCTGTTGAGGCGCGTGGAGTGGCGATCAGTGTGGTTGTATACGCGGTGCTTGTGTTCCTGCACCCCTACTTCACCGGAGTGACGGTGGCAGCGCACTAGGGCGGGATGAAACCCTAATCTTTCAGCAGCTTGTCGAGGCGCGCTTGCTCGTCTTTGCTCAACTCCTGCGGGGCGCTTTGTTCAGCGGGGCGGGTGCGGCGGCGGAAAATCAATAGTGCGCCAAGCACGAACAGCACGAACGGCAGTGACCACAGCAAAAGGGTGTGGAGACCGAAATATGGTTTCAGCAGCACAAATTCCCCATAGCGCTGGACAATGAAGGACTTGACTTCTTCGTTGGTATCGCCGGCGGTGAGCCGTTCACGCACCAAAACGCGCAAATCCTTGGCGAGCGGCGCATCGGAATCATCTATCGACTGATTCTGGCACACAAGGCATCTAAGTTCAGCGGAAAGATCACGTGCACGCTGTTCCAAAACCGGATCGTCCAGCACTTCGTCGGGCTCATAGGCTCCTGCCGGAAATGCTAGGGCGGCCATGAGCACTATGGGGAGAATAAACCGCATTTCCTAATAAGCCTTTGCCTGCCGGGCGCGGGCGCGTTTGGGCGCGCCGACACGCAACCTGCGGTCTGACAGGGAAATGCCGCCGCCAATAAACATGATTACCGAACCAAGCCAGATTAGAACGACAAGGGGATTGAAATAAACGCGCACAGTGCGCCCTCTGGCACCAACCTTGTCTCCCATCACCACATAAAGATCGCCGCTAAGATAGGTGCGGATTGCAACCTCAGATGTGGGCTGTTGTGATGGGAAGTAGATGCGCTTGGCAGGGGCCAGGATTTCCGGCTCATCGCCCTTTTCAGTACGCACTTCAAACCGCCCGATCACATCGCGGTAATTGGGTCCCAATTTGGGAAATTCGCCTTTAAAAGTGATTTGCACGCCGGCAATTTCAACTGTGTCGGACGGTTGCATCACTTCAATAATTTCCTGGCGCCATGCGGTGATGCCAACAACTCCCAGAACCAGGACACCGAGGCCTGCATGCGCAAGCATCGTGCCGAAAGCCGATCTGGGAAGGCCCGCCAGCCTCCGCAATCCAGATGGGTTGAAGAGTTTTGATCGCCAGACGATCTCAGAAATCGCGCCCGCTATCAGCCATACGCCGATTGCAATGCCAAATCCGGCCATAACAGGGCCGCCATACTTCAGATACCAGGCAATCAGGCCGACAATGACCGCAAGAGCGCCAGCAGCCATTAATCGCTGGGATGCCGCCCAAAGATCAGCCCGTTTCCAGGAAAGCATCGGGCCATAAGGAACAAGCAGCAATAGCGGCAAAATGATGAGGCCGAAAGTGAGATTGAAATAGGGCGGGCCAACGGAGATTTTCGCGCCGGTGAGCGCTTCCAGAAGCAGTGGATAAAGCGTGCCGGTCAAGACCGAGATTGCGGAAACTGTCAGGATCAGATTATTGAGGACAAGCGCGCCTTCACGGCTGATGGGAGCGAACAATCCGCCCACTTTCAGCGCCGGTGCACGCCAGGCAAAAAGCGCCAGGGCCCCACCAATGAATAGGCACAGTATAAGCAGGATGAAGACGCCGCGTGATGGGTCGCTGGCAAAGGCGTGAACCGATGTAAGCACCCCGGAGCGCACCAGGAACGTGCCCAGAAGGCTTAAGGAAAATGCAATGATGGAAAGCAGGAGCGTCCAGATTTTTAGCGCGCCACGCCGCTCAACAACAACGGCGGAATGCAACAGCGCAGTTGCAACCAGCCACGGCATAAAAGAGGCGTTTTCCACCGGGTCCCAGAACCACCATCCACCCCAGCCAAGCTCGTAATAAGCCCACCAGGAGCCCATGGCGATGCCCGCTGTGAGGAACATCCAAGCTGCCAGCGTCCACGGCCTTACCCAACGCGCCCAGGCGCCATCGACCTTGCCTCCAAAAAGTGCTGCAACGGCGAAGGAGAAGGCCACTGACAACCCCACATAACCGCCATATAGAAGAGGCGGATGAATAGCGAGCGCCGGGTCCTGCAAAACCGGGTTAAGGCCGTTTCCTTCAAATGGCGCAGGCTCCAGCCGTGCAAACGGGTTTGACGTTATGAGGATGAACAGCAAGAACGCGGTGCCAATGGATGCCTGCACAGCAAGCACCCGGGCGCGCAAGGTTTGCGGCAGGTTACTGCCAAAGGCGGCGACACAGGCGCCAAACAGGGTAAGAATAAGCACCCATAAAA
Organism: Hyphomicrobiales bacterium; assembly: GCA_051010055.1. GTDB lineage: Bacteria > Pseudomonadota > Alphaproteobacteria > Rhizobiales > CAJQND01 > CAJQND01. The sequence continues at coordinate 4,910 of JBPCVY010000128.1, read as the reverse complement.
GCATTGAGCCTTCATGATTTCCCCATACACCGGCAATTTTGTAAATCATCGGCTTGGCGGAGTGGGAATGGGCCCACACAAGGCGCACCGAAAAGTCAGAGACGATGAACGCGTGTGTGAGACAGGCAAACGCGATGCCGGTTGCCAGGAACTGCACCAATGCAGAAGGTTCGCCCACCCGCATGAGCGCCGCGTCGTTCCGGTAAGCACCCCACAACGGCACAGACATCTGCACCATCGAGATGGCGAGCGCCAGAACCAGCGCGTAATGTCCAAGCTCGGTAATCATTCGGACTGCTCACCCGCATGCTGCCAAACACCTTTTTCCTTAAGGGCGTCGGCCACTTCACGCGGCATATAGTTTTCATCGTGTTTTGCCAAAACCGTATCGGCGAGGAAAGTGCCATTTTTATCCAGCGCACCTTCTGCCACCACCCCTTGGCCCTCCCGGAAAAGGTCCGGCAGGGTTCCGGTGAAGTTCACCGGCAGGGTTTTGTCCGTGTCGGTTACGGAGAATTTTACTGTCTTGCCCTGGCCGCGCACCACTGTGCCATCTGCAACCAAACCGCCAAGACGGAAGCGGATGCCAGCCTTGATGTCTTTTTCAGCCACTTCTGCGGGCGTGTAAAAAAAGACAATTGTGTCTTCCAAGGCATAGAGCATGATGCCGACCGCAAGCCCTAAAACGGCAAGGCCGCCTAGGATCATGGACGTGCGTTTCTGTTTCCTTGTCATCTATCTCACTCCAGGCCCATCTGGCTGGCCAGGCTGTCGAGTTGCGCCAAGGATGCTTCATCGCCTGCAAAATTGGCCCGGGCATCGCTCAAGGCTTTTATAGCCTCTTGCTTCTGTTTTAACACCATGCGTGCGCGCACCAAACGCATCCAACCGTTCAAATCTTTGCCATCTTCCTGTAACCGCTCTGAAAGCCGGGTGACCATGGACTGGATCATTTGAGCCCTGTCTTCAGCGCTCATCTGCTGGGCAGCCTCAATGTCTTCGCGATCAGGCCCGGGCGCTTCGGTATCAACGCCCTGAAGCTTGTTGATCTGGCCAACCACCGTTTGCCGCCAGGGCGCATCAGCAGGCGCATCTGCGAGAAGTTCGGTCCATATTTTGATGGCCTCTTCATTGCGGCCATCCTGGGCCGCCGCAATACCTGCGAAGTAGCGTGCCTTGGGGTACTTCGGGTCCACAGAAAGAGCCCGCAAGAAAGCGCTGTTTGCTTCTGCAGTAACCAGGCCGGACCGGGCCAAGACGGATGCTTCGCCCCAGGCAGTTAAAAGGTCTGCGCCCGGAGAGGGCGTAAGATCCACCGCCTTAGCAAATGCATCAGCAGCATCTGCATACCGGCGCACGCGCATATATGCCGGCGCCAGCACTTGCCAGCCTCGGGCATCTTCGGGGTTTTTCTCAAGCTGTTGTTCAACCTGCACAATCAGCGCCTGAAAGTTTTGGTTGGCGGCTGCATTTTGAATGCGCTCTTTGCGCGGCTGGCCAGGTAGGTCAGGCGAGCCCCACGTGAGATAACCGGCTAAAGAAACCGCTACAACACCTGCTATCACCATGCCGGCAACCGGTTGCGGATTGGTTGCAGAAGTTTTGGCTTTTTGCGCTGCTTCATCTGCCGCCAGCAGCCGGCGCGAAATTTCGGTGCGCGCAGCTTCAGCTTCGTCAGACCCGACAACCCCACGTTCAACATCGCGTTCAACTTCTGAAAGCTGATCGCGGTAAATGGCAAGCTCAGGAGAATCTTCATCAGGGCGTGACGCAGATGCGGCCCGCAATAGGGGCTTGAGAACCGCCGCAAGGGCGAGCGCGGTCAACACAGCAAAGGCAATCCATAACCACATAAGGCCTTTTAGTCATGAATTGTCCACAAGATCAATTCACCGGAACTTCATCATGCGCGCCGTGGTGTCGCACTTTCAGTGCCAAATGTCGCAATCCCATGGAGGTCGAGCGCGCGCTTTGATAGTGTCCGCGCGAGTTTAGGGGCAAAGCCCCATAATGGGATGGCAATATTATGAAGCGGTATTCTGCATTTTCGATTGCCCGCAATGCGATGAGCTACCACAAGGGTTGGGAGCGCGCTTGGCGGGCCCCGGAACCCAAAAAAGAATATGATGTGGTGATTGTCGGTGCGGGCGGGCATGGCCTGGCAACGGCCTATTATCTTGCGTCAAAACACGGCGTTACCAACGTAGCTGTTGTGGAGAAAGGCTGGCTGGGCGGTGGCAACACCGGACGTAACACCACCATTATCCGCTCGAACTATCTGCAAGATCCCTCAATGGCAATTTATGAGCTGTCACGCTCGCTATATGAGGATTTGAGCCAGGAGCTGAACTACAACATCATGTTCAGCCCGCGCGGGCTATTGATGTTGTGCCAGACAGAGCACGAACTGCGCGCCATGAAGCGCACCAGCCACGCCAACCGGCTTGCTGGTATCGAAGCGCGCATGATCGACAGGGCCGAAGTGAAATCGATTTGCCCGATAATCAATGACCGCGATGATGCACGTTATCCAATTCTTGGCGCTTATTACCAGCCCCGTGGCGGCACGGCGCGCCACGATGCGGTTGCATGGGGTTATGCGCGCGGCGCGGACAATCATGGCGTCGACATTATCCAGAATTGCGAAGTCACTGACATCAACACTTCACGTGGCCGTGTTACCGGCCTTGAAACCACCAAAGGCAAGATTAAGGCCAAGAAAATTGCCGTGGTGGCATCAGGCAACACATCTCTCATCATGCAGATGGCCGGTGTCACCATGCCGATTGAGAGCGTTTGCCTCCAGGCATTGGTATCCGAGCCGATCAAGCCCGTTATTGATGTCGTGGTGATGGCCAATACCGTTCATGGCTACATGAGCCAGTCGGACAAGGGCGAACTTGTCATCGGTGGCGGTGCTGATCCATACAATAACTATTCACAGCGCGGCAGCTTCCCATCGCTGGAACATACGGTGACGGCGCTGGTGCAAACCTTCCCGATTATTTCGCGGCTGAGAATGCTGCGCATGTGGGGCGGAATTGTTGATATGACCGGTGACCGTTCGCCGATCATCTCAAAAACCGATGTTGGCGGGCTTTATGTCAACGCCGGCTGGGGAACCGGAGGCTTCAAGGCCACACCGGGCTCTGGCTTCGTATTTGCCGACCTCATCGCAAAAGACCAGCCAGGCGATATTGCCGGCGCATTCGGCCTTGACCGGTTCCTTCAGGGGCGGCTCATTGATGAAAGCGTCGCCGCCGCGGTCGCGCACTAACGCGGGGGAGTAAGAAGCATGTTAGTAATTCAATGCCCCGTATGTGGGGTCGAAGGCGAAGAAACGGATTTTCATGCTGGCGGTGAGGCGCACATCAAGCGCCCGGCTACGGAAAGTCCCGAAGGTATCTCTGATGAGGCGCAGCGCGACTATCTTTACGGGCGCAAAAACCCCAAGGGCGTTCATTTCGAGCGCTGGCGGTGCGACCGTGGCTGCGACAAGTGGTTTCACGCAGCACGTGACACACTCACCCTTGATATCCTCGGATACTACTCAATTACCGAAATTCCACCGCAAGAGCTGATCAAACAAGCCGATCCGCTTTGGAAGGAACATTTTAAGAAGACCACCACTAGAAAGGCGAATTCATGAGCGGCAAGCCATACAGACTATCGGCAAGCGCCCATGATAGCGGATACGGCCGGGCGATTGACCGTGAAAAGGTCGTAGATTTTCATTGGAACGGTCAGCGCATGCCTGCATTCAAGGGCGACAGCCTGGCGTCTGCCCTGATGGCCAATGGCGTTCGGGTCATGGGCCGCAGTTTCAAGTATCACCGCCCCCGCAGTGTTTTGGGCCTCGGCGCTGAGGAACCCAACGCCCTGGTTGGCGTTGGTGAGGGCAATAAGGCTGAACCGAACCTGCGCGCAAGCCAGGTTGAAGTGTTCGATGGCATGACCGCCAAGCCGCAAAATGCCTGGCCAAGCACCGAATTCGATATTGGCGCGATCAACAATACGTTTTCGCGCTTCATCCCGTCAGGTTTTTACTACAAGACTTTCATGTGGCCACAAAAGTTCTGGAAGAGCGTCTATGAGCCGTTCATCCGCAATGCTGCAGGCCTTGGCGTTGCACCCACCGGCCCGGACCCGGACACGTACGAGCAGTTCAACTGCCATTGCGATGTTCTGATCGTCGGCGGTGGTGTTGCAGGCATTGCAGCTGCAGAAGCTGCCGCTGCAACGGGCGGACGGGTTATCCTGGTTGATGAAAATCCCAACCTTGGCGGGGTTGCTGACCTGTTTGCAGGTGAAATTGACGGCAAACCGCAGACCGATTGGGTGGCCGAAAAGGTTGAGCGTCTTGCAGGGCTTGAAAATGTCCAGATTTTGACCCGCACCACCGGCGTTGGCCACTTCCACCAAAACTATCTGATGCTGTTCCAGCGTTTGTCTGAACATGACCCAGCTCTTGCCAATGAAGGTGTGCCGCGGCACAGGCTTTGGAAAGTGCGCGCAAAACAAGTGATTGTTGCCACAGGCGCCCTGGAGCGCCCTATTCCGTTTGCAAACTGCGATCGGCCCGGCGTGATGCTCTCTTCGGCCATTCGCGGCTATGCCGTACGATACGGTGTTGCCGTTGGCCAGCGTGGCGTTTTGTTCACCAACAATGACGATGCATACCAAACAGCAACGATTCTGGCCAAAGCAGGCGTGCCGGTTGCGGCCATTGTAGATGCGCGTACCGATCCTTCCGGACCACTTATTGAGGAAGCCAAGGCTGCCAGCATCAAAATCATCACCGGCTCGGCCATTTCAGGGCTGAAAACCACTTTCGGTGGCAAGTTGATCAAGGTTGTCGAAGTGGCCTCATACACCGGCGGTAGCCGCGTTGCCGGCACCACCCAGGAAAT
>JBPCVY010000127.1:0-31306 GCA_051010055.1 Hyphomicrobiales bacterium | reverse complement strand
CAGTACCGCGCCGTTCATGGTCATGGAAACACTCATCTGGTCCAGCGGAATTCCGTCGAACAAGGTGCGCATGTCATAAATGGAATCAATGGCAACACCGGCCATGCCAACATCACCGGCAACGCGCTGATGATCAGAATCATATCCACGGTGGGTTGCCAAGTCGAAGGCGATGGAAAGGCCCTTTTGGCCGGCATTAAGGTTGCGCCGGTAAAACGCATTGGACTGCTCTGCGGTGGAGAACCCTGCATATTGGCGGATTGTCCAGGGCCGGGTGGCATACATTGTAGGGTAGGGCCCGCGCAGATAGGGGGCAATTCCAGGACAGGTGTTCAGAAAATCGAGCCCCTTGTGGTCTTGTGGACCATAATCGGTTTTTACCTCAATGCCTTCCGGGGTTGTCCAGGCATCGCCTGGCGTTCCGGCAAAGGCCTCAGGTGTTTCGAACTCTATGGTGCTGAAATCTGGAATCCGGGTCATCTTGCAATCCCCAAAATCTCGTGCGCATTGCGCAATATCGACAATATATCACACCCGATATGGATGAAGGTTCCGGCCCCTGCTTTTTCAAGCGTATCGCTGTGCTTCCCCGCGACATAGACGTGGGATGTGCCAGCAGACAACAGCGCTTCGATGGCGGCTGTGCCAAGCTCATGGTAAATTTCATCGGATGAGCACAGAACAGCGATTTTTGCGCCGGACTTTTTGAATGCTTCTGCCAATTTATCAGTCTCATTGAACCCGTCATTGCGCGGAGCCTCAATGCCGCCGGCCTCAAAAATGTTTCCGGCCCAGGTGGCGCGGGCAGTAAAGTCGGCCACACGGCCAATATTTGCCATGAAAACCGAAGGCCGGCTCCCGTGTTTGTCCAAAACTGCGTCCGATGCATCGCGCAAGGCTTCATAATCTTCTGAAAGGCGCGCCTGGTTGAGTGGCGCACAAGAAATGCCACCATCTGCGTCAGGGTGGTTAGCGGCAGAGGCAGGGCAATCCAACACGGCAACCGGCAACTCCGAAAGGTTTGGAAACTCAGAGACCCCGGTTATAGGTTCTTTCCGCGTGGCAATATTGCGCAACCGTTGATCGTGCACAGAGGCGATGTGCTTTTGTACCGCTCCCGAAGCCAAGGTGATCACCATGCCGCCATCGGCTTCAATTTCCTGGAACAGCTTCCAGGAGATGGCGGCAAGATCAAGGGCCGTCTGGTCCATAAATCCAGAGCCTGCGCCAGGATCTTGAACATGGCCGAGATGGGTTTCTTCCAGGAAAATCGTTTGGGTGTTCCGGGCCATTCTGCGGGCAAAACTATCAGGCAGGCCAAGTGTGCCGGTGAACGGCAATACGGTGAGACTATCCGCGCCCGCGATGCCCGCAGCAAATGTGGCAGCGGTTGTGCGCAACAGGTTCACGTGAGGATCGCGCCGGGTCATCATGCGCCAGCTCGTTTCGGTATGAAGTTTAAGCGGCTCGGGCTCCAACTCCATAACTTCCTGCACCCGCGCCCACAAAAGCCGCGCTGCGCGAAGCTTCGCCGCCGACATGAACATGTCTGCATCGACGGAAAGCAACATACCCACCATTTTATTGGATTTTTCCGGGTCAATTCCCGCCGCATCGAGCCAGCGCAGGTAGGTGACAGCCGTGGCCAAAGCGAATGCCAACTCCTGGGCTTCAGATGCGCCCGCATTGTGGTAAAGGCGGCAATCTGCAAGTAATGCGCACCCGCCAAATCCGCCGCCCAGATATGGTCCCAGAATTTCACCTAGTTGGCCGGGCAAATCATCAGGGGCATCCATCTGGCCCGTTTGGGCGAACCCGCCGAGGGGATCCAGTCCCAATGTCAGATTAGTCTTCCCGGCGTCAAGGCCTCGGTCCTTATAAACCTTCAGAACTGCTGCCGCGCAGGAATCGGAATTCCATCCTCCATCAAGGCGGAGCGGGATCATTTCCAGGTGAACGCCCTGCAACAGACGCTGAAAGTGGTCAGCGGTGTGTGCGTTCACACCGAACCCGTGCGCGGCGGCGCTTGCTCCTGTTACGATAGTAAGACCCGCAGCGCCGTTTTCAAGGTCCCGTAAGGCTTGGCCGTTGGCGTCTTCAAGGGAGGGAATATCCACCCTTTGCAACGCCTGCCATCCATGGGCGCGGCGCCCGGGCATTTGCAGGTGTGTTGTCTGCGTATAGAGAGGTTCTACACGCAAACCGTCGTGGCTAAGCCAAACCAGCTTTTTTTCGAAGTCCGCGCCCTTCAAGACTTGGCCGACCAGCGCCATCCAGTCTTCACGTTGCGGCGGTTCGAATTCTTCTGCCAGAGAAATCCTTGTCATACTGGACCCTTAAAAGTTTGCTGCAGTGCAGCATACCTTTTAACTTATTGCAACTACCGTACAAAATCGGGCATTGGCCGGAGGAAGGCAATTAGCGAGAACTTATAGATATTGCTGAAATCCGGGGACACCTTCAATCGTCCGGTCCACCAACTCGTCGCCGGCACATTCGCGAGCATGGGACAGAAGCCCGGTTCCCAGAGATTTGATCTGGTCGTTTGAAAGCCCTTCTGACTGCAAAGCGCTGAATGTGGCCATTACATCGCCCGTATTGCCACCCATAAGGCCGCCCAGCATGCCCATCAGCCCGCCAGCAGCATCTACTGGTCCACTTTCCAGTTCTGCCAGCTCTGCAGCGCCAGGCACCTTTTCAAAAAGTTCGGAAATCGTGGCGTCGTCGCCCACTTTTTGCAGCAGTGAAAGTATCATACCGGCTGCCTTCCTCGCGATCAGTTCGTCTATGCCCAGCTGTGTCGCGAGCTTTGAAATCAACTCTTGCAATCTTCTTGTCCTTCTGGCTATGCCGCTATCTGATTGCGGCGGTAAGCGCATTTGCGTCGAGCAGATTTTTATAGCAGATTGCCGCTACGCTCGAGCGATAACATCTCATTGCACAGAGAAAATTCCGGCAGGATAAAACCAACATGACCAGCGAGAATTCGGTTTTCCTTGGAACAGCCAAAGAAAAACAGTTTTTGGATCTAAAGTTCGCGAACCGCCATGGCTTGATTACAGGAGCGACCGGTACCGGCAAGACTGTGACCCTGCAGATTCTTGCGGAGGGATTTGCCGCCCAGGGCGTGCCGGTTTTTGCCGCTGACGTGAAGGGCGATCTTTCAGGGATTGCGGTGGCAGGAGAGCCGAAAGACTTTCTCTTGGAGCGCGCTGAAAAGATCGGTTTTGAAGATTACGGCTTTGAAGCTTTTCCAACTGTTTTTTGGGACTTGTTTGGTGAGCAGGGCCATCCGATCCGCACTACGATTTCGGAAATGGGCCCACTTCTTCTGTCGCGGCTGATGAACCTCACCGAAGCGCAGGAGGGGGCAATGAATATTGCCTTCAAGATCGCAGATGAGGAGGGGCTTGCCCTGCTTGATCTTAAGGATTTGCGGGCGCTCATGATCAACCTCGCAGATCGCGCCAAGGAAATCCGCACTGAGTATGGAATGGTCTCCAAGCAATCTATCGGCGCTATTCAAAGACGCCTTCTGGTACTGGAGCAGCAGGGAGCGGACTTCCTGTTTGGTGAACCAGCGCTTGATATTCGCGACTTGATGCGCACGACACGCGACGGGCGCGGCATTATCAATATTTTGGCTTCCGACAAGCTCATGCAGTCGCCGCAGCTCTACTCCACATTTTTGCTCTGGCTCATGTCTGAACTTTTTGAGGAACTTCCAGAAGTTGGAAATCCGGACAAACCGAAGCTGGTGTTTTTCTTCGATGAAGCCCACCTTCTTTTCGATGAAGCTCCGAAAATTCTGATCGACAAAGTGGAGCAAGTGGTGCGACTTATCCGCTCCAAAGGGGTTGGCGTTTACTTTGTGACCCAAAACCCGCTTGATGTGCCTGATTCAGTGCTCAATCAGCTTGGCAACCGGCTGCAACATGCGCTGCGCGCCTACAGCCCGCGCGAGCAAAAGGCCGTGAAAACGGCGGCAACGACTTTCCGCCAAAATCCGGACTTCGACACCGAGGAAGTCATCACTCAACTTGGCGTTGGCGAGGCTCTTGTCTCGACGTTGCAGAAAAAAGGCGTGCCCTCCATGGTTCAGCGCACGCTCATCCGCCCGCCATCATCACGCCTTGGCCCGATAACCCCTGATGAGCGGAAAAACGCCGTCCTCAATAGCCCGGTTTATGGCCTTTATGATGAAAAAGTAGATAGGGAATCGGCGTTTGAAATTTTGGCAGAACGTGCCGAAAAACGAGCTGCAGCCGCGGAAAAGGCTGCGCGCGAACTGGCTGCAGCCAAGGAAGCGGAAAAGAAAACGCGCGCAAAGCGCTCTTCGAGCCGGCGCATGAGCAAAACCGACCGGTTTATCGGCAATCTGGTATCCACCGTCGGCCGTGAACTCGGGCGCCAGCTCATTCGCGGTATTCTTGGCGGTTTGCGGCGTTAATCGCCTTCAATCAGTTCGGTTTCCTCAATCTCGATGCCAAAGCCCGCAAGGCCCACATAATGTCTGTCTCGGGTGGCTAGCAGCTTTATTGAGGTAACGTTCAGATCGCGCAGGATCTGTGCGCCGAGGCCAATATCGCGCCACGATTTCTCGCGGGCAAGAACGCTCTCATGGTTCTCATCAGAGGCATCTTCGTCACCGAACGTTTCAGCGGGAACGCCTGATGCGCCTGTGCGCAGGTAAACAAGAATGCCGCGGCCTTCGCGCTTGAACCAGTTATAAACCGTGTTCAGGGTTTCCCGGTCGCCAAAGACGTCCTCAACCAGATCTTCGCGGTGCAGCCGGACCGGAACATTCTTTCCATCCCCAACGCCGCCGAAAACAACGGCAAGGTGCTGGACGGAATCGAAAGGAGTGGCGTAGGCAATGCCCTGGGCTTCGCCGATCGGCATATCAACCGCGAATTCTGTGCGCCTCTCAACGAGTTTTTCCTGTGCCTGGCGGTAGGCAATCATATCGTCGACGGAGATAATTTTCAGTCCGTGTTCACGGGCAAAGGCATATACGTCCTTACCCTTTTTCACCGTGCCATCATCATTCACCAGTTCGCCGATAACGCCGACAGGGGGAAGCTTTGCCAGTTTGGCAAGGTCCACCGCGGCCTCGGTATGCCCGGAACGCATCAAAACCCCGCCGCGTTTGGCAATGAGCGGAAAAACATGGCCCGGGCGGACAAAATCGCCCGCCTGCACATTGCCGTTTGCAAGGGCCCTGACGGTGCCGCATCGCTCTTCGGCCGAAATGCCGGTGGTGAGGCCCTGCTTGTAATCGATAGAAACGGTGAAGGCCGTGCTCATGGGGGCATCATTGTCGGCAACCATTGGGTTGAGATGCAATCTGCGGGCATCTTCAGCTGTTATCGGCGCACAAACGATGCCGGAAGTATGGCGCACGATGAAACCCATTTGCTCTGGCGTTGCCTTGGCGGCCGCCATAATGAGGTCGCCTTCGTTTTCCCTGTCGTCATCATCAACAACAACAACCATCTCGCCAGCGGCAATTGCGGCGATGGCATCGTCAACCGGGTCGAGATGGAATTCTTTTTCGTCGTCCATACTTACTTCTCACAATATAAAGGCGGGGCCGCAAAACCCCGCCTTCCAACAAATCTATTCGTTGTCCGCTTAGCTTGCAGCTTCAAAAAGTTCGGCAACATAGTCCCAGTTGACGAGATTATCAAACCAAGCCTCAAGATATTTTGGCCGGGCATTACGGTAATCAATATAGTAGGAGTGTTCCCACACATCGCAGCCCAAAAGCGGCGTAGCGCCGTGTACAAGCGGATTCTCTCCGTTTGGCGTTTTCATCACTTCCAGTTTGCCATTGTTGAGGGCAAGCCAGCACCAGCCGGAACCAAACTGGGTCATGCCGGCCTGGATGAACGCACTGCGAAACTCATCAAGTCCGCCGAGGTCTTCATTGACTTTAGCTTCCAATGCGCCCGGTACCGCGCCGCCGCCATTTGGCTTCATCCAGTTCCAGAAATGCACATGGTTATAGTGCTGCCCGGCATTGTTGAACAGTCCGGCATTGGTGCCGAACGATTCTCTGCAGATATCTTCAAGCGACTTGCCTTCCATGCCGGCTTCGGCAGCAAGCTTGTTGCCATTGTCTACATAGGCCTGGTGGTGTTTGTCGTGATGAAACTCAAGGGTTTCAGCAGACATGTAAGACGCCAATGCGTCATATGCATAAGGTAGATCGGGCAGTTCGAAAGCCATCTGGACTCCTCCTGTTTATTTGGTGTGTTCGGGTGCACAACCCATTTTGAGCGGACACTAAATGAGACAGTGTTCTGGTGCAATGGAATGTTACATAAACGCCTGAATACCGGTTTGTGCACGCCCCAGAATGAGTGCATGCACATCGTGAGTGCCCTCATAGGTGTTCACGGTTTCCAGATTCACCATATGCCTGATGACATGGAACTCATCTGATATGCCGTTGCCGCCGTGCATGTCGCGGGCCATGCGCGAAATGTCGAGCGCCTTGCCGCAATTGTTGCGCTTCATGAGGGAAATGGCTGGTGGTGCGGCAATGCCGTTTTCCAAGCCACGCCCTAGCGCCAGTGCGCCCTGAAGCCCGATGGCGATCTCGGTCTGCATGTCTGCAAGTTTTTTCTGAACCAGCTGATTGGCCGCAAGCGGTTTGCCGAACTGCTTCCTGTCCAGAGTATATTGGCGTGCCTGGTGCCAGCAAAATTCCGCCGCACCCATCGCGCCCCAGGAAATACCGTAACGCGCCTTGTTGAGGCAGCCGAACGGGCCGGAAAGGCCGCGCGCGTTCGGCAAAAGCGCATCTTCAGGCACTTCCACATCATCAAGCACGATTTCGCCGGTTACCGACGCCCGCAATGAGAATTTTCCCTCGATTTTCGGGGTTGAAAAGCCCTTTGCGCCGCGCTCGACAATAAATCCGTGGATGCCTTGATCTTCAAGTTTGGCCCAGACAATGGCGATATCGGCAATCGGCGAATTGGTGATCCACATCTTGGAGCCGTTCAACACATAACCATTGGAGCTGCGTTTTGCGTTGGTTTTCATGCCGCCGGGATCAGAACCTGCATCCGGCTCGGTGAGCCCGAAACAGCCAACCATCTCGCCGGTGGCAAGTTTCGGCAGAAAGCGCATTTTCTGCTCTTCGCTCCCATAGGCCTCAATGGGAAACATGACGAGCGAATTCTGGACGCTCATCGCTGAGCGGTAGCCCGAATCCACACGCTCAATCTCACGGGCAATCAAGCCGTACGCGACATAGCCAAGGCCCGATCCGCCATATTTCGGATCGGTCATGATGCCGAGCAGACCCAGCTCGCCGGCCTCGTTCATGATTTCCCTATCAAAGCGTTCCTCACGAAACGCCGATTGAACGCGAGGCATTAGCTTGTCATCTGCAAATGCGCGCACGCTGTCGCGGATCATCCGCTCTTCTTCGGTGAGCTGACTTTCCAGCGAAAGCGGGTCATCCCAGTCGAAACTGGAAGCAATTGAGGTTGGGTGCGGTTGTTTGGTGTCGTGTGCAGGTTCACTCATTGTGACGCCTTCCCGAATTCAATTCGTTTGTCTGATGGCAATTGTGCTCTCGTTTACGCTGTGAGGCAATTATCAGCGTTTTTATGCCGTTTTACCTGTCACAAGCAAGGCAAATGCATAGGTGAGCGCGGTTTCCTTCAAACTGTCGAACCGGCCCGATGCTCCGCCATGACCTGCCTCCATGTTTGTTTTGAGCAATAGAAGATTATCATCTGTTTTCATATCCCGCAGCCTGGCCACCCATTTTGCCGGCTCCCAATAGGTCACGCGCGGGTCCGTCAGCCCTGCCATAACAAGTATTGCAGGGTAATCTTTCTCTTGCACTTGGTCATAGGGCGAATAGGATTCAATATAGTCGTAGGCATCTGCGTCAGATAACGGATTTCCCCATTCAAGCCATTCCGGAGGGGTCAGCGGCAAAGTGTCATCGAGCATGGTGTTCAAAACGTCCACGAATGGAACATCAGCGATGACGCCGGCATATTGCTCAGGCGCCATATTGGCTGCGGCGCCAACCAGCATACCGCCAGCGCTGCCACCGTGGCAAACAATGTTTCCACGCGAAGTTAAACCATCTTCGATGAGTTTATCACCTGCGGCGATAAAATCGTAAAACGTGTTCTTTTTGTTGTCGCGGCGCCCTCGAGCGTACCATCGGTAACCGCGATCTTTGCCGCCGCGGACATGGGCAATGGCATGCACAAAACCCCGGTCGACAAGCGAAAGAACCGGTGTTGAAAAAGATGCCGGTATAGAAATGCCGTATGATCCGTAGCCGTAAAGATGGCAAGGCGCCGTCCCATCCATCTTGGTATCTTTATGATAGAGTACAGAAACTGGCACGCGCTCTCCGTCGTGGGATGCCGCCATTATGCGGCGGGTCACATAGTCGTCTGGATTGTGGCCGGAAGGTACCTCCTGGGTTTTACGCAAAACGCGTTCACAGTTCGCCATGTCGTAGTCATAAACCTGGGCCGGAGTTGTCATTGAGGAGTACGTGAAACGAACGGTGGTTGTGTCGAATTCGTAACCGGCCGAAAGCCCCAGGCTGTAGGCCTCCTCGTCGAATGCAATCGCGTGCTCATCACCTGAATGCGTATCTGTGATGACAATGCGCGGCAAACCGTCTTCACGTTCAAGGCGCACCATGAAACCCTTGTATGCGCAATGGGAAAGAATGAGCCGGCCCGGTTTATGGGCAACCACGTCTTTCCAATTTTCCGGCCCCAACGCATTTATGGGCGTTTCGACAATTTTGAAGTCTTCGGCATCATCAATGTTTGTCAGAACGAGCAATCGGCTGTCTTGGTGGTCAACGCTATATTCATGCTCGCGAACCCTTGGTGCGACGAGTACCGGATCGGTTTCCGGTTTGGCGGCATCTATTAGCCGTACTTCAGAAGTTTGATGGTCATGGGTTGAAATGACAATAAACTCATGCGATTGGGTGGCTGAAACACTGACAAAAAATCCAGGGTCCATCTCCTCAAAAACCAGAACGTCTTCTTCCTGGCTGTTGCCCAGCTTATGCCGGTAAACTCTTGATGGGCGGTGGTTTTCGTCCAATTTGACATAGAACAGCGTTGAGCAATCCTTCGCCCAGACAGCGCTGCCGACGGTATCTTCCACAACATCGCTGAGATCCGCCCCGGATATGAGGTCCTTTATGTTAAGCGCAAAATATTCTGATCCCTTGTCGTCGATGCTATAGGCAAGGAGTTGATGGTCTGGTGAATGAGAAGCTCCGCCAATTTGAAAAAACGGTTTCCCTTTCGCCATCTCGTCACCATCAAGAAGAACAATTTCCTCCTGGCCGCCGGTTTTCTTACGGCAGATGCGCGGGTGCTGGCCGCCGGTGACAAATGACGTGTAATAAGACCAGAGGCCGTCTGGTGTTGGAACAGAGGAATCGTCTTCTTTGATCCGCCCCTTCATTTCTTCAAACAGTTGATCCTGGAGCGTTTTCGTGCTTTTCAGTGCGTCTTTGGTGTAGGCATTTTCTTGTTCAAGATAGGCGCGGATAGGTTCTTCGAGAATGCTTGGATCTCGCATGACATCTTGCCAATTTTCAGAGCGGAACCAGTGGTAGGGGTCGTTTCTTGTTTTGCCGTGATGGCTGGTTTTGTGATCAATTTTTTCTGCAACAGGTACAGCCATGGAATTAGTGGATGGCATTAGTCGTTTTTACCCTTTTTAAAATTAAGTGCGGTTCCGTTCATGCAATAGCGAAGGCCCGTTGGGGCGGGGCCATCAGGAAAAACATGCCCGAGATGGGCGTCACACTGGGCGCATCTGATTTCCGTGCGGGTTGAGAACCAGCTTTTGTCTTCGTGCTCGCTCACCGCTTCGTCGGTTGCTGGAGCGAAGAAACTCGGCCAGCCGGTTCCTGATTCGTATTTGGTTTCTGAATTGAACAAGGGTTCGCCACAGCAAACGCAGTTGTAGACCCCTTCAGATTTTTCTTGATTGTAAGCATGGGAGTGGGGGCGCTCGGTGCCCTGCTTGCGTGTAATATCGTACTGCTCAGGCGTTAGGACTTGGCGCCATTCTGTATCGGATTTCTTGCTTTTCATGGATTGCCGCTCCCTAGGGTTCTGACCCTAACAAATTCATTCAAACATCATACTTATGATTTCGGCAACCAGCGCCGGTTTCTCTTCATTTTCAATTTCGATAGCTATGTTGGAGATAGTGCGGATGGATCCCACTTCCAATGTGGCGCGCTGAAGAAAAACCCGCCCTCGAATGCGAGCGCCTGCTGGGACCATATTAGTGTAGCGGACTTTGTTGGAACCATAGTTCAGCGCCCGTATTACACTGGACACCTTGTAGACTTCGCTTAAAAAGCGCGGAATCAACGAAAGCGTCAAATAACCATGGGCAATAGTGGGCATGCCCAGTTCTTTGCGGGTTCGATCAGGGTCCACATGAATCCATTGAAAATCATCGGTTGCCTCCGCAAACTTGTCGATACGGGCCTGATCGACAACAAGCCACGGGCTAACGCCGATTTCTGAGCCTTTCGCGGCGGCCAGCTCCGCGAGATTGGCAAATTCCCGCATGGATTTCTCCGGTAATAGTTCGATTGGTGTGGTTAAATTCAGAACCTAAACTAATTCAAATTTTTATCAATTTTAACCAACGCTCTTCAGGCATTTTTAGCAATGCTTGCGTAAGAATAGCCGCAGGTGAGGGTGTGACATCAAGAGGAGGCGATGGTTCATCCAGCACCGCACGTTGAAACGCCCGGCGTACCGCTTGGGGATAGCGGCGCGGCGGGAGCTGTGCCGTACGGAATGCGTGCGGTGCGCAATATGCGGAAACTGTATATGAACCGGCTCAAAAAACATGGCTGAACTGAACGCAGCTCCCGGACAGAAAGAATCCAGCGATATTTTCGCAGCTCTTGAGGAATTGGCGCAATCTACCTCAGAATTCAGTGCTGGTTCGGTCTTTTCCGATGAGCCAAAAAAGGCAGATGCGGATAACGGCGCTGCAGTGGAGCCTGATCCACTGGCCGAACCCGAAGGCGATGAGCAGCCTTCGCAAGAACTTCATACAGAAGAATCCAGCAAAGTTGAACTTTCCGCTGCCGAAGTGCTGGAAATTGCAACAGAAACTGAGCCGGAACCGGAAACTGAAACAGAACCGGATCTGGACACTGAACAAGGGCAATTGTCCGAGCCTGAGCTGGATGAGATACCTAGTATTTCCGTTAGCGCGCTCAACGCGCCCGCAATCGGCGATGAAACTGAACCCAAAAGCGCTGTTGAAATCGGCGTTCGTGAAATTAAACGCGAAACCGGTCAGGACGTAGTAGACGAGGATGCCCTGTTCCAGGAGTTTTCTGACATCTTCAACGAAGGCGAAACGCCAAGCGCTGAAACTGCACAGAAGCTGGATGACGGGCCGTCAATTCTCGATGATGACGAGATATTTGCAAACGGCCTGATTGACAAGGAATTCCTCAAAACATTGGAGAAGGCCCGCCTGAGGAACCTTAAAAACCAAGAATACGGCGTAGAGGCGGAATTCACCGTACCCTATGCAGATGAGCTGGAACCTGAGCCGATGGAAGGCCATCTGCGTTCAAGTAATGCGCTTTCCTTGAGTGTTATCGAAGCATCGGTTGCAGCGATGAAAGCTTCTTTTGCTGATCAGTTGCCGCAATCGGCTCTTGAGCAGGTGGCCGATGGCGCATATGAAAATGATGAAACAACAGAACAATTGCCAGATGAGCTTGGCGAGGCGGTAGAGCATGTCGCAGAAA
This sequence comes from Hyphomicrobiales bacterium, assembly GCA_051010055.1. Taxonomy (GTDB): domain Bacteria; phylum Pseudomonadota; class Alphaproteobacteria; order Rhizobiales; family CAJQND01; genus CAJQND01. The sequence continues at coordinate 19,494 of JBPCVY010000127.1, read as the reverse complement.
GCTCTGAATTGTTGCCGATTTCTCCCGTTGCAGCGCTCGCAAGCGCAGAAGACGAAGATTTTAGCGGGAAACTGGACTGCGGGAAGGCGAGTTTGGACGCCAGCGCCGGCCTAAACGGGTCTTCGGTGCTTGAAGAAGGTGTTGATATTGATGAGGACTCTTCCATTGGCCGGTCCGCATCCTGGCTTGAAGGCCCGCATTCAGATGACCGCGAGGCATACGCGTCGTTGCGTGATCTTCTCGATGTCATGGCACTGCCTGACGGTGTTGTTCAACCGCAAGAGCGTGCACTTGCCGCAGACACCTTGCTGCGCAAGCTCGATCGCATGCCAGTATCTTCTAAAGCGGAGCTTGCTGAGCGCGTTGCATTGATGGAAACGCCGCCTACGGCAATTGTGTCGCGGCTGGTGAATGACGAATCCATAGAAGTGGCCGGTCCGCTGATTGAAAATGGGGCTTTTGTCAGCGACCAGGACCTGAAGGCAATTATCGACAGTGATGATATCGCCAAGTGCCGCATGATTGCCCGCCGCCGCCATGTTTCACCGGCGCTGGCGAGGGAATTGATCGATCATGGCGATCCGGCTGTCTTGCTTGCTTTGGTGCGAAATCCGGAACCGTCTCTCAGTGCGGAGCTGCTTGCCGAGCTTACAGTTCTGGCGAACACGCAACCTGCGCTACAGGCGCCGCTGGCCACGCGCAAGGATATGACGCCGCAAATCGCGTTCGAGTTATTCTGGTGCTTGCCGGCAGAGTTAAGGCGTTTTGTCTTCTCTAGGTTCCTCACTGATTCCAAAACCCTTGAGCGGGTTCTCCGCATTGCAGTGGATTCCGATCAGGCAAAGGCAGATGAAGATAAATGGGATGCAGGCTCGTTTCCGGAAGAAGAGGCCGTTCTGGAAATCGTATCCCTCGCCGAACAAAAAATGAAAGTGAATGCGGTAAAACAAATTGCCGACCTTGCACACGTATCGGAACGCAATGCTGACAGGATCCTTTCAGATGAGGGTGGAGAGCCCATGGTTGTTGCCCTGAAGGCAATGGGGCTCACGCGTGCATCTTTCGACGAGACCATCGAAAGACTTAAAGGCGCGCCGGCAGCCGGGATGAGTGAAGACCGCGATATTGAGGAACTAAGGGCTCTTTTCGATACCTTGTCGTACAATAAGACCCGCGTTGTTCTCACCTATTGGGACTGGCTCACCGAAAACCCTGAAAAGAAAAAGAAGAAGAAAAAGCAGGATCAGGTCGAGGCAGACTAGCCTTCAGGCGTTCAGTTGACGCTATATTGCGCAAGGACTAAGAACGCTATCAGCAAAACGGCGGTCCAGAACGCCATGGAACCGGTTGGCCATGTGCGCGCCAGCACCCCTTGCGGTCCATGAAGCCGGTAAACCCTCGTCATTATGCCGTTCAGACCTCGCATTGCCCGGTCTCTTACCTTTCCAAAGAAACCGCCAACCGCATCGCGCGTGCTTACTGCCGCTGCCGGCAGAACTTTCCGGTACAACCACTCCACATCGAGATTGGTGCTGCGCAGCTCCGGCGGATAGAGGCCGTAAAGCTGCAACCAGACGAAGGCGAGCGCTGAGAAGAAAAGCAACTGGCACTGGGTCAGGATGTGAGCTGCGGTATAGGGCTCATACTCCACTGGGAACGGCAGCAAGCTGTAGAGAAACCACGGGTAGACACCATTGAATATACAGATCGCAGCAGAAAGGCCCATCGCGATGAGCATGTTGGGCGGGGCCTCTTGGCATCTGATGCCGGAATCATGGGCGAAGAAGGCAAAGTATGGAATTTTGATGCCCGCATGGTGGAACACCCCAGCGGAGGCAAACAGCAGGGCCAGCCACACCATAGGGTGGCCTTCTTCAAGAGCTGCCACCATCACCATCGATTTGGAAACAAAGCCCGAGAACAGCGGGAAGGCAGAAATTGACGCTGCGCCGACAATGCAGAATCCTGTTGTCCAGGGCATGGATTTGTAGAGCCCACCCAGTTCTGACCCGTTGATCTTGCCAGTGCGGAACAAAACCGCGCCCATGGTCATGAACAAAAGGCCCTTAAAGATAACGTCGTTGAAGGCGTGCGAGATCGCGCCGTTGATCGCCAGGGCTGTTCCCAGGCCTATGCCGCAAATCATGAACCCGACCTGGTTTATGAGGCTGTAGGCCAGAACCCTGCGCAGATCGTTTTCGATAACGGCAAAGAAAATCGGGAACATGGCCATCGTGGCACCGACATAGATAAGCAAATCTGTTCCCGGAAATGCACGTGCAAAAGCGTAAACCGCCACTTTCGTGGTGAAAGCGCTCAAGAAAACCGTGCCGGTTGGCGTTGATTCCGGGTAGGCGTCGGTCAGCCAATTGTGGAGCGCCGGAAATGCTGCCTTGATGCCGAAAGCAATGAAAATCAGCCAGGAAGCAGTGCCGTCCAACCCGATATATTTGAACTCGATTGAACCTGTCTGGGCGATGATGATGAGGGCGCCTGCCAGAAGCAAGACCCCTGAAAGAACCTGGATAGTCAGGTAACGCAGTGCCGCGCCCAGGGATTTTTCCGATCGGCGGGCAAGAATAAGAAACACTGACGTGACAGCCAGCAACTCCCAGAACAGGAACAGGGTAATCAGATCGCCTGCAAATACCGCTCCCAATGCGCTACCGGCATATAGGAGTGCTGACACTTGCTGCATTCTGTCTTTTACATGCAGTGAGAAGACGATCCCCAGGAATGCCGCCAGATGGAAAAGGTAGCCAAACAGTATGGCGAGTTTGTCGACCCGTGTGAGGACGAGCGTGTAGTTGAACAAGCTAACTGTGTGGCTTGCGCCATCTGGCAAGGCGAGCAGGTTCAAAAAACCGACTATGGGTGTGGCCAGCATTATTGCAGCGCGCAATCTTCCTCGCGTAACCGCGGCAAGGCCTGCGGCAACAAAGAAGATCAGGAACGGGGCGAGGCCAGCGTCAATCATCATAATAGTCCTCGTCCCGCATAATCACCTTGCGCATTTCAGTGGCCAAAAGCACCAGCGCAACACAGGCTGCAAAGCCGTAAATGCAATAAAACCCAACAACCGCCTCAAGGGGGTGGTCCACATGGCGGTGAATGACGAAATCAAGCAGGAAGGAAATGGCGCACAAGGCATAGAGAGCGTAAATCACAAGTTTTACGTTCTTTGGATCATCGAAGATGTGTTTCTTCTCGTCCTTTGTTTTGCGGGCCATTTTCGTTTTCCTTTAACGAAGCTTAATCATGGTTGCCAAGTCGTAGACCGTGCCGGGGAAGAAAAACAACACGATGCACATGAGCGAGGTTGCACCGATTGCAATAAGGCACGCCAGCGGCGCTTCCTTGATCTTTACAGGCGTTTTCTCCCGCTTGCCGGTTTTGCCGAAGAAACCCTTGATTGGGATTGGCATGAGGTAGGCAATATTGAGAAGCGAAGAAATCATCAGCACTGCAAGAATGCCGATCTGGTTTGCGTCAAGTGCGCCAAGGGCAAGATACCATTTCGACCACAGTCCACCGGTTGGCGGCAAACCGACGATACTCAGCGCGCCGATAAAGAAGGCGGCGAATGTGAATGGCATTGCACGGCCAAGGCCAGAAAGTTCGCTGACTTCTGTTTTATGTGCGGCTGTGTAGATTGCGCCCGCGCAGAAAAAGAGTGTGATCTTGCCCACCCCGTGCATAGCGATGTGCATCGCACCGCCGACAATGCCAAGGCTCGTGGCAAGTGCTGCGCCGAGCACAATGTAGGAAAGCTGGCTGACGGTTGAGTATGCAAGCCTTGCCTTCAGGTTATCTTTCGTCATGGCAATCAGAGATGCCAGGATGACCGTTAGCCCGGCCACATAAAGCAGCCATTCATTCATGCCGCTGCCGGCTAGAAAATCGATGCCGAAAATGTAGACGACCACTTTCAGAATGGAAAAAACGCCCGCCTTCACAACAGCAACAGCGTGCAAGAGCGCGCTGACCGGAGTTGGAGCGACCATGGCGTTTGGCAGCCACTTGTGCACGGGCATAAGTGCTGCCTTGCCGATACCGAAGGCATAAAATGCCAGCAGCGCCCCCACCACCGCGCCCTCGGCCTTGCCGGCAAGAATGCCGCCAACAGAGAAGTCTGTCGTTCCCGTAAGCACCCAGGTGGCGACAATCGCTGGCAACAGCAAGAGCATGGACGTTGTGAGCAGCAGCATGAGGTAAATTCTGCCGCCGCGACGGGCATCTTCATTGCCCTTGTGAGTGACGAGCGGGTACGTAGACAGGGTCAAAATTTCGTAGAACAAGAACAGCGTGAAGAGGTTCTTGGAAAAAGCGATGCCCATGGTGCTGGCAATGGCAACGGCAAAGCAGACGTAGAACTGGGTTTGCCTTGGTTCGTTATTGCCGCGCATATAGCCGATGGAATAAATAGAATTCACAATCCAAAGGCCGGATGCAACCAGCGCAAATAACATTCCAAGCGGTTCAACGGCAAACGCAATATCGATGCCCTGGACAACGGTTATGAGGGATGCCTCAGGTTGCTCGCCCGCCATTACCCTTGAGAAAAGCTGCAAGACAACAAAGAGCAAGCTTATCGCTGTGCCGATGGTGATGGCTTCACGGACATTCGGCGAGCGGTGCGCGCATGGAATGAGCGCTGCACCTATTGTGGGTATAAGAAGCGACAGAATGACGAGTGTTGAGCTGCTCATTGTGAACCTCCCAACAAGAACTCAGCCACCTGACCTGCGATACCGGCGGTAAGATGTGTATCAATGCCGAACCAGATACAGGCGCCTGCAAGAACCAGCGTCGGGATGAGCATGCTCATGGGCATGTCGGTGCATTTGGAGGCATTGCCTTCGGGTTCCTGGAAGTAAGCTGCCTCCACAACGCGGCCGATATAGACAACCGACAAAACGGAGCTTGCGACAATCAACACACCCAGCCACCACCAGCCATTTTCCATGGCGCCGGTGACCAGATAAAGCTTTGAGATAAAACCGGCGGTGCCGGGCGTGCCGATAATGCTGAGACCCGCCACGACGAACGCGGCCATTGTCCAGGGCATTTTCTTGCCCAGGCCGGCCATGCTTGAAATGTTCACAGAGCTTAGCCTGTACATGATGCCGCCCATGACCATGAACAGTGCGGCCTTGGTTATGGCATGGTTGAAAAGATGCACAATGCCGCCGGTGAGTCCGGTGTGATTCAGAATGGCGATACCAAGTGTGATGTAACCAATCTGGGCAACCGATGAGTAGGCCAGCATGCGTTTCACATTGTCTTGGAAGCAGGCGACAATCGATGCGCCGAACATGGCCAGTACGGACAGGACGATAAATATTTCGGAAAGCGGCGTGCTGCCCGTTGAACTATCGATGTTGAATACGGTGAAAATGAACCGGAGCAGCAGATAAACCGCAACCTTGGTGGCGGTCCCCGCAAGGAAGATGGTGGCAACCGATGGCGCATATGTGTAGGCGTTTGGAAGCCACACATGCAGCGGGAACAGTGCAAGCTTTAGGCATATCCCGGTAACCAGAAAACCAAGTGCAATGAGAGCTGGGCCGATATTCTCGATAATGCCCAGTTTCGCTGAGATATCGACCAGGTTCAGCGTTCCTGTGATGGAATAAAGAAGGCCAACACCAATCACATATAGTGTTGCGCCAACCGAACCGATGACAAGGTACTGGTAGGCTGCAAGAAGGCTACGGCGGTCGCGCCCAAGCGCGATGAGCACGTAGGTTGCCAGCGATGAGATTTCCAGAAAAACAAAAGCGTTGAACGCATCGCCGGTTATGGTGATGCCCAACAGCCCGGTCATGCACAAAAGGTACATGCAGTAGAAGTAGGGCTGGTTGCGGGCCGAAATTTCCTTGGCAACCGACAGGCGCGCGTAAGGCATCAAAACCGCGCCCATCACTGATACCAACATCAACACAAATGCGCTTAAGATATCGACCCGGTACTCAATTCCCATTGGTGGAGGCCAGCCACCCATCGCATAGGAAATGACGCCGGTATTCAGCACAGTTATCAGCATCAATCCGGAAATAACCGGCATGATAAGGCTGACGACAAGGGCTACGGCCCCGGCCATTGAGCCACTGCGCATAAGAGCGCAGAACACGGCGCCAAGAAGTGGAAAAACCACCTGGAAAGCGGGCAAATGCTGCATCATCAGGCGTGCCCGTCCTTTTCCATTTCGACGATCTCGTCTTCTTCAATCGTGCCGTAGGCCTCGTTCACCCGTACCACCAGCGCAAGGCCAAGAGCCAGTGTTCCCACGCCAACCACAATTGCCGTCAGAATAAGGACGTGCGGCAGGGGGTTCGAATAGACTTTGAAAGCTTCATCGAGTATCGGCGGTGTTCCGCCCAATATCTTCCCAGGCGAGAGATAGAGCAGATAAACCGATGTCTGAAACAATGACAATCCGACCAGGGTTTTGACCATGTTGCCGCGGGCAATCACGATATAAAGACCAGACACCATCAGAAAAATGGTGATCCACTGATTATAGTGCTGAACGATTTCGGTGACGATTTCCATCAGCGCCCCCGTCCTGCGAATGCATAAAAAATTGTCGTCATTGTTCCTGAAACTGTGACGAAAACACCAATTTCAACCAAAAGAATTCCCCATTCCTGCGCGTGCACCTGATCGTGGCCCAGAACCGAGTAGTTGAGGAAATTACCGCCAAGGAAAAAACTCACCACCCCGACGCCGGTGAAGATGAGAACGCCAAGCGGCACCATCAACTCTGCAATCCATGGCGGCACAGCCCGCTGGGCCGGGGCTAGCCCGAACGTGATGGCATATAAAATCACCATTGCAGCGGCAATGACGCCTGCCTGAAATCCGCCGCCGGGGCCGTAATCGCCATGAAACTGGACATAAAGCGCGAACATCAAAATGAACGGCATGAGCAGTTTGCTCATGATCTGGAGTATGAGATCGGGCCTCATGATCTATTCTCCATCTTCATCTGTGGAGACTTGCTTACGCCGACCGCGCAAAAGCAAGAGCACACCAATGCCTGCGGTGAATATCACTGTCGTCTCGCCCAAGGTGTCAAATCCACGATAGCTGGCCAGAACTGACGTCACCACGTTGGGCACACCGGTGTCCGGAATGGATTGTTCCAGATAGTAGGTCGAAACCTCTGACTGGTTGACCATGGTTTCCGCCGAACCGAAAGGCGGCAAATCTACAACGCCCAAGAACAGCATCATCGCCATGCCGATGGCCAGTACCAGAGGTATCAGCGGGGTGTGGGCCGGAACCGATTCCCGCGATTTCGTGAGATACAGAACGCTGAGCATCAAAACGGTCGAAATTCCGGCGCCTACAGATGCTTCGGTCATGGCAACATCGACCGCATCAAGCACAATCATGACGCTTGCCATGAGGAAGCTGTAGATGGCGCCCAATATAACAATGCCAAACAGGTTGCGCATGCGCACAACGCCAATGGTAACAACCGCCATCAGGGTTAAAAGAACCATGTTCACAAGAGCTTCGGTCATTCGGTTTTCCTTGCTCTGGTGGTTTTGGCGGCTGGCTTTTTCGCCTGGGTTTTGCGGGGGGCTGCTTTCTTGGCTGCTGGGCGCCGCTTTTGCGAAGGCTTTTTCTCCACAGGAGCGTGGCCGTGGCCGTGGGCAGGAGCGGTCAGTTCAGGTGCGCCGTCAAGTATCGGCTCCACACCAGCATAACGGGCAGCGCGCGCCAGTGCATGAGTTGCAACTGGCCCTGTGAACAAAATGAAGAACCACAGCATGAACAGTTTTGCCAGCACGAGAGATATTCCCGCCTGCAGCATCATACCGATGATCAGCAAGGAAGCGCCCATTGTGTCGCTGACACTGGCTGCATGCATACGCGAAAAGACATCTGGCATGCGCAAAAGGCCAGCTGCTCCGACAAGGTAGAAAAAGCTGCCTGCCAGAATGAAAACCCAGCTCAGTATGTTGATAACAAGCTCCATCAAGCGTCACCCTCGTTTTCGGTGTCGCCGTGGGCGAGGTCGCCGTAACGGAACCATTTGAGCACGGCCAGAGTGCCGATCAAATTCAACAGGGCGTAAACCAATCCGATATCGAGAAATTCAGGCCGGCCTGCCCAAAATCCCATAACTGCAAGCAACATAATCGCCGCAGTGCCAATGGTGTTGGCAGCGAGCACCCTGTCGAACACGGTAGGGCCTTTCAGCGCCCGGATTACCGCAAAAATATGTGCGCAAACAACGGCAAATGCAGCAATAGTAAACATCATGACTTACCTTCAAAAGCCGTTGCGCGCCGGTCCATTTCACCTTCCGCCAACTCTTCCCAGCCCTCACGGGTAATGGCGTGAACGAGAATGCTATCACCATCGCGTTCAATTGAAATCGTGCCCGGTGTGAGGGTAATGGAATTGGCAAAAATTGTTACGCCCAGCGCAGATTTCTGGCTGGCCTTGACGGTGCGCATGGTTGGGGAAATCGGTAGCGCCGGATTCAAAATGAGCCTGACAACGCCAACGCTGGCTTTGCAAATCTCCAGCAACAGCCAGGGCCAGTAAATCAGCGCACGGCCAAGGAGGTGGAACGATTGCGCCTCTTCATCGACAACTCTCATGGAGCGCATGAACAGCGCTATGGCGACGCTGCTGATGAGGCCAATGCTGATGAGGAACACTGTGTAGTGTCCCGATAGCAACAACCAGAATATGAAGAGAACAATGATGAGCCCGATTGTTCGCACTTTCCACCCCCAACAGTCCGGCAACGGGCCAGCTCTTCTATCTTATTGGCCGGAATATAGAGTTCTCAATGGCGGTTGAAAAGATGTGAAATGATTTCTCATGTTCGTCATGGACAAGTTTCGAACATGCCATTTCACCTGGCAACAGCTCAAGGTTCTTTGCCTGGCGCTGCAAAGCGCAATGTGAAGTATCCCACCAGGGCTGACAGAATGGACCCGGTGAGAACACCCAGCCTGATTGGAACGTCAAAGGATGAATGTTCAAACGCCAGGGAACCTATGAACAGGCTCATCGTGAAGCCGATGCCGCAAAGCGCCGAAACGCCATAGAGCTGGAGCCAGGTTACACCCTTTGGCAGGCTTGCAAAGGACAGCTTGATGCATAAAACCGCCATTAAGAAAACGCCGACCTGATTGCCCAAAAACAGTCCTGTCGAAATGCCGAGTTTGACAGGCTCAGTAAAACTCTCGATGCCAATGCCGGAAAAAGAAACGCCGGCATTCGCGAAGGCAAACAGTGGTAATATGAGAAATGCTATCCAGGGGTGAAGCGAATGCTCAACATGCTTGAGCAATGATTTTCCAGAGCTGTCGACCGGTTGCAGGGGAACCGCAAATGCAGCGACAACACCGGCAAGGGTTGCGTGAACACCTGACTTCAAAACGCAAACCCACAATGCGATGCCAAGTAGAACGTAGACGCCGAGATACGGAACCCTCAGCCGGTTGACGATAAGCAGGCCCAGGAGCGGAATGGCGCCCATGCCGAGCGCTGCCAAAGACAGATTGGATGTATAGAAAATCGCGATAATAACAATCGCACCCAAATCGTCGATAATTGCAATTGCAGTAAGCAATATCTTTAGGGACATAGGCGCGCGGCTGCCAAGAAGGGCGAGTATTCCAAGGGCAAACGCAATGTCAGTCGCAGACGGAATGGCCCAGCCGTTTAGATGCTCAGCGTTTCCCCAGTTGAGATAAACGTAGATGAGTGCCGGGCAGGCCATTCCGCCAACGGCGGCAAATGCGGGCAGGGCAATCTGCGACGGGGTGGCCAGTTCGCCCTCCATCACCTCGCGCTTTATCTCAAGGCCGATCAGAAAGAAAAACACGGCCATGAGGCCGTCATTGATCCACAACAATAAGGGCTTTGCGATTTCCAAAGCACCGATGCGGATTTCAACGGGAGTATCGAGGAAAGCTGTATATAGACTGCCCAAAGGTGAATTTGCCATCAGTATAGCCAGGGCAGAAGCGGCTATCAGAACGAGCCCTCCTGCGGATTCCTTCTGGAAAAACTCGCTTACTTGTTTTTTCATTGCGAAAGTTCCCAGCTTTTGGCGTCCGTCCCGCAGGAGGCGTCAGGCAATAACAGTTTATATGGCCAGTTTGTAGATGAAATGCGGACAGTGCAACACGTGAATCTCGGTGGTGAAATCGAAATTTGAATATGAGCACACTAGTGCGTGAGGCTGAATAAAGTTTCACTTAAAACTACCCGCCGCTTCGGTGATGCAATGAGGTCTGATTGAGTATCGCAAATTGGAAGCGTGCGAACGTCTTTTATCTCAGTAATGATTCGTGCGCCTTTCCAATAATGGGCAATTGTCCACGTAATCCAACGCTATGTTAAATTGTTCGAAATTGCGCATATACAAAACATTTACGCGAAATAGTTGTTTTTTCTGGCTATTTTTGAGCTATGCGTGATTCCAATTCAAAAACATGAGCTTATCTTTTATTGTTTTCCTTGAACTCGACTGAAAATTCACTAAAAGGAATACAAGTGTGGAGTATCATTTTAGGCTTCGCACGGTTGCAAGGGTCTGAGTAAACTAATTTTTAAGCATAATTTTAAGTAGATTTTACTTATTGTTGAATTACCTTTCCGATGAAAGGGAGCCGCGAAATTCCAAGGGCCTTGCTTTGAATTTTCAATGAGTTCGAAGAAATTTAAATTGCGAGTGGATTATGGAAAAAAATGAAACTGAAATTGCGTCGGCGGTAAGGGACCTTACCGCTGAAGTTGTTGCTGCATATGTGAGCAACAATGTTGTGCCGATTTCGGATCTGCCTGGTTTGATTGAAAGTGTTTTCACAGCATTGAACGCTGCAGGTAACCCTGAAGCGGGCCGCGCTGAAGCGCCCAAACCTGCTGTGCCGGTGAAAAAGTCGCTGACGCCTGACTATTTGATCTGCCTTGAAGACGGCAAGAAGTTCAAGTCGCTGAAGCGTCACCTGCGTACTCACTATGACCTGTCTCCAGAAGAGTACCGCGAGAAGTGGGGCCTGCCGGTCGATTATCCGATGGTGGCGCCAAACTATGCCGCTGCCCGTTCGGCACTGGCCAAAAAGATGGGCCTTGGCAGAAAGGGTGGAAGACGCGCAGCTTCCTAAATCTTGCCTGATAGAAGTGAGTAGGCCCGATTTTTTAGGCGGGCCTGTTTTTTCTGGCAGAATTCTTCGTTAGACTCTTGCGCCGATTCAAAGCTCGATTCATAGTCTCGCGATACTCACAAAAAGTGATTCACGGGAGCGGAGCGGAACCGTGCAAGGACCAACACCACAAGCGTTTAGGGCGCAGCTTGTCATACCGGAGCAGCGCCAGCTTTTTGACTATTGGTTGTCCAAGCGCCAATCCAGTGCACCGCCACGGCGAACCGACATTAATCCAAGCCATTTTCCGCGGCTCTTGCCGTTCGTTAGTCTTATCGATTGTGAAAAGACGGGCCGCTACCGGGTGAGGCTGGCGGGTACGCGTTTGCGGGAAGTTTACGACTGCGAAATCACCGGCCAGTTTATTGACGATTTCAATTTCGGAGATTTGTGTGAGTATTGGCTCACCGCCTACCAGCAGGTTTCTGAGACTGCAGCGCCGGCGCAAGGGGTGGTGAGGGGGCCAAAAAAAACCAAGGAACACTTGGTTCAATTTTGGCTGCGCCTGCCGCTTGCTGATGACTGCGGCACCATTTCAATGATTCTTGCTCATGACAGTTTTGTGCCGGCCATGGAAATGCCCGACCACGATGCCCTTCACGCCTGATCGCAGTGTGATGGCTCTACAGGTAATTTATTGACATTATTAGACTTCCTGCCCACGACAAATGTTGGTCGTAGCGGACATCTTCGCCCGGTTGCAGAGGCACCAGCGTATGGGTACCGCCGGCTCCCCGGATGAGGCGGCGTAACAAAACCGATCCTGATTCCAGGGCGGCAAAGCCGTCAAACCCAACTACATTTTCCATATCCCGGCCACGCAGGCGGTTAGCCACCAAAATGGTATCTGCCCGGTAGGGTCCGTAATCCTGATCCAGCTTGAAGCCGACGGGATCGTCTGCTGGAATGTCGAGGGCGAGGGTGTCTTCTTCGCGGAATTCTGCGCTTTCCAAACGCAGCATGCCATGCTTGCCAAAGGATCCGAGCATTGAGATTTCCTGATTCCAGCCACCGGCTATCAAATCTGCCGGATGAACGCCAAAAGCTTCAGCAAATCGTTCCAGCCAGTCGGTTGAAACAGTCATGTTGGCCGTTTCCAACCTTTGCACTGTTTGCGGAGTGGTGCCAACACGGTCGGCCAGCGCCTGCAATGTCCAATGGCGCTGGCGACGGAGTTGCCGGATTCGGGTTTCCATTTTTCGCCAAATTCCTCTCAAAAATCCCGTATTACGTTAAATTAGCACAAACCTATCCCCGATGTACACATATTGCGTAAAATTACCGCGTTATGGATGAAAAATCAATTTCTGTTGCGGAACGACCAGCAGGTCGTTGGATAAGTGAAAAAGGAAGAATTTGAAAGTGAACGAGTTTGCGTACAGGCAAATCTGTGGAAGAGTGAAATTTGAACATGCAGGAGCAATTCGTTTCCTCGCGATGAGGGAAATCGAGACCCGCGCCAGACTGTCCTACATCGACGGATTGATTGCGCAGGTGTTCGACATTCCCCTGAACGAACTTTCTGCCGCAACGAGACGGTCTGCGCGTACGGCGTTTTCCAGGCAGGTGGCGATGTACCTTGCCCACGTGGTTTGCGAACTTACCCCAACCCAGATTGGCGAGCATTATGGGCGCGACCGGACAACTGTTGCCCATGCCTGCCGAAGGGTCGAGGACAGGCGCGATGACCCGCACCTCGATGTTTCCCAGGACTTTCTTGAAAGCGCATTGCGCGGCTGGATCGGCCGGCATGTTTCAGGAGAGGCCGCATGAAGCTGGCGCAAAACACAAAGCTTGCAGAAACCCTTCTGCAAATCATGCGCCACCCAACCGTGCGTTTGAAGAAATCCTGCGATATTGTGTGGTCGATTACCGGCCTGCCGGAGAACAGGCCTAAGTCAGTGCCTTCGATTTCAAGCGAGCAACTGTCAGCTTTGATTGCTGCTGATTGGATCGTAAAGACGAATGGAGGCGAGTTCGCGCTGGGCGCAGCCGGGCGGGCCTGGCTGGCGCGGCGGGCAGGGGGCGCAGACCCGTTCCGCCGCCAGCACCAGCAAACGGCATATCAGCAGATCACAACACCCGACAATATCGAACTGGATTTGGAGGTTGATGTTTCTGAAAGCCCGCTTGGGTGGTTGCGGGCGCGCAAGGATAAATTGGGCAATCCGATGATTTCGCAGGAGCAGTTCATGGCCGGTGAAAGATTACGGCGCGATTTCACTCTCGGCGGAATGACAACGCGCACCACCGCCTCATGGTCCGCATCGTCACCGCCCCGGGGGCGAAAACGCAACGGTGCGCGAACGAACACCATGGCGGATGACAACGATGATGCCATTGCTGCGAAGGAACGCTTTTTCCGCGCCATAGAGGCAATTGGCCCGGAGCTGGCGGGCATCCTTGTTGAGGTATGTTGCTATTTGACCGGTGTGGAATCAGCAGAGAAGAAATTCGGCTGACCGCGCCGGTCGGGAAAAACCGTCCTGCAGATTGCGCTTTCTGCGCTCGCCCGGCACTACGGTTATGTGCATGTTCCAAGGAACACCGGCAAAAAGGAACATTGGGGCCAGGACGGCTATCGCCCTGACATGTTTGCGCCGGGGGCCGGTCAGGAGTAATGACAGCTAGTCGCTGCTGTCTTTGCCAGCCTTTGCACCCGATTCTTTCGGATGGTTCAGAACAAGGTCGCGCAACGTTACGAGCCCGGCCAGTCCTTCCCCGTCAACCACCAGCGCGCGGTTCAGTTCGAGCCGCGCCAGAAGCCGGGTTGCATATTTCACATTCATTTCCCCGTTCAGGGTAAGCGCCGGCTTTGTCATGATTTCATAAACGCTGGTGCGGGCCGTCGATTTGTTCTCCGAGATCACCCATTTTGCGATGCCTTGTACGGTAACGAAACCGAATTCATCACCGTCATGGCGCCGCTCAATGACCAGCGAGCTGACATTGTGCTCATTCATCATGTCGATGGCCCGTTCCACACTGGCAAGGCCGTTCACCATATGCAGTGAGGTTTGCATGACGTCCTTTACCTTGACGAAGTCCGTTTCCATCAAAGTTCCTCCTCACTTATTCCTTGTTGAATTTTCTCAATTTGCCCGCGCAGCCCGATCGCATCTTCGATATCGATCTGAAATGCAACGCCGTTGCCCAGTTCTTCATCGAATTCACAGGCTGCGGCAACGGCTTCAAGCACTTCCCGGCTGCGATGTTCTTCAATAAGGAACAGAACGACATCGCGCTGGCCTGTAACCGTCAGCCCGAAGAACGATTTGGTGGGTGTTAGCCCCTCACCGCGCGCACTCGTAATGACCGTGCAACCGGTTGCCCCGTGGGTACGGGCAACTTCAATGGATTTTTCGGTCAGATCATCGTCGGTCATGACAATGAGCAATTTGAATTTCATGGCCCGTTTCCTTCATCTGGAGGGTGGGTTTCATCATCAGCAGTTGCCTTGCGCCGGGCCAGCCATTCGCTTGCCTGTGCATATCCCATGACGGTGATCATAGGGAACAGGCTCGCAAGCGCAACGAGGCCAAAACCGTCAAGCAGTTCGCTGCGGCCAGGCACGCTTGAGGCAAGCCCAAGGCCGAGGGCGGCAACCAGCGGCACCGTTACCGTCGATGTGGTAACGCCGCCGGAATCGTAGGCAAGGGGAATGATCATTCTCGGCGCAAAATAGGTTTGGATCACTACGATGATGTAGCCGGCAATCATGTAAAGGTGGAGCGGGGTGCCGGTAACGATGCGCAAGGTGCCAACTGTCAGGCTGATGGCAACGCCGAGGGCCACCGCAATCCGCAAACCCCAGGCATTCACGGTTCCACCGGATACATCGCTCGCCTTCAACGCCACAGCGATTAGGGAGGGTTCTGCGATGGTTGTCGCAAACCCGATGGCGAAGGCAAAAATGTATGTCCAGTAATAGTCAAACCAGCGCATTTCAGTAATGGATTTTCCAGCCCCGATAAGTGCGGGATCTGTGAGTTGACGCGCCATTTCGTTGCCCAGCGGAAACAATGCCCGTTCCAGACCGAACAAGAAGAAACCAAGTCCCAAAACAACATATGCGGCGCCAATAATGACATTGCGCAAGTTGGGTATTTTCTGGCGCAATACACCGACCTGAAAACCTATCAGGATAATTGCAATCGGGATGACATCGACAATTGTCACCAAAATCGTCCAGGCCAGCTCATATATGAAGTTAAAAATCATGCCGTGATCACCACTCCGAATATGAGAACGAAAATGATGGGCATGAGACTGGCAAAGGCAATCAGGCCAAAGCCGTCTACCATCGGGTTGCGGCCGGCGATGACACTGGCAAGGCCCACCCCAAGGGCGGTCACCAGCGGCACGGTGATTGTGGAGGTTGTAACGCCGCCACTGTCATAGGCGATGCCGATAATCTCTTCAGGTGCAATTGATGTAAGCAAGACTACAAGAAGGTAGCCGCCGATGATCAACCACTGGATTGGCCAGCCTTTCAGAATACGCAAAACCCCAAGAATGAGGGACGAACCAACCGATATGGCAACCGTATATCTAAGGGCATTGGCGTAAATCTCCTCGCTGTCCTCGCCAGGGTCGATGACGCCCGCCTTGGCCATTACCTCAGAAGCCTCTTCAGAAACTGCGATGAGCGCGGGCTCGGCTATTGTCGTTCCAAAACCAAGCCCGAAGGCAAAGGCCAGCAGCCAGAACAATGACCCCTTGCTGGCGAACGAATATGCAAGTGCCTCTCCAAGGGGAAACAACGCCATTTCCAGCCCGCGGATAAAAATGCCAAGGCCCAGCATGACGAAAAGAAAACCAATGGCGATGTCGAAGAAATTTGGCACCGGCTTTTGCAAAACAATGAACTGGAAAAAGCCGATGACCAGGATAATTGGCGCAAGATCGCGCACTGTTCCGCTAATTAAATCTATCCCTGCACGGACAGAAGGCGGCATCTTGGAAGTGTCCCCTCATCAGCAAGCCCTGATGAGAGACTAGAACATGATTCGCTTGTCTTGAAGCGGTTCTGGCGGCCAAAAAACGGGCCAGGCCACAAAGTTCCTAACTTGCAGGTTCCATCGAGGCTTTGGCTTCCGCATGAATGCGCTGAACCATTGATGCAAGGCCGTTTGCCCGCTGGCGCGAGAGGTTTTCCTGAAGCTGGACTTCGCCAAGCATGGAAAGGGCGTCTGTTTGCATGATTTCGCGCGCGGTCTTGCCGGAAAACAGGGCAAGCAGAATGGCGATAAGCCCCTTGACGATTAGGGCATCGCTGTCCGCGGCGAATGTGAGCTGGGGATTGCCCGGATCACCAGAACGATTGGTGGTCAGCCAAACCTGGCTGGCGCAGCCACGCACCTTGTTTACCTCTGTCTTGTCGGCATCGTCCATTTCGGGCAGCTCGCGGCCGAGCTCAATGACATAGCGGTAGCGGTCTTCCCAGTCGTCTAGGAAGGCAAAATCATCAATCAGATCCTGGAAACTCTGCATACCAACCGCCATGGTTTATGGATTTCGCCATACACATAGGCGCTGATGCGCGGTTTGTCATCTGCTTGATGAAGTATGTCTTGCAAAGCGTCCGGTTATGAGCGGCTTGTCGGCTTTTTGGGTGACTTCCACTCAGGAACCAAATCATCCAGCTTCAGCGTGTTTGAAGAAGTTTCCGAATTGGCAAGCTTTGGCTGCTTGTCGGGAAGCGCATTTGTGCGCGCATGTATCATCGTGCTGGCAGCATCTTCCGGCATCTGGTTCCACGGGGCAACGATGGTCAGCCCGGTGGCGGCCTTTGCCTTGAACAGCTCAATCGCAGCAGCACCTGTTTGGCAAACCACGGGCCGTGCATCGCAGAAGCTTGAAATATCTCCTGAAAGCGAGGCGGCTGCCACCGCCATCTCGCTGGAATTCACGATACTTGTCTGGTTTTGTTGCCCTTTGCCAGGTTCATTGTCATTGCTGGCAGGAAGGAAAACCACCACGACCATCATCCAGAAAGCGAATTTCAAAATACGCATTTGACCGGCCTTTCCCTGTTTTTTTGCCAGACTAGCCAAATGGTCTTTCAAAGGGTTAAATGCGCAGGGGGCATTTCGATCAAAAATCTAAGAAAATTCGAAATGTGGCGGAAATCCGGGAAAAACCGGGAATGCAGGCTTCTAAAAAATGTAGATACAAGTTGAATCAATCATTAATCGCGGCAGTTGAAAAGGCTCATAAATATGCCCTGTAGGCGATTGTATGGTTTAAAATTCGTTAAGTCGTTTGCGCCATAGTGGCGCCATGTTCATTTTGATGCGGAATTCTGACACTGAAAATATGACCGGCTCGCACGTTCAATATGGCGATTGCGGGCGCGAGGACGGTGTGCGCCATGCGCCTGGCGGCCATGAAAGCGCTCAAAATCCTGATGTGCCGGAAAGCACGATTGGCACGGCCATATTGCGCATTGTCGGCCATGAACTGCGCACGCCGCTCAACAGCATTATCGGCTTTGCGGAAATCCTTGCATCCGGGCGCCCGCTTTCCGATAGCGAGCGGATTGAATATGCACGCTATATTGAAGCCGGTGGCCAGGAACTTCTGCAAAAGGTCAACGCGCTGTTAGAGCTGTCGCGCATCGAGGCCGGCACATTTTCTCTGAACTTTGAGGTTCTTGACGCATTTTCGCTTCTTCATGATTGCTGCCGCTCCACCCTTTCGGGCGATGAAATGGGCATGGAAGTGGAAAACAGGTGCGATGAACTTGCAATGCGTGCCGACCGCAATGCGCTCATCAGTATTTTGAGCAGGCTGCTGCAGAACGCGCTCAAGTATAGCGGTGAAGACGGTGAGATATCAGCCACAGTGCGGCGCGCCAAGGATGGAGTGTTGTTTGAGGTTCGCGATGATGGCTGCGGGATGAGCACGGAATTTCTTTCCCGCGCCGAATCGCCGTTTCATCAAGAAGTAATGGATAACAACCGCGAAAGAGATGGGGCTGGGATTGGTTTGGCGATTGTGAGAGGCCTTGTGGACCTCCACCAGGGACGATTTGAAATCCGCAGCGAACTGAATGCCGGAACCACAGCATCGGTTTGGCTGCCAACGCGCATGAGCGCGCAGGAAACTGAAAATTCCTGGGCGCTCAGCGCTTGAAATTGAGGCAATTGAGGTAGAGTAGAATGCAGGACATTGTTGGAGATACAAAACGCAAAGCCTGGCGGCCAATATTTGTGAGCATGCTGACAGTTGTCTCTGCCGGTGCGATTTCCTGGAATGCGCTTGTCGGCCAGCCTGTTTCCAATCCAGGGCATGCTGAGATTGCTGGCCATGAGCAAATTGGCACAGGACTACCAGTTGAGGTCAAGCAGGCCGACCCTACGGTGCAAAGCATACAAAGCGCGCTGCAACGGATGGAAATTTACACTGATGAGGTTGACGGCCTTTCAGGCCCGGTAACAAGAAAGGCAGTGCGCGCCTATCAGACGAGGTTTGGCCTGCCGCAAACAGGTAAGGCTGACGAAGAGCTTTTGGCACACATTCTCTATAACGAGAAACTTGAACAGGCCGTGCGCTATACAGGCAGCACCACACCGCGCACGCCTGAGGCAAACACGGGGCGGGAATCTCCTTCAAACCTTGCGATCGTGCAAAAAGGGCTTTCTGAACTCGGTTATCAGCCAGGACCCATTGATGGGCAGTTTGGCGAGAAAACCCGCGCCGCGATCCGCGAGTTTCAGCGCGATCGCTCCCTTGCGGTAACCGGCGACCTTTCACCGGAAATGCTTGCCGAACTGGGTAAGGTTACCGGCAAATCCACCCTTGAAAATATGTAATGCGCCTTAAGTCCAGCCTCTGGGTAAGCGCCTATTTGCGCCGTGCACACCAGGCCGGTGCGTTTGGCGCGGTCGTGCGCCATGGCGATGATGATGCAGGCGCGGTGTTCATAAAAATCGTCGCCCATTCCGGGGAAGAAAAACTCTTTGGTCCAGCGCCTGTTTATGTGCTTGAGCCGGGGGAGGGGCGCAAATGGCAGCGCATTTCACCGGAAAACGGGAAGTTGGATGAATTTTTGGAGCGCGAACGCTCATTTGACCCTGATCTATGGGTGGTGGAAATTGAAGACCGGGACGGGCGCGATTTTCTTCACGAAACGGAGCTGCATATCCCTGAATAGCCAAAATCTGGAAAAGTGTTTCAGGCTGGTTCCGACTGTTAGCCCTTTTTTAACCGTGTTGGCGTTGAAATAGGCTTGGTCCGGGCTGTTACTTCAACGGATCTTGTTCAACGGTTTGGGATTGGCAACATGGCTGACATCGTATCGTTCATG
>JBPCVY010000126.1:0-9534 GCA_051010055.1 Hyphomicrobiales bacterium | reverse complement strand
CTGGCCGTTAGCCGGATGCAGAATGTTGTTGGTCGACATCATGAGCACGCGTGCTTCAAGCTGGGCTTCCAGCGAGAGCGGTACGTGGACAGCCATTTGGTCGCCATCAAAGTCAGCGTTAAAGGCGGCGCACACAAGCGGGTGCAGCTGAATGGCCTTGCCTTCAATCAATACCGGCTCAAATGCCTGAATACCAAGCCTGTGAAGGGTCGGTGCGCGGTTCAAAAGCACCGGATGTTCGCGGATCACCTCATCGAGAATGTCCCAAACCTCCGGTTTTTCCTTTTCAACCAGCTTCTTGGCCTGCTTGACCGTTGAGGCCAGGCCCTTGGCATCAAGGCGCGAGTAGATGAACGGCTTGAACAGTTCAAGCGCCATTTTTTTCGGCAGGCCGCATTGATGAAGCATCAGTTCCGGGCCAACCACGATAACGGAACGGCCGGAATAGTCGACGCGCTTACCAAGCAGGTTCTGACGGAACCGACCCTGCTTGCCCTTCAGCATATCGGACAAGGACTTTAGCGGGCGCTTGTTGGCGCCAGTGATAACGCGGCCGCGGCGGCCATTGTCGAACAGAGCGTCAACCGACTCCTGCAACATCCGCTTTTCGTTGCGGATAATAATGTCAGGTGCGCGCAGCTCAATCAGTCGCTTCAGACGATTGTTACGGTTGATTACACGACGATAGAGATCGTTGAGGTCAGAGGTTGCGAAACGCCCCCCGTCAAGTGGCACCAGCGGGCGCAGCTCCGGCGGAATTACCGGCACAACAGTCAAAATCATCCATTCGGGACGATTGCCCGACTGCATGAAAGCCTCGATCAACTTCAGGCGCTTGCCCAGCTTCTTCGGCTTGAGCTCGGTCGTTGCCTCGGCGATCTCAACGCGAAGATCTGCGGCGATTTTTTCAAGATCCATGCCTGAAAGGATTTCACGAACTGCTTCCGCGCCAATACCCGCGGTGAAGCTGTCATCGCCATACTCATCCTGGTACTGGAGATACTCTTCCTCGGTCAGGAGCTGTTTTTCCTTCAAAGGCGTAAGCCCCGGCTCCAGCACGATATAACTTTCAAAGTAAAGAACGCGCTCAACGTCCTTCAGCGTCATATCAAGCAACAGCGAGATACGGCTCGGGAGCGATTTGAGGAACCAGATGTGCGCAACCGGCGCAGCAAGCTCAATATGGCCCATGCGCTCGCGGCGTACCTTCGACAAAGTTACTTCAACACCACATTTTTCGCAGATTACGCCCTTATACTTCATCCGCTTATATTTACCGCACAGGCATTCATAGTCCTTGATCGGACCGAAAATGCGGGCGCAGAAAAGCCCATCCCTTTCCGGTTTGAACGTCCGGTAGTTGATGGTTTCCGGCTTCTTGATCTCGCCGAACGACCAGGAGAGAATTTTCTCTGGAGATGCGATCGAAATACGGATCTGGTCGAACGTCTGCGGTTGGCCGACGGGATTGAAAATGTTCATGACCTCTTGGTTCATGAGCTTTGGTCTCCTCTTGCGGATGGGTGGTCCGCGCTAGGGTTAAACCCTCAAATCTACTTCACGCCTGAGCATGCGGCGCGTAACTGACCGCCCGCCGGAACGGGCGGCCATAACTAACAGTTACTCAGCGGCATCAGGAATTTCGTCATTATCCTGAATGTCCTGCAACTGCACGTTCAAGCCGAGGGAACGGATTTCCTTCACAAGAACGTTGAAGCTTTCCGGAATACCGGCTTCGAAAGTATCGTCACCGCGCACGATGGCCTCATAGACCTTCGTACGCCCAGCCACGTCATCCGATTTCACGGTGAGCATTTCCTGCAAGGTATAAGCAGCGCCGTACGCTTCGAGCGCCCACACCTCCATCTCACCGAACCGCTGTCCGCCGAACTGCGCCTTACCACCCAGCGGCTGCTGGGTAACGAGCGAGTATGGGCCAATGGAACGGGCGTGGATTTTGTCATCGACCAGGTGGTGAAGCTTGAGGATATAGATGTATCCAACTGTCACCGGCCGGTCGAACTGTTCACCTGTGCGGCCATCATAAAGTATCGCCTGGCCGGACGGATCATGCTCAGAAGCGGTCAGCATCTCAACGATGTCTTCTTCTTTCGCACCATCAAACACCGGTGTTGCAATCGGCACGCCGCCGCGCAGGTTTTTCGACATGGCGACGATCTGCTCATCGTTCATGCCGCCGGTGACATTCTGTTCACCGTAAGCAAGTTTCAGAGCATCCTTGAGCGGCTTGATCTTCTCACTGGCTGCATAAACTTCCAGTGCTTCACCGATCTTTTCACCAAGGCCGCGGCACGCCCATCCAAGATGGGTTTCAAGAATCTGCCCGACATTCATACGGCTCGGCACCCCAAGCGGGTTCAGAACCACATCAACATGGGTACCGTCATCCAGGAATGGCATATCTTCGATCGGAACGATCTTGGAAATAACACCCTTGTTGCCGTGGCGGCCGGCCATCTTGTCGCCTGGCTGGATCTTGCGCTTCACAGCAACAAAGACCTTGACCATTTTCATAACGCCCGGCGGCAGTTCATCACCGCGCTGCAACTTGTCGACTTTATCGACAAATCGCTGCTCGAGACGCTGACGGGATTCGTCATACTGCTGCGACATGGCTTCCAGCTCAGATAGCGCCTTTTCGTTGGAAAGGGCAATCGACCACCATTGCGAGCGTGGGATTTCATCCAGTTTCGTCTGAGTAATCCGGCTTTCCAGATTATAGCCTTTCGGCCCGCTGGCAGCTTCCTTGCCAACAAGATAATCAGCCAGGCGGCCATAGGAGTTACGGTCAAGAATGCCAAGTTCGTCGTCGCGGTCCTTGGCAAGACTTTCGATTTCCTCACGCTCGATCGCAAGCGCACGCTCATCCTTGTCGATGCCGTGGCGGTTGAACACGCGCACTTCAACAACTGTACCCGTCACACCCGGTGGCAGGCGCAGTGAGGTATCGCGCACATCGGAAGCTTTTTCACCGAAAATTGCCCGAAGAAGCTTCTCTTCCGGCGTCATCGGGCTTTCGCCCTTAGGCGTGATCTTGCCCACGAGAATATCGCTCGGGTTCACCTCAGCACCGATATAGACAATGCCGGCTTCGTCGAGGTTTTTCAGCGCCTCTTCACCCACATTCGGAATATCGCGGGTAATTTCTTCCGGCCCAAGCTTGGTATCGCGAGCCATCACCTCGAATTCTTCGATATGAATTGAAGTAAAGACGTCGTCGCGCACCATGCGCTCGGAAATGAGGATAGAGTCCTCGAAGTTGTATCCATTCCACGGCATGAACGCGACAAGGCAGTTCTTACCGAGCGCCAGATCGCCAAGGTCCGTAGACGGGCCGTCAGCAATAATGTCACCGGCGTTCACTTCATCCCCCATACGCACAAGCGGGCGCTGGTTAATGCAGGTGTTCTGGTTAGAACGCTGGAACTTCAACAGGTTGTAGATGTCCACGCCCGGTTTGGAGGGATCGGTTTCGTGGGTTGCGCGGATAACGATACGCTTGGCGTCAACCTGGTCAACGATACCACCACGCCTGGCCGTAATGGCGGCACCGGAATCGCGGGCAACAACTGCTTCCATACCGGTGCCAACCAACGGTGCATCCGCTTTCAGAAGTGGCACCGCCTGGCGTTGCATATTCGAGCCCATAAGCGCGCGGTTAGCATCGTCATTTTCCAGGAACGGGATAAGCGCTGCTGCAACCGAAACAAGCTGCTTCGGCGACACGTCCATGTACTCAACCCTGTCAGGGGTCACCAGCTCTACATCTCCGCCATAACGGCAATTCACCAAATCATTGATAAATTTGCCATTTTTATCAAGTGGCGCATTGGCTTGGGCAATATGATGCTTGGCTTCCTCAATCGCCGACAGATAGTCGATTTGCGCGATCACCTTGCCTTTTTCGACCTTCTGGTACGGGCTTTCAATAAAGCCGTATTTGTTCACCCGAGCATATGTTGCAAGCGAGTTGATCAGGCCGATGTTCGGGCCTTCCGGAGTTTCAATCGGACAGATGCGGCCATAGTGGGTGGGGTGCACGTCGCGCACTTCAAAGCCAGCACGCTCGCGGGTAAGACCCCCTGGCCCAAGCGCCGACAGGCGGCGTTTGTGGGTGACTTCCGAAAGCGGGTTGGTCTGGTCCATGAACTGTGACAGCTGCGAGGAACCAAAGAACTCGCGCACGGCAGCCGCTGCCGGTTTGGCGTTGATCAGGTCATGCGGCATCACAGTGTCGACATCGACCGAAGACATGCGCTCCTTGATGGCGCGTTCCATGCGCACCAGGCCGATGCGGTACTGATTTTCCATCAACTCGCCAACCGAGCGCACACGCCGGTTGCCAAGATGATCAATATCGTCGATTTCGCCCTTACTGTCCCGCAGACCAACAAGCGTCTTGATAACCGCAAGAATGTCGTCCTTACGCAAGGTGCGGTGGGTATCAGGTGCATCCAACTCAAGGCGCATATTCATTTTCACGCGGCCAACCGCGGAAAGGTCATAGCGCTCCGGATCAAAGAAGAGGCCGTTGAAAAGCGCTTCAGCAGTTTCCTTCGTAGGCGGCTCGCCCGGACGCATGACGCGGTAAACTTCAAGCAGAGCCTGCTCGTAGTTCTCCGCCTTGTCAGCGTTCAAGGTGTTGCGGATAAAGGCGCCGGTATTGATGTGATCAATATCGAGAAGACGCAGCTGCTTGTAGCCCGCCTCTTCCTTGAGGCGAGTGAGCACCTCCTCATTGATCTCTTCGCCGGCTTCAGCGTAGATGACACCGGTATCAGGGTTTACCAGCTCATCGGCGACGAATTGGCCGTGCAAATCCGCATCCTGAACCAGAAGCTCTTTGAGACCTTCTTCTGCAAGTTTGCGGGCAAGGCGAGGTGTTACCTTCTTACCTGCCTCAACAACCACATTACCGGTTTTCGCATCAACAAGATCGGATGCCGGTTTGATGCCCCTGTAGCGTTCCGGCACAAAAGGCGTTTTCCAGCCCACATCCTTCGGCGCACGCTTATAGGTAACCGTGTCATAGAAGAAATGAAGAATTTCTTCGCTGTCCAGCCCAAGCGCCAGCAACAGAGTTGTCACCGGCAGTTTGCGGCGGCGGTCGATTCGCACGTGTACCAAGTCCTTGGCATCGAATTCAAAATCGAGCCATGAGCCACGGTAAGGAATGATGCGTGCTGCAAACAGAAGCTTGCCTGACGAATGGGTTTTACCCTTGTCGTGATCAAAGAAAACGCCCGGAGAGCGGTGCATCTGCGAGACGATAACCCGCTCCGTGCCGTTTACAACGAACGTGCCGTTTTTGGTCATGAGCGGCATGTCGCCCATGTAAACGTCCTGCTCTTTGATATCCTTGACTGATTTGGCGCCGGTATCTTCATCGATTTCGAAAACGATAAGCCGCAGCGTAACCTTCAGAGGCGCTGCAAAAGTCATACCGCGCTGCTGGCATTCTTCCACGTCATATTTCGGCGGCTCAAAATCGTAGCGCACGAATTCC
The DNA here is from genome assembly GCA_051010055.1 of Hyphomicrobiales bacterium. GTDB lineage: Bacteria > Pseudomonadota > Alphaproteobacteria > Rhizobiales > CAJQND01 > CAJQND01. The sequence goes on along the minus strand of JBPCVY010000126.1, from coordinate 4,007 downwards.
AGTGTCGAGATGCCGGCAAAGTCCGTAATCGGGAAAACCGATTTGAAGACAGCCTGAAGTCCCTCTTCGATACGGCCTCCGTTCGGCTCTTCGACCTGAAGGAACTGAGCGTAGGATTCCTTTTGGACCTCGATAAGGTTCGGCATCTTGGCTTGTTCGGCAATCTTGCCGAAATATTTACGAACACGCTTTGATCCGGTGAGGGTTTGCGTCATGTTGGTTCCTTTATTCGCCCAAAATGCGCCGGGCTAACGGCGTTTAACGGTATTCCGCGACCGCTTCATTTTCAGAAGCCGCCGTGAAAAACCGTCACAAAACTCTTTATCGCAATGCCGGTACCGGGATTCAGCGAAACCAAATCCCGGCGCCAACACAAGCACTACTTCAACTCGATAGTCGCACCAGCTTCTTCGAGTTTGGACTTGATTTCCTCGGCTTCGGCCTTCGGAACACCTTCCTTCACAGGCTTCGGTGCGCCTTCGACCAAGTCTTTGGCTTCTTTCAGGCCAAGACCGGTGATGCCGCGGACTTCCTTGATGACGTTGATTTTTTTGTCGCCGAAAGAGGCGAGGATCACGTCAAATTCGTCCTTTTCTTCAGCCGGAGCATCTCCAGCTGCCGGAGCGCCAGCAGCAGCAACTGCAACCGGTGCAGCAGCAGAAACGCCCCATTTATCTTCGAGCATTTTTGAAAGCTCAGCAGCTTCAAGAACTGTCAGGTTGGACAGGTCTTCAGCAATTTTTTCCAAATCAGCCATTTTTTCACTCACTTCAGATTGGTTTGAACCTGGTTACAGGGAAGCACCATCACGCTGCTTCGCCCTTGGAGGCGTAGGCGTTGAGGACCCTTGCCACCTGGCCACCCGGCGCCTGCATAATGCCTGCAATACGGGTCGCCGGGGTCTGGATCATGCCCACCAGCTTGGCGCGCAGTTCGTCCAGAGACGGCAAATCAGCCAGTGCTTTCACACCAGCCTGATCCAAAACGGTCGAGCCCATAGCACCACCGAGAACAACAAGCTTTTCGTTCTCTTTGGCGTATTTGGACACAACCTTGGCCGCAGAAACCGGATCATCGGAATAAGCGATCACCGTTGGACCGGTGAACAAATCCTTGATGCCTTCTACGTCCGTACCTTCAAGAGCGAGCTTGACGAGACGGTTCTTCGCTACTTTCAGCGAAGCTCCCTCCTCAGACATGCGGTGGCGCAGATCAGTCATCTGGGCGACCGTAAGTCCGAGATTGTGGGTCACAACAACAGTTCCAACATCTTTCAATGTTGAATGCATTGTTGCGACGAGCTCTTCTTTTTGTGCTCTATCCACTTGCTCACTCCTGCCAGGCAGTCTCCAGAAACCCCTTCGACTGCCGGTTCACGACTGTCATGCAGTCTCTCCCCCTTGATGGGCAAAGAGGCCACATGGCGCTCATTTGCCTGTCGCCCTCAAACCACTGGCGTGGCCCTCGGGAACGGAGGTTCAAACCAATCCAAAGCGGAGCTAAGCATCCGCCGGAAAGTTTGTCCCCATCTCATGCAGGCTGGTGTTTTAAGCAGAACAATCGCTCTACGCCGGCAATCTCGGACAGGTCTTATCCGCTGTGCTTAAACTTCACACCGCGGATGTTTTTCAGCACCGGACATGAGGCCAGATGCTGAAAACCCTTCACCGCTGGGATCAGTTCCCGGCGGTAATAGACGCAAGGTCGAGCTTTACGCCCGGGCCCATTGTCGAACTCATTGAGACACGCTTCACAAACGTGCCCTTGGCGCCTGTTGGCTTGGCCTTCAAAACCGCATCAACGAAAGCGCGCACATTCTCTTCCAGCTTCTTTTCATCAAAGCTCGCCTTGCCGACACCAGCCTGGACAATGCCTGCCTTTTCAACACGGAACTCAACCGCTCCGCCTTTGGCAGCCTTGATGGCCTCAGCAACATCAGCCGTAACAGTGCCAACCTTCGGGTTCGGCATCAGGTTGCGCGGACCGAGGATTTTGCCGAGACGGCCAACAAGCGGCATCATGTCCGGCGTTGCAATGCACCGATCAAAGTTGAGCTCGCCTTTCTGCACCGCTTCCATCAGATCTTCAGCGCCAACAATATCAGCGCCTGCAGCCTTGGCTTCTTCAGCCTTGGCGTCTTTTGCAAAAACCGCAACGCGCACGTTCCGGCCTGAACCGTTCGGCAACTCAACAACACCGCGGACCATCTGGTCAGCATGGCGCGGATCAACGCCTAGATTCATCGCAACTTCAACGGTTTCGTCGAATTTTGCCTGGGCTGCGCCTTTGACCAGCTTTACTGCTTCATCGAGCGCATAAACTTTTGTTTTTTCAATGCTTTCTACGGCACTTTCGAATCTTTTTCCACGTTTTGCCATGACGCTTACCCCTTAACCTCAAGGCCCATGGAACGGGCAGAGCCTGCAATAATTTTAGCGGCCTGATCGATGTCGTTTGCGTTCAGATCCACCATCTTTGCTTCAGCGATTTCACGCACCTGCGCCATGGTTACAGAACCGGCAACTTCACGGCCTGGCTCCTGGCCGCCTTTTTCGAGCTTGGCAGCCTTTTTCAGGAAGTAAGACGCTGGCGGCGTCTTGGTCGTAAATGTGAACGACTTATCCTGAAAAATCGTGATTTCGGTCGGGATCGGTGAGTTTGGCTCCAAATCCTGGGTTGCTGCATTAAAAGCCTTGCAGAACTCCATGATGTTGAGACCGCGCTGACCGAGCGCCGGGCCAATTGGCGGCGACGGATTTGCAGCGCCAGCTGGCACCTGCAATTTGAGATATCCTTCAATCTTCTTTGCCATTTTTTCCCTTTCTCTAAATGCCGGCGTTCCGGCATCTGTCTTCGGTTCTCAGGGCTGGTGGTCCGGCCTTGAGCTGAAATCCGCATGGCAGCGCGTTTCCAGCCGGCCTTCCACCGGATAAACGGTACAGAGCGAGCCCTAAAGCTTCTCGACCTGCCCGTATTCGAGTTCGACCGGCGTTGCCCGGCCAAAAATGGACACTGCAACTTTCAGCCGCGCCCTTTCTTCATCCACTTCCTCGACATGACCATTGAACGAAGCAAATGGTCCATCGGAAACGCGTACCTGCTCGCCAATCTCAAACGTGACAGACGGACGTGGACGCTCCACACCCTCCTGCACCTGATGCAGAATGCGGTTTGCCTCTTCCTCGGAAATCGGAATTGGCTTGTTTTCCGTGCCAAGAAATCCGGTCACTTTCGGCGTATTCTTGATCAAGTGATAAGCCGCATCGGTAAGCTCCATTTTCACCAGCACGTAGCCTGGGAAAAAACGGCGCTCGGATGTGACCTTGCGCCCACGGCGCACCTCAACAACCTCTTCGGTTGGAACCAGCACCTCTTCAAACAGGTCTTCCAACCCCTGAGCCAGAGCCTGTTCCTTGATTGCGTCCGCCACCTTCTTCTCGAAGTTTGAATAGGCGTGAACAATATACCAACGCATTGCCATAGCGAATTCCGGTTCCAATCTGCCCGCTAGCCGATAATAAATCCGACCATCCAGCTCAAAATCTGGTCTGCGATCAGAAAAAACACACTTGCAAGCGCAACCATGATCAGCACCATGACGGTGGTGATCATTGTCTCCTTGCGCGTCGGCCACGTTACTTTCGAGGTTTCCGCGCGAACCTGTTGCAAAAACTCAAATGGATTTGTCTTTGCCATTATCGCTCACTACTGTGTTTGCCTTGTCCTGGCAGGGGCGGAGGGTCTCGAACCCCCGACCTGCGGTTTTGGAGACCGCCGCTCTACCAACTGAGCTACACCCCTAACCCTTGATCGGAACGCGGGGCCTTGTCAGACCCCCGCGCCCTTCAGTCCTTACTCAATAATCGACGAGACGACGCCAGCGCCGACGGTGCGGCCGCCTTCACGGATAGCGAAGCGCAGCTTCTCTTCCATGGCGATCGGCACGATCAACTCAACATTCATCTCAACATTGTCGCCGGGCATCACCATCTCGGTGCCCTCCGGCA
>JBPCVY010000125.1:0-16851 GCA_051010055.1 Hyphomicrobiales bacterium | reverse complement strand
ATCTTGATCCATGCGGCACGGCCTGACCGGGCGCAACAAGATCAGCCCGCCGAAGCACTTGCGAAGGCGGCTAAGCTGATCATTCCAAGCAACAGCCAGACCGCCTCCCCGCCTGGGGAAGCTGCCTGAGTGCTAGCTCAGCACTTTTCTTTCGCTTGCGGACGTTGGTGCTGACCTCCGGAGTTTCGGCTCCGGTGGCGGGCAAATTCGTTTCGATTGCCTGGTGAAGACGCTGGCCATCGTTGTTTGAGCCGTTAGGCAAGGCAACATGTGTCGGGCCCCGTTAAACGGGCTCGTCAAGTCGCCATATGGAGGCCGGTGACGGCTGCAATAAACTAGCATCGGATCGCAGTTTTCATCGGCCTGCATTTCCATTGTTTGAGCTCGCGGCAATCTCCCTGCCGGGAGATGCCTCCGCATGGGCGGCGCAGTGGCGCCGGGGGCCGCTTGGCCCCTTGTCGCTTCGCTCCTAGAGCGTCACGCCAGTTCGCGCTGTCCGGGAACGATTTTGCATGGGTAAAAATCCACCGCCATGGTTCGAGACGGCGCTTCGCGCCTCCTCACCAAGAGGTTGAGCGGGTGCGGCACCTCCAATCCTCATCCCGAGGAGGTGGCGTAGCCACCGTCTCGAGGGATGAAAAGAGAAAAGAAACAACCACCGTGCTTGCATTCATCCCTCGACTGAGGCTAGCCCCGCTCGGGATGAGGTTCACGAGAAAAGACTAAGACCGCAAGTGCGCCACGCCCGCGCACAAGATCAACCCGCCGTAGCAGAGCGAAGGCGGCTAAGTTGATCGGCCATAGACCGAGTGCGCAAGCACGAACTGGCGTGAGCGAAGAAACAAACGCGAGCGAAATCAAACAAGCGAAACAATTCACCTGCCGTTTGATTTCGCTTCCGGCTCGCGGATGTTCCGGCGGTAAGGGTGGGCCTTGTAAACGCCGAGCACTGTGAGTTCGGAAGAAAAGAAGGCCAGCTCTTCCAGCGCATTGTGCAGGCTGCGGTCTTCCGGGTGCCCTTCCACGTCGGCATAGAATTGGGTGGCAAAGAACTCGCCTTCAAGCTGATAGGATTCAAGCTTGGTCATGTTCACCGAATTGGTGGCAAACCCGCCCATGGCTTTATAAAGAGCTGCCGGAAGGTTGCGCACACGGAACACAAACGATGTGATAACTGGATGGTCTTCAGGTTCTGCATCATCAGGTTCGGGGGCTAGTATAATAAAGCGTGTGGTGTTGTGGTCGGCATCCTCAACATTCTCGCGCAGGGTTTTCAACCCGTAAATCTCGCCAGCAAGCCTGGTGGCGATTACTGATTCAGACGGGTTGGGGTTCTCGGCAAGAAGATTGGCAGCGCCTGCCGTGTCGGCCTCAATCACCGCTTTCAGGCCAAGCTCGCGGATGAGTTTGCGGCACTGGCCTATTGCGTGCACATGAGAGTGGACCGTTTTGATGGTGTCGAGGCTAGCGGCTTCACTGGCAAGAAGCTGGTGATGAATGCGCACGAAGTGCTCGCCGATAATGTAAAGGTTCGATTCAGGCAGCAGATGGTGAATGTCCGCAACCCGGCCCGCCACCGAATTATCGATAGGTATCATCGCAAGGTCTGCTTCGCGCGCCGCAACAGCCGAAAAAGCGTCTTCAAATGTGGGGCAGGGCACGTGCTCGTAGTCAGGATAGACTTCGATGCTGGCAATATGCGAATTGGCCCCGGGCTCGCCCTGGTAAACAATTTTCTTTTTTGTGTCCGTCACCGGCGTGTTCTCTTTCTCAAGGCCGAGGCCCTAGTTGCGCTGGGCCAGAACCTGCCGGGCGCGTTCCAAATCGGCGGGAGTATCAACACCAAAGGGTATGGTGTCAACGAGACTTACGGCAATTTTCATACCGTTATCAAGCGCACGCATCTGTTCCAGTTTGCGCGCCTTTTCGCGCGCCGACTGGGGAAGGGCAACGAACCTGGCAAGGGCGGCGCGGCGGTAAGCGTAGATGCCAATGTGATGATAATGCCCGCCCTGCCAGTCACCAGGTAGAATGCGCATAAAATCATCAGCCAGGGCAATTGTGGTGCCGGTATCGAAATGGACAAGCGCCTTGACGACATTTGGATCGGCAAGCTCACTGTCATCATCGATTTCGGCCACAAGGGTGGCGATGTCGGCCCCGCTCTCAATCAGCGCCTTATGGCAGGCAGAGATTGCAGCTGGGGAGATTGTCGGCAAATCGCCCTGCAGGTTGATGACATATTCAATCGCACCTTCCGGGTCGGTTTTTTCCAGGGCTGCGGCAATGCGGTCTGAACCTGAGGGTAAATCCGGATCGGTCAGAACAGCCGTGCCTCCGGCGTTCTCAACCGCGCAGACAATTTCCAGCTCTCCTGCGGCCACCAGCACGGCCCCCAGGCCCGTTTCCTCCCCGCGGCGCATCACCTCCACAATCATTGGAACCCCGCCCAGATCGGCAAGCGGTTTTCCAAGCAAACGTTCGGAGGCCATGCGGGCGGGAATCAGAATTGCAGTCGAGGATTTTGACATAAGGGATTTTACTATGTTTTTGAACGGATTTGGGGTGTTTTCTAGGTGGCGCGGCAAATGTGCGCACACCCCGTTTATACGTATTGCAAGCGGCACCTGAAACAATTAGTTTCCGCACCTACGCCAGCATCGGCTTAAATGAATTTGGCCACGGTTGGCCGCGCAGGGGATGTATTTAAAATGATGGACAGCTTTGAATTCAACAAGATCGCCGGAGCGCTTTTGTTTACGTTTTTGATCGTGCTCGGGTTGAACACCTTGTCTGATGTGCTGTTTCATGCAGAACAGCCCGAAAAACCGGGCTTTGCCATGGAGATTGCCGACAGCTCTGCGGGCGCGGCGGCAAGCGAAGAAGCCAAAGAAGAAGTGCCGCTGGCACAGCTTCTTGCTGCAGGTGATGTTGGCAAGGGCGAAAAGCAGTTCAAGAAATGTGCCGCCTGTCACACGGTTGATGCCGGTGGGGCCAACAAAGTCGGTCCCAATCTGCACAATATTGTTGGCCGCGCACTGGGCGCAACATCAGGCTTTTCCTATTCAGGCGCGTTGACGGATAAGGGCGGCGAATGGACTTACGAGGCGCTCAATGGGTTCATCGCCAAGCCAAAAGGGTGGCTTCCGGGAACGAAAATGGCATTTGCCGGCGTGAAAAAAGACACAGCACGGGCGGATCTGCTGGTGTACCTGAAGTCGATCAGTCCTGATGGCCCGGCTATTCCCACCGAGTAACTTGCCCATAGGCCAAGTTTTACGCCTGAATTTGTTTGAGCCGCCGGCGGATGCGCCGGCGGTTTCTTTTTGGCTGCCCTTGAAAATCTGAAAATCCAGCGTGAATCACATAGTTCTGACGGTGGCTTGCCGGCGGTTGATTTGATGCGTTTGCAAGTAAAAGCAGTGAAAAACACAATCGTTGATGATGAATGATTGTGACATACCGATTGATTTCGACACGAACAACAACGCTGGTTTCGGTGGTGCTGTCGTTCCTGGTACGGTTGAGGCAAAAGCGGAATGCTCTAACGCCAAGTACGTCAAGAACCGTGCTTTCGGTGGTTATGCAGGTCTTTCGTTCGACGTGACCGACACCACTTCCTTCAACGTTCAGTGGGGCATCGTGAAGCCGTCTGACCGTGCGCAGAACGTGGGCGTCAACTATTCGAGCGTCCAGACCGTCCACGCCAACATTATCTGGCAGCCTGTACGCCAGATGCGTCTTGGCCTGGAAGGCATCTATGGCCGCAAGCGGCTGCGCAACAACTACCTCAAGGGCTATAGCTTCGGAAACGAGGACTACGGCGATCTTACAGGACCAGATCCAGATGCGATCACTGAACCTGTAAACTCTTCAGTCGGCGCAACCGATCCGTTGGCAATTGCAGGTGGTGGCGCATGTACAGAAGGTACAACCACCTATCGCAGCAACTCGGTCTGCCGCAAGCGCACCGAAGATGCATTCCGCATGCAGTTCGGCGCATGGTTCTTCTTCTAAGAACAACCGGATATACAAATCCTATAAACCGGCCCGCACCCGCGGGCCGGTTTTCTTTTGGGCAAATGAGGAATTGATCAATTATTTGCAATCATGATCTCGCAAAAACATTTCTGCTATGATAGGACGCTGGAAATTTTGAATTTAGAGGAACAGGGCAGTGAATCTGCAACAAGCTGATCGGACAGCATCAGCCGTCAAAGCCGATGGTGTTGCTGTGAGATTTGCCGGAGATTCCGGGGACGGCGTTCAAATTCTGGGTGGTGAGTTTGCCAAATCATCGGCCCTTACCGGCCATGATCTTTTTACCTTCCCGGACTTTCCAGCCGAGATCAGGGCGCCTGTGGGAACCACGTTCGGTGTTTCCGCATTTCAAATACAGTTTGGCGGCCCGAAAGTTTTGACTCCCGGAGATATTGTTGACGTCTTGATTGCCTTCAATCCGGCGGCATTGAAAATGAACTTAGCCGATTTGCGTGAAGGCGGCTTGCTCATTGTCGATACGGGCACCTTTACTGATCGCAATCTCACCAAGGCGGGGTATGAAGCCAATCCCATCGAAGATGGCTCGCTCAACGGCTACACCCTGTGCCAGATTGAAATCTCGCGCCTCACCGGTGAAGCGGTGGCCGAAACAGGTGTCAGCAAAAAGCAAGCCAACCGGGCGAAGAACTTCTGGGCTCTCGGGCTCACCTATTGGATGTTCGACAGAGAACGCAAGCCGACACAGTCGTGGCTTGAAACAAAATTCGCCAAAATCCCCGAAGTTGCCGCTGCCAACGTAGCTGCCCTCAATGCAGGCCATGCTTTCGGTGAAACCATGGAAATTGGCGGTGATCTTGCTGCCCATGCCAGAGGTGGTTTTTTTGAGGCCGGACAATACAGAACTGTTACCGGAATTGAGGCGCTTGCCAATGGCCTTGCAGCTGTTGCCACCTGTTCCGGTGTCAAGATAGTCTATTGTTCATACCCCATTACCCCCGCATCGGGCCTGCTTCATGCACTGGCAAAGCTCAAGGGAAAAGGTGTTGTCACGTTCCAGGCAGAAGATGAAATTGCAGCAGCATCAGCAGCGGTTGGGGTTTCATACGGCGGCGCGCTCGGGGTTACAGGTTCATCCGGGCCCGGCGTCTCGTTAAAGTCGGAATCCTTAAGTCTGGCAGTCGCCACAGAGCTGCCACTCATATTGATTGATGTGCAACGCGCAGGCCCTTCAACCGGCATGCCGACTAAAACCGAGCAGGCCGATTTGATGATGGCCCTGTACGGGCGCCATGGTGAAGCCCCCTGCCCGATTATTGCCCCAGCAACCCCATCTGAATGTTTCCAGGCCATGCTGGATGCAGCAAGAATCGCCATGACCTACATGACCCCGGTCATTATTCTGGCCGATGGTTATGTGGGCAATGCATCTGAGCCCTGGCGCGTGCCTGAGTTGGACGCCTTGCCGGACCTTACACCTTCATTTTTCACCGCAACTGAAGGTTTTGAGCCATTTTCAAGGAACGAAGAGACCCTGGCCCGGCCATGGGTGAAACCGGGCACGCCTGAATTGCAGCACCGGATTGGCGGCATCGAAAAAGCAGAGGGTTCCGGCCATATTTCATATGATCCGGCAAATCATCAGCGGATGACAGATTTGCGGGCAGAAAAGATTTCCCGGGTTGCTGATATTATCCCGCCCGCCCAGGTCGATCAGGGCAATTCATCAGGCGGTGTGCTTGTTGTTGGCTGGGGTTCCACATATGGCTCGCTCAGTACGGCAGTAACCGAGTTGCGCGCGGAGGACATAGACGTTGCCCATCTGCATTTGCGCAATCTCATGCCATTCCCGCACGGTCTGAAAGAGCTGCTTGCCAGCTATGAGCATGTGCTGGTGGCTGAAATGAATACAGGCCAGCTTGTCAAACTGATCCGCGCGGAATTCCTGATCCCTGCCAAAGCCATGAACCAGGTGACCGGCCAACCGCTTAAGACTGAAGATATCAAGGCAGCCGTACGCGCCTTGCTGGAGGTATGAGATGAACGAGACACTCACAGCAAAAGACTTCACCACCGATCAGGAAGTTCGTTGGTGCCCGGGCTGTGGCGACTATGCGATTTTGAAAGCCATGCGCTCGGTTCTCGCAGAAATTGGCCGCGCACCTCATGAAGTGGCGCTCATTTCAGGCATCGGCTGCGCTGCACGCTTTCCTTACTATGTCTCCACATATGGATTTCACACCATTCATGGCCGGGCACCCGCCGTTGCCACCGGTGTGAAGCTCGCCAATCCTGAGCTTGATGTGTGGGTGATCGGCGGTGACGGCGATTTCCTGTCAATCGGCGGCAACCATCTCGTTCATGCCTTGCGCCGCAACGTGGATCTCAACCTTCTGCTGCTCAACAACGCCATTTATGGCCTCACCAAGGGCCAGTATTCTCCCACATCCGGCATTGGCACGCGCTCACCGTCTACACCGGGCGGTTCGGTGGACAACCCCATGAATGCCGCGCTCTTGGCGTTGGGATCTGGTGCAAGGTTCGTGGCGCGTTCAGCCGATACTATTCTTGATCACCTGCCGCAAATGCTGAAACGGGCCCATGCCCATCAAGGCGCCTCCCTGGTTGAAATTTTCCAGAACTGCATTGTCTATAACGATGGTGTTTGGGGTGGTTTGGCAGACAAGAAAACCACTGCAGATAATGCGGTGCGCGCCCAGCATGGCGAGCCGTTATTGTTCGGTCACGATAGTGAAAAGGGTCTGGTTTTCGAGGGGCAGAGTGGAACGCTCTCCATCACCGATGATCCTTCAAAAGCGACCGTGCATGATGAAACCAACTGGGCGCTTGCTACAGCTCTTGCCAAAACGGATGGCAATGGCCTGCCGGTTGTCCTGGGCGTTCTTTATTGTGAACCAGCCGACAGCTACTCATCGGCATTGGAAGCGCAACATCCCTATCAGGCGCTCAACGGTGAAGAATTCCGTGCGATTTGCCTGGATGGACGCAGCTGGACAGTCTGATTGGCGCTGATCAGGCCGCGTTTTTGAGTTTCAGCCCGGCCTTCGCCCACACATCAAGCAAGGCGTCGACAAACTGTTTCATGAGAATATCATCGTGGAACGGTGTCGGCGTCAGGCGCAACCGTTCCGTACCACGCGGCACGGTCGGGAAATTGATCGGCTGCACATAAATGCCATGCTCAAGCATCAGCAAATCGGTAATCTGCTTGACGCGGACCGGGCAACCCACCTGCAGTGGAACAATATGGGATACACTTTCCATGACAGGCAGGCCCGCAGCTGAAAGGAGTTTTTTTAAAGCTGCAGCACGTTCCTGGTGACGCTCTCGCAACTCGTTATGTTGCTTGAGATAGCGCACACTGGCAAGAGCGCCTGCGGCAACCGCTGGCGGAAGCGAAGATGTGAAGATAAAGCCCGGCGCGTGGGAGCGCACCGCATCGATAAGCGCGGTTGATGCTGCAATATAGCCGCCAAGACAGCCAAACGCCTTGGCCAGCGTGCCTTCGATGACCGTCAGGCGGTGGGCAATGCCCTCTCTTTCAGAAACACCGCCACCATGCTCGCCATAAAGGCCAACCGCGTGGACTTCATCAAGATAGGTCATCGCACCTTGCTTGTCGGCCAAATCACAAATGGCTTCGATCGGCGCAATGTCTCCATCCATTGAGTAAACGGATTCAAAAGCAATCAATTTTGGGCAGGATGCAGGAACCGATTGCAAAAGTTCTTCCAGATGAGCGAGATCATTGTGGCGGAAAATTTTCTTTTGAGCGCCTGACTGGCGGATACCGTCAATCATGGAAGCATGATTTAGCTCATCGGAGAAGATTGCGCAGCCCGGCAGCAGTTTTGCCAACGTCGAAAGGGTCGCGGAATTAGAAACATAGCCTGAAGTGAACAAAAGCGCCGATGACTTGCTGTGCAGGCTGGCTAATTCCCATTCCAGCTTGACCAGCATATGGTGTGTGCCGGAAATATTGCGGGTGCCGCCTGAACCTGCGCCCATCGTGGTCAGCGCCTCGCGGGCAGCATCGATCACCACCGGATTTTGCCCCTGGCCGAGATAATCGTTGGAGCACCAGATGACCACTTCATCGGGGCCATCACCATGGTTGAGGGCATGGGGGAACCGGCCGGCAAGCCGTTCCAAATCAGCAAAAACCCTATAGCGGCCCTCATCGCGCACCGCATCAACGGCTTTTTCAAATTCTGCTTCGTAGTTCATGACACCCCTTCCACAAAATGACACGCGAAAACTCTGTCAGGGCTCCAAAATTATAGCAAAAAAGCATCCTAGCCTTGATTGAAATCAAGAACACAAACTCGTGCGTAACATTGACTATGTGCCGCTGGCAAGTACGCCGCAACGCGACACAATCGCCCAACCTTTAAAATTCTTTATTTTCAATCACTTAACTTTAAAATGTTCAGCTGATTGATTAAAAAGAATTGCATTGTTCTGGGCATTTGACTGGCCGCGGTTTTGCCTGTCCTTGTAGAGGTCGATGGCCCGCATAACAGCCGGGCGCTCCTTAATCCGCTGGCGCCAGGCGGCAACATTTGGAAACTCATCCAACGAAGCACCAAGCGATTTGGCGATAAACGCCCAGGGAAAACAAATCATATCGGCAATCGAATATTTGCCCAGAATATAGTCCCTGCCGGCCAACCGGCGCTCGAGCACAGCAAGATTGCGGTCATACTCTCCGGCGTAGCGCTCGCGGGAATAGTCCTGGCCCTCGGGGGCATAATTGACGAAATGGCTAAGCTGGCCGGCAAGCGGGCCCTGGTTGCCAACTTGCCAGAACAGCCATTCAAGGGTTTCTTTCTTGCCCATGGGATCGGTGGGCATGAACCGCCCTGCTTTTTCGGCGAGATAAATCAATATTGCACCGGATTCGAACACTGGAACCGACTCGCCCTCAACAACATGGTCAAGAATTGCCGGCATTTTGGCGTTTGGGCTGATGGCAAGGAATTCAGGCTTGAACTGATCGCCTTCGCTCAGGCGCAACAGCCGGGTTTCATAATCAAACCCGCACTCTTCCAGCATAATCGCCACTTTCCAGCCATTGGGGGTTGGCGCATAGAAAAACTCAATCACTGTCAGGCCCTTTCTGCGGTACGCGCCGTGAATATCGCTTCACTCTGTAGAAGCGTTTCAATCTCATCCTCAGAGAACCCTGCCTCAGACAGAATTTCATGGGTGTGTTCCCCCAATACCGGCGCACCGAAACGCAATTTGGCTGGAGTTTGAGAAAATTCTGCCGGATGCCTTGCCTGGCGCAACCTGCCGGCTTGCGGATGGTCGCTTTCCATAACCACATTATTGGCGGCAACTTGCGGGTGATCGCGCATTTCACGGCGGGTTAGAACCGGTGCGCATGGCACATCTTGTTCCTCTAACCGTTCGAGAATATCAGCAGTCACAAAGCGCCTTACTTCCTCTTGCGTGATCGCCATGCGCTCATTCTTGAATTTCTCGCGCAGTGCTGGCGTCAAAAACCGCTCATCTTCGCCAAGTTCGGGCCTTTCTACAGCCCGCGCAAAGCCCTGCCAGTCCTTGTTTTGCTGAATGGCGATAGAAACAAAGCCATCCTTGGTTTCATAAACAAGATCGATGAATGACTGCGCTTTCTCAACTGTCATTTCGTTACCGACAAATGTGTGCCCGCCCATATCCGAGCTCCACAAGAACGAAACAAGGGTATCGAGCATGGAAAGGCGCACATGCTGGCCCTCACCTGTGCGCTCGCGGGCAAAAAGGGCCGCCGCTATGGCTTGCGCCCCCTGAATGCCGGTGAGTTTGTCCGGCAATATGGTCCGCACAAGCCTTGGCCGGTCTTCATCAGAGCCAGCCTGCACGGTTGTGAGCCCGGAAAGAGCTTGGATAAGCGGGTCAAAAACCGGTTTTTGGGCATAAGGGCCCTCAAACCCGAACCCGCATATGGAAACATACACAATTGACGGGTTCACCGAACGCACCGCATCTTCCCCGACACCGATACGCTCAGCCACGCCGGGCCTGAAATTTTGAATGAGAACATCTACCCCCTCAACGAGCCGGAACAGGGCCTCAAGCCCTTCGGCCTTCTTAAGGTTCAGAACAACAGAGCGCTTGTTCCGGTTATTGTTGAGAAAGGCTGCGGAAAATCCGCCCTGCCCCCGGGAAACATGACGGGCATGATCGCCAGCCGGGGCTTCTATCTTGATAACATCGGCTCCCTGGTCGGCAAGGGTCATGGTCGCCAATGGCCCGGATACCATGCTCGTCAAATCGATGATCTTTACACCGGTAAGTGGTCCCGACATAAGCACCTCGCAAATTGATGGGGAATGTTTATTGCAGTTCCAGAAGCAGCTGGCAAAGGCTTGCCAAATATTTTTTACCGGTAACCGTTTTGCATCCTTGCGCTTTTGATCGGATAAGAGCAAATTCCAAGAAATGCTCAGGCTTTACTTGGGAGAAAGCTCATGTCCACCGCAAGCGCCACACCATTTCCCCGCAATGTTCCAGAACACTATAAAGAGCGCGTTGACCTTGCCTGCGCTTTTCGCTGGACCGAACGCTTCGATTTCCATGAATCTGTGGCCAACCATTTTAGCCTGGCGGTGAATGATGACGGTTCCCAGTTCCTCATTAACGCCAATCTCATGCATTTCCGGCGTATCAAGGCAAGTAATCTCCTGTTGCTGGATGCAAATGACCCTGAGACCCTGGACAGGCCGGATGCGCCAGATGCAACCGCCTGGGGCCTGCATGCGCCGCTTCACCGAAATGTGCCCCATGCCCGCTGCGCAATTCATGTCCATTCCACCTACGCAACCGTTCTGGCGAGCTTGCAGGACAGTACCCTGCCCCCGATCGATCAGAATACCGCGATGTTTTTCGAACGCTATGTCATCGACAATGAGTTTGGTGGCCTGGCCTTTGAATCTGAAGGTGAACGCTGTGCGTCCATGTTCGAGGACCCGAAAAAGAAGATCATGATTATGGGCAATCATGGCCTTTTGGTCATCGGCGAAACTGTCGCTGAGGCATTCCACCTGATGTATTATTTCGAGCGCGCGGCTGAAAACTACATCAAGGCCAAATGGACCGGCGAGCCATTGCGCGTGATGAGCGATGAGCTTGCCCGCAAAGTGGCCGGCGAAATTGAAAGCTACGCCCCCTTCTCACGGCATCATTTCGGTGAGTTGAAGGCCATCTTGGACGAAGAAGACCCCTCCTTTCGGGATTGATGCTGAGAAGCTGCGCCGCCAAATTCCTCTTATGGGTACTTCCGCAAAAGAACCGAGAAGCCATATTCCCGAAGGCATCAGCTTCGATGAACTGGGCGATGACGATGCTGGCATCTTCATGGAAGGAACCGGTGATGTTTTGATCATCACCTTTGGTGGACTGAAGCACGGCATTGGCATTCCGGCCTTTGAATTCAGAAAATTCTTATCTGGCTTTCCCGTAACGCGGGGCTATCTGCGCGATCACGCCCAAACCTGGTACCATGATGGCGTGCGCGGTGCGGGCGCCTCCATGGCTGATGTTACTTCGTATCTGAAAGACCTGATGGGCGGATACCGCAAGACTATTTTTGCCGGCAATTCCATGGGCGGATTTGCAGCCCTTTATTTCGGAGCACATGCAGGCGCAAACAAAATTCTGGCCTTTGCGCCGCAAACTTTTATTGGCCCTGCCCGCCGATTGCGCCATGGGGATTTCCGCTGGTACCGCCAGTTGTCAGAAACGCACCTGCGCCATGGGTTGCGACTACATGTTTTCGATATTGCGAATTTGAACCTTGAGAATGCTGAAATTTATGCCGGAGCAGACAGCCGGCTAGATTGTATCCATGCCGAGCGCCTGAGCGGCACCGGCGCTCAAATCACCATCGTTCCGGAAACAAAGCACGGCCTTGTGCGTGATCTCAAAAAATCCGGTGAACTTGTCCGGATTTTTACCTCAGCTATCGGGTAGCGATCTTCGAAAATCCACGGCAAAGTTTTCGTTGCCAAGGGTAAGGTTGGCCATCATTGGCGCTGATTTGCTGATAACGTTCCCCCGCCGCACCACATATAGCCGCTGGGCCTTAAGCCTGATGGCTTCCACCGCATCTGATGCCTGCAAGATAACGAAGTCCGCGTTCTTGCCCTTTTCCAGCCCATAGCCGTCCAGGTGCATGACTTTGGCAGAATTGACCGTCACAGCATTGAACAATTCCTTCATTTCATCAATGCCGGTCATATGCCCCACATGGACCGCCATATGGGCAACCTCAAGCATGTCGTGGCTGCCAAGGCTGTACCAGGGGTCCATAACGCAGTCGTGGCCCAGGGCAACATTGATGCCGAACTGGCGCATTTCCTTGATGCGGGTCATGCCGCGGCGCTTGGGATAGGTATCGTGCCGGCCCTGGATGACGATATTGATAAGCGGATTGGGAATGGCCGTGACTTCTGCTTCCGCCATAAGCGGCAAAAGCTTGGAGACATAGTAATTGTCCATGGAATGCATGGATGTCAGGTGAGAACCAGCCACCCGGCCCTGCAAACCCAGTCTCTGGGTTTCATTTGTGAGGGTTTCAATGTGGCGCGACATAGGATCGTCTGTTTCATCGCAATGCATATCAATGAGCAATCCGCGCTCAGCGGCAAGTTCGCATAGGGCGACCACGGATTTGCGGCCATCTTTCATGGTGCGTTCGAAGTGGGGAATACCGCCCACCACCTCAACGCCCATATCAAGGGCGCGCCTCAGGTTCTCTACAGCGCCGGGCGAGCGGTAATAACCATCCTGCGGAAACGCCACAAGCTGCAGATCCAGCCAGGGTGCCACTTCCTTTTTAACCTCCAGCAAGGCCTCAACAGCCAAAAGCCGCTCGTCTGATGTGTCAACATGGGAGCGGATTGCCAAAGTCCCGCGCGCAACCGACCATCTGATGAGTTCATTAGCGCGCTCCTTCAACGCCTCGATGGTCAAAAGCGGCTTCAGTTCCCCCCAAAGGGCAATGCCTTCCAGGAGGGTTCCGCTTTTGTTGAGCCGCGGCAGGCCAAGGCTTAGCGCTGCATCGAGATGAAAGTGCGGATCAACAAAGGGTGCCGTTACGAGGTTTCCATCCGCATCGATTGTCTCACGCGATTCACATGCAACAGATGGCGCGATATCTGCAATCTTGCCGTCCTTAACCGCAATATCATGACCGGTGCGTCCATCCGGCAACGTGCAATTTTTGATGAGCAGATCAAGCATTTTCGAAAAATCCAGATTAGTGGCGCTCACCGCGCCGGAATGGCACAAGCAGCGCGTGGGGATAACGGGCGCGCCGCGCCATAACAATCATAGCAAGAATTGACAGGATATAGGGCAGCATGAGGAAGAATTGATAGGGAATGACAGCCCCTGCCTTTTGTTGTGCCCGCACCTGGAGAGCCTCAAGCCCGGCAAACAGCATTGCGCCAAGAAGCGCCTTTCCCGGCCGCCAGGAAGCGAAAATTACCAGCGCCACGCAAATCCAGCCACGCCCGTTGATCATGCCGAAATAGAAGGCATCGAACCACGACATGGTGATGAATGCACCACCGATTGCCATCAACGCGCTGCCAACAACAACTGCGCCTGTCCGCACAGCCAGAACATCAATGCCCTGGGCCTCCACAGCCATTGGGTTTTCACCGGCCATACGCACCGCAAGCCCAACGGGCGTGCGGTAAAGAACGTACCAGACCACAGGAACGCTCAGCAGCGCCAAGTAAGTGAGCGGTGATTGGTTGAATACCGCCTCGCCAATCATCGGAATATCAGAAAGAACCGGTATGGGCGTATTCTGAAACGGTTCAATTTTTGGCGGTGTCGTGGCTGCCGGAAGCAACATGCGGTAGACGAAATAGCTGAGCGATGATGCCAGAAGCGTAATGCCAATACCGGTCACATGCTGGGAAACGCCAAGATAAACGGTGAACGATGCATGGAGCAAACCGAACAGCGCGCCGATGAAGGCGGCAAAAACCACCCCCGTCCACAAATCGCCCCCTTGATAAACCCACATCCAGCCAGCCATGGCGCCAACTGTCATTATCCCTTCAATGCCCAGATTGAGTACCCCTGCCCGCTCGCAAATGAGCTCGCCCAAAGTGCCGAAAATGAGCGGACTGACAATGCGAATAGTCGCCGCCCAAAAGCCCACATTCATGATGATTTCAAGAATATCGCCCATCATCGCCACCTGATCCTGTAGTTGGTGAGCATGACGCTCACCAAAATGGCGAGAACCGATACCCCGACAAGCACATCTGCGATGTAGGTGGGAATATTGACCGCCCGGCTCATGGCATCAGCGCCCACATAAACGGCCGATAGAAACAACGCTGCGGGTATGACACCTATCGGGTGCAGCTGCGCCAGCATGGCCACCGCTATGCCCGTATAGCCAAAACCAGGGGAGAGGTCGCGGGTGAGATAGCCTTTGAGCCCTGCCACCTCGCTGACGCCTGCAAGCCCTGCCAATCCACCAGATATCAATGCCGTGTAGATGACGATACGGTTCACGCGAATACCGGAGAACTCCGCAGCCCGCGCGTTATAGCCAACAGCTTTGATTTCATAACCCAGCACGGTGTATTTCATCATCACCCAGACGATAAGCGCTGCGGCAAGGGCAAAAATGAGACCCAGATGCAGCCGGCCTTTTGCCAGAAGCGGTGGTAACACCCCCTCATCGACAATTGACGCCGCCTGTGGCCAGCCCAGCGCCATCGGGTCTTTCCACGGGCCTTCAATGAGATAGCTCACCAGCAAAATCACAACGAAGTTCAACAATAAGGTGGTCACCACCTCATCCACCTTGAGCCGTGTTTTCAAAAGCACCGGCACAATAAGCAGCGCACCACCGGCCAACGCTCCGCAAATCATCAAAAACGGCACCATCAAAAACGGTGGCAGATGCACCATGCCCGTGCCGAAGAATGTTGCCGCCATTGCGCCTGCATAAAGCTGGCCTTCTGCCCCGATATTGTAAAATTTCGAACGGAATGCCACCGCAACGGCTAGCCCGGTGAATATGAGCGGGATTGAGCGCGTCAGCGTCTCGTTCAGTGCAAATGCGGAGCCGAACGCGCCTTTGAACAATAAAAAGTAGGCGGAGAAAACAGGGGTTCCCGTCCACATAATCAAAAAGGAACACAGGAACAATGCTGCGAAAATCGCGGCAATCGTGGCAAATCCCGCGCGTGCAATTGATATCGATTGCCTGGGCTCAATTTGCATGGACTTGCGCCTCCTCAGCTGCGGAGAACTGCCCGGCCATCATCAGCCCGATCTCAGGTACCGTTTTGCTTCCCGACGCAAAAGGTTCAGACAAATTTCCATGAAAAATAACGCAAATTCTGTCGCTTAACGCTAATAATTCATCTAAATCCTCAGATATAAGAATAATACCTGCACCCCGCTTTCGCGCATCCAGAAGCTGCGTTTGAACAAAAGCAATAGCGCCCTCATCAAGGCCGCGCACGGGCTGGTTGGCGAGTATGAATGAAGGCTCCGGTGAGAGTGCCCGGGCAAGAATGAGCTTTTGCATATTGCCGCCGGAAAGTAGGCGCACCTGTTGCTGCGAGCCTTCGCAGCGGATGTCGTAGCGTTCGATGGCCGTGTTTGCGCGGTTCAGGGCGGCAGTGGAATCGATGAAAATTCCAGATTTTGCAATTTCCGGGGTGTGCAAGTCCTCGCTGACAAGGTTTTCCCATATGGTCATTTCGCCCACCACCCCATGGGCATGGCGGTCTTCCGGAATGCGCCCAACCCCTTTGTGAACGATTTTGGATGGGCTGCCCGCCGGCAATTGCTCACCAAATAACAGCGTTTCACCGGCAGAGGGCATTGTCAGGCCGGACAGTAAACTGGCCAACGCGCGCTGACCATTCCCGGCAACCCCGGCAATCCCAACGATTTCGTGGGCGTTTACGGTGAGCGAGACATCGCGCAATAACGGCACACCGTCAGCTCCGGTAATGCCCACATTCGACAGTTGAAGCACCGGCGCGCCCGCTTTCATTGGTTTAAGCTTAGGCCGGGTTACCTTTTCTCCAACCATCATTTCCGCAAGCAGATTGCGGTCCGCCTTGGCGGTCTCCACTGTTCCAACTATCGCCCCGCGGCGCAGAACGGCAACACGGTCGCTGACTGCAAGAATTTCGTGGAGTTTGTGAGAGATGAAAATAATCGAAAGGCCATCAGCGGTGAGTTGCTTTAGCGTTTCGAACAGGGAAGCTGTTTCCTGCGGCGTCAACACCGCTGTTGGCTCATCAAGAATTAGAATGCGCGCATCACGGTAGAGCGCCTTGAGTATCTCCACCCTTTGGCGCTCGCCAACCGACAAGTCGCCAACCATTGCATCGGGATCCACCGCAAGACCGAACTGAGCAGACATATCGGCGAGTTTGCGCCGCGCCATACCCACATCCTGGCGCCACGACCACAAGCTCTCCGTACCCAGCATGATGTTTTCAAGAACGGTAAGATTGTCCGCCAGGGTGAAATGCTGGTGCACCATGCCAATCCCGGCGCAAATGGACGCTTCGGTGGAGCCTTTTGCCAACCCTTCCCCGTTTATTTCAACAGAGCCCTCATCGGCCACATAGTGACCGAAAAGGATGTTCATCAAAGTTGTCTTGCCTGCGCCGTTCTCACCCAAAAGCGCCAAAACTTCGCCACGCGCCAGCGACAACGAAATGTTGTCGTTGGCGGTGAGCGCACCAAAACGTTTGGTGATGCCATTGAGTTCAAGAACCGGCATGGAGCGGAAAGCCGCCTAGAAGGTCGACTTTGGCTCGTTGTCGT
>JBPCVY010000124.1:0-52192 GCA_051010055.1 Hyphomicrobiales bacterium | reverse complement strand
ATTCACTTGCCTCGGCGGTTGGTCTTGCCGAGCGCACAAGCTTTAGAACCGCATCGACTACCTTTTCGCCAACCGGTATCTGGCGGATAAGAACTTGCGCCGCGATCAACTCCGTGGCGGTCATAGCCTGTTTTGGTACCTCATCCAGTGTGCCGGTTGTGGCGAACAGCATTTTGCGTTCTGCATCAAAGTCTGGATAGGGTACATCAATTTGAAGCACGAACCTGTCCAGCTGCGCTTCCGGCAGCGGATAGGTGCCTTCCTGCTCCAGCGGGTTCTGGGTTGCCAGCACATGGAAAGGCTTCGGCAAATCGTAGCGCTGGCCGGCAACGGTCACATGATGCTCCTGCATGGCCTGCAACAGAGCGGACTGGGTGCGCGGGCTGGCGCGGTTGATTTCATCTGCCATCAGGAGCTGGGAGAAAACCGGGCCCTTGATGAACCTGAACGAGCGCTTGCCGTCGGTCATTTCCTCAAGCACTTCTGAACCGACAATATCTGCCGGCATCAGATCGGGCGTGAACTGGATGCGCCGTTCATCCAGCCCCAGGACAAGGCCGAACGTTTCCACCAGCCGGGTTTTTGCAAGGCCGGGCAGGCCAACAAGCAGGGCGTGTCCGCCACTCAGGATGGCGGTCAATGCGAGATCAACAACCTCCTGCTGGCCAAAAATGATGTTGCCGATGGCGTCCCGAACTGCGGACAGCTTGGCGCCGGTTTCTTCAATCGTCTTGACGATTTCTTCGTCTTCTGGACGAGCCGCTTCATTGATGGTCTGCATGAGACTCACTATAGTTAGAACAAAGTTGAATAAGAAGAGTTTGCGTTACCCACTCTCTCACAAAAGCTTGAGTGATGTTGGCATTTTTCACCGCAATCGTGACTGATATGAGGCATAGTGAGATTTAGGTCATGATAAAGTGATCGGACCAGAAAAGTTTGGAATGCAGATGAATCACGACGATTTAACCACGATTGACGCAGATACGGCCGATCCCGCAGCCGGGTTGGCGGCGCTGGAAAAGGCGGTTTCAAAATCCAAGGGCCTGCCGCCCGTTCACCTGTGGAATCCGCCATTTTGCGGCGAAATTGACATACGCATAGGTGCTGATGGCCTGTGGTACTACATGGGCACACCTATTGGCCGCGAGCCGCTTGTGCGGCTGTTTTCATCTATTTTGCGCAAAGATGAGGACGGCAAGATTTATCTTGTCACCCCGGTGGAGAAAATCGGCATTTCCGTGGATGATGCGCCGTTTTTGATTGTGCATATGGAAGCTACGGGAAAAGGTGAAGACCAAACCGTAAAATTCACCACCAAAACCGCCGATGATGTGATCATCGACGATGAACACCCGATTCGTTTTGAGGAAGAACAAGGCACCGAAGGCCTTAAGCCCTATGTCCTGTTGCGCGGGCGGCTGGAAGCGCTGGTAAACCGCCCGATTTTTTACGATTTGGTCAATCTCGGGATGAAAAAGCACCATGAGGGTGAAGAATGGTTCGGTGTGTGGAGTTCCGGGCGGTTCTGGCCCATGGCGCGGGCGGGCGAAATCGGAATATAGGAACCAAGCTTGTTAACCTTTTCGACAAATGAATTTCGCGAGCTGGCAGCGCGCAGGCTGATAGCCAATGTGCCCCTGGAGGCGATTGATTTTTCCAAACCGGCCTTGCGCTCTGATGATGATTTGAACCGCTCGCTGGGGTCAACATTTGATGGGGAGGCGGAGCAAAAACCCGCCGCCGTTCTGGTGCCCCTGGTAAAACGCAAGCCGGAACTGACGGTGCTTTTGACCCAGCGCACGGAACATTTGCCGAGCCATCCGGGCCAGGTGGCCTTTCCCGGTGGAAAAATAGATGAAACCGATGAAGGCCCAGTCGCTGCTGCGCTTCGCGAAACAGAAGAAGAAACCGGCGTTGCCCACGAATTCATCGAACCGGTAGGGTTTCTCGATGTCTACCAGACCCGGACCGGCTACAGAATCTGTCCGGTTGTTGCCCTTATTGAGCCGGGATTCACCGCAATTCCCGAACCGGGCGAGGTTGCAGATATTTTCGAAGTGCCGCTGGGGTTCCTCATGAACCCGGCCAATCATTTGCGCCATGGCCGGGAGTGGCAGGGCAAAAAGCGCTGGTTTTATGCGATGCCCTATGGCGACAGATACATCTGGGGTGCTACTGCGGGCATGTTGCGAAATTTTTACGACCGCGTTTATGCGCCTGAACATGAGAAAGTATAGCTGTTGTGGGTGCTGACCCTCAGAAACTCCCCTCGCTGGCCGGCCGGGACTGGCTGGAAGATGCGCGCTTTCAGGCGGTTGTAAAGGCGCTTGAGGCCGCAGGCGGCGAGGCGCGCGCTGTCGGCGGGTGCGTGCGTGATGCGCTGTTGGGTGAGCCGGCAGGCGATATAGACATTGCGACAACGCTCTCGCCAGAAGCGGTTATGGAGGCGGGCAAAAAGGCAGGGCTTGGCGCTCATCCAACCGGCATCGACCATGGCTCGGTGACCCTTGTGTCTGGGCCGGAAGGCGCGCACGTACCTTATGAGGTAACAACCCTCAGGGTTGATGAAGAAACCTACGGGCGTCACGCCAAGGTGGCTTTTACGTCTGATTGGGAGGCGGATGCACGCCGCCGCGATTTCACGATGAACGCGCTTTATTGTGGCGCTGATGGAACGGTTTTCGATCCCGTAGGCGGCTATGGCGACATCGTAACCCGCACGGTGAGGTTTGTTGGCAACCCGGCGCATCGTATCAAGGAAGATTATCTGAGAATCCTGAGGTTTTTCCGGTTCCACGCCCGCTTTGGAAAGGGGCAACCTGAAGAAAATGCCCGCGCGGCATGTAGACAGGCCCGCTCAGAGCTCGATGGTCTCTCGCGTGAGCGTATCCGCCAGGAATTTTTCAAACTTCTCGCGGCAAAGGGCGGACCGGCGACAATTCATCTGATGAACGATGATGGCGTTCTTGAACACGTTCTGAACGGTAAAATCTCCGTTCAGGCGCTTGAAAAACTGGGAGAAATAGATGCTGCACGAAAAGGGTGCTCTGACGCGCTTTTGCGTCTTGCAGTTCTTTACGGACAGGTTGGCGCAAGCGAGGCCCGCGAAGCATTCGTGCTCACCAATTCCGAAACCGTTCGCTTGAGAAACCTCCGTTCGGCCCCGCAAGTTACGCCTAATTTCCGCGTAGAAGAGCGTGAACGGCTCCTTTATTGGTTCGGCGCGCAAACGTTTTCAGATTCTATTCTTGCCAGCTGGGCATGTTCTGATGCGCCTGCGAACAATGCTGATTGGTTCGGCCTGCTCAATCTGGCCGGCAGTTGGGTGCAGCCTGAATTTCCGCTCTCAGGAGAAGATTTGCTTGAAAATGGTATTGAAGAAGGGCCCCGCTTGGGCGAAATTCTGCAAACCATTGAAGATTGGTGGGTGGCGGGTGGTTTTACCGCCTCCCGCGATGACCTCCTGAAGCGTCTGAGGAATATGTCCTAACCGGAGAGCGAATCCATCATGGAAAAATTTGGTGTGGGCCAGGCCGTGCGCCGCCGCGAAGATGAACGCTTTTTAACCGGCGTCGGCTCCTTCATTGATGACTTGCAGTTTGAAAATCTCGCCCATGCGGCTGTATTGCGCTCGCCTTATGCCCATGCCCGCATCCTTTCAATCGATACGGAAGAGGCAAAGGCCGCACCGGGGGTTATCGCCGTTTTCACAGGCGCTGATTATGCGAAATCAGGAAACGGCCCGTTTCCTACCCTCACCGCAATTGACGGGCTGGACGAACATGGCGTGAACCATCCCCCACGCCATGCATTGGCTGAAGATACCGTGCGCTTTGTGGGCGATCCGATTGCCTTCGTGGTCGCTGAAAGCCGGAAGGCGGCGCAAGATGCAGCCGAACTCATCGATGTTGATTTCGAACCACTCAGGCACAATACGGACCTTGCGCGGGTGTTTGACGAAGATGTGCCGGTAATTTGGCCTCAGTTCGGTTCAAACCTTTGCTACACCTTTTCCAAGGGCGAACTCGCGGCCACCGATGCAGCAATCGCCGAAGCTCTCCATGTTGTGGAGCTCGATCTCATCAACAACCGGTTGGCGCCGGCAGCGGTTGAACCGCGCGGGGCCGTGGGAGAGTGGGACCGGGGCAATGAGCAATATGTGCTGCATGTGTCCGGCCAGGCTGTGCATGCACAACGTCAGCAAATGGCAGAGGCCATTTTCAATGTGCCGCTTGAGAAAATCCGTGTTCACGCGCCCGATGTTGGTGGTGGGTTTGGTGCGAAAAACTTTGTTTATCCCGAAAACGTTCTGTGCATTTGGGCAGCCCGCGAACTCGGTCGTCCGGTAAAATGGATTGCCAGCAGAAGCGAGAATTTTCTGATTGAAATCCATGCCCGTGATCATGTTACCAAGGCAACCCTTGCCCTGGACGCTGACGGCAAGTTCACCGCTCTGAAAGTCGACACCATCGCCAATATGGGCGCTTATCTGTCAAGCTTCGGCACGATTATTCCCACCAGCGCGAGTTGGGTTGTTCAAGGGGGAGCCTACGCTATTCCCAACGCCCATATGCAGGTGCGTGCAGCATTTACCAACACTGTGCCGCTTGACGCTTATCGAGGCGCGGGAAGGCCGGAAGCGTCATACATTATCGAACGCATCATTGATGTTGCCGCTGACCAGACCGGATTTGACCGCCTTGAACTCCGCCGCAAAAATTTCATAACAACGTTCCCCGCCAAAACGGCCCTGGGCATGACCGTCGATTGCGGGGAGTTTGAACAAAATCTAGATATGGCCTCCACCAAAATCGATGTAGCGGGTTTTGCAGCCCGCAAGGCGCAATCGGAGGCGCACGGCCGCCGCCGCGGGCTAGGTTACTCTACCTATCTGGAGATCACGCTGGGCGGGCCGGTTGAAGGCGCTGAGGTGAGGTTCGATGATGATGACGGCGTGACCCTACTGGTGGGTACCCAGTCAACGGGCCAGGGCCATGAAACCGCCTACACACAACTTGTGCATTCTGAGTTGGGCATTGATCCGGCCAAAATCTGCTACATGCAGGGCGATACCGGAATTATCAGAGAAGGCTACGGGCATGGCGGTTCACGATCGCTGGCGACCTGCGGAAATGCACTCAAAGTGGCTGCTGGCGAAATCATAGCCAAGGGCCGGGCCGCCGCAGCCCATCTGTTTGATGTGGACGACGATGAAGTTGTATTTGCCGAAGGGCTGTTTTCGGTAAAGGGCACCAACAAATCAATTTCTGTCCTGGAGTTGCAGCGGGCGATTGCGGAGAAAGATGACGTGCCGGAAAACGTCCCGGCGAGCCTTTCCACTTTCTCGCGCTATGAACGCGAAGCCTTCAATTATCCCAACGGCTGCCACATTGTCGAGGTTGAGGTTGATCCGGAAACCGGCGCCGTCGAGTTGATGCAATATGCGGTGGTCGACGATTTCGGCCGGATTATAAATCCGATGATCGCAACAGGCCAGATATTGGGCGGTACGGTTCAGGGCATCGGCCAGGCGCTGCTTGAAGGGGTTGTTTATGACCATGAAAGCGGGCAGCCGCTCACCGGCAGTTTCATGGACTACACCATGCCCCGGGCAGATGATATTTGCGCTCTTGATGTGAGCCTCAACGAAAATGTGCCAACGGCCACCAACCCGCTTGGGGTCAAGGGGGCGGGAGAGGCAGGTGCAACTGGTGCTCCGTCCGCGATCGTCAATGCCATTTGCGATGCCTTGAAAACTGAGGGCGTTACGCACATTGATATGCCTTTGACGCCGGAAAAAGTGTGGCGGGCTGCGAACTTGAAATAATTTACAACTGTCAAAATTATGCTCTAAGCTGAGCGCTCGTTCTTGTTGGCCCCTTGCAAGAGTAGTACCGAATACATCAGATGCGTGCGTTAATTTTAACAGTTGGTATCCTGCTTTCGTTTGCCGTTTCGGCACTTGCCCAGACACAAACCGCAGAAGATCCTCCCTTCGGCGAAAGACGTGAGTATTTTCGTGATTGGCTGGCCGCCTGCCGGGAAGACACATATTGTTCTGCAACAGCATACGTGCGCCCGGGCTCCGGCGCATTCGGTGAGGCCTATGTTCTGCGGGTTGGACGTGAAGGGGGCGACTTCTCCCAGTTCGTGATTTCCTTCACGGCAATTGATGATATGCCGGCAAAGGGCGAGCTTTTGAACGTGCGGGTTGTTGGCGGGCCAGCCTTTGCCCTTGCACCGGGCGCTGGCTACATGACAATCGGCAGCAAAAACGAATACTTCTTCACCGATCAAGCCATGCTCGACAAACTGTTTCCAGCCATGAAGGCTGGATCACAAATGTCCATTTCCTTCCGCGATGACCGCGGTGAGACCCATACAGCGAATTTTTCGCTCCGGGGAATGAGCGCAGCACTGAAATGGATCAACAAAGATCAGATCCGTGCTGCAAATGAGAGCGCTGTGGGACCGCCTCCGATGGAAAACGCTAAACAGGAAGAAGGGGATGCAGACGGGATTACGCCGCTGCAGCTGCCACCGGCAATTATGGCGCTGCAAGGCCAGGTGGAAGCTTGCGAGGGCTGGGTTGGGCGGCCATCGCCACAAAACCATTCGCGTCGTTTTGATCTGGGTGAGGGGCTGAGCATGTTCATTGTTCCCTGCACACCTGGAACGAACAATCCGGCATCGCGGATTTATCTGGTCGAGAAAGGACGCCGTGCCGATGCCATGCTTTTCGCCGTACATAACGAAACACTCGGTTGGACCGGCACGGACAGGCTGGTCAACGCCGCGTTCGATAAGGAAAGCGGCATTCTGTCGAGCCGCTTCAAAGCAGAAGGATCGGAAGGGTGCGGCACCCTGTCGGAATGGGAATGGCGCGATGGAAATTTTGTAATGCAACGGGTTGTGGCATGGAAAGATTGTGCAGCCCCTCTGCCAGCGGAAAACTGGCAGGTAATTTACCAGCCAGCCGCGCAATGAGCTCCTACAACGACTACGGCAAGGCGGCGCCGGATTATGACCTGACCCGGCAGGCGGTTGCGTATGAAATCTGGCTTGGAGCGCTGGAACGCTTTGCACCGGCGAAATTGAGCGACGTCCGGCTGCTTGATGCAGGTTGTGGCACGGGCAACTACTCTGCGGCCCTCCACCCCCATGTGGGCAAGATTAACGGCATTGATTACAACGAAGGCATGCTGGCCAAAGCCAGCGGCAAACTTGCTGATGGGATTGCGTCGGAGACGGTCAAGCTGGAACGGGGCTCCATTCTCGCGCTGCCGTTTGAGGCTGAAACTTTCGATACGGTGATGATCAACCAGGTGCTGCATCACCTGGGAGATGGCAAGGATGCCGCCCATAACGGCCACCGGGCAGCCATTACGGAAGTTACCCGGGTTTTAAAGCCAAACGGGGTATTTTTGCTGAACGCCTGTTCCCACAAACAACTCACTAAAGGCTTTTGGTACAACGATTTTATCCCCCGCGCTTTTGAGGATGTGCGGGCACGCATTGCCCCGTCCGCCATGGTTTCCCAGATGCTTCTGGAGAACGGGTTTTCTGTGGTTGGCCGCCATGTGCCGGTAAATGCAGTTATGCAGGGAGATGCCTATTTCGATATGTCGGGCATTTTCCGGGAAGATTGGCGGGCCGGGGATTCCATGTGGTCGAGCGCAAAAACTGAAGAGCTGGAACTGGCGATGGCATCGGTGGAAGAGCTGATTGCCACAGGCGAGGCGGATCAGTGGCTGGCAAATCACGATGAGATGCGCCAGCAAATCGGACAAATGACATTCTGGATTGCCCAAAAAACACAGTGACGTTGTGTAACGTTCAGTTTCTACAGGCATTTCCTCAAGTTATATTGGTGTAGACAGAAATTTGCGCGCACCGCTCGCCACGATGAGAAGAGACCGAAATGACCGATCCGATCACCCCAACCAGGGCCCTTATTACCGGCGCGGCCAAGCGCATAGGCCGGCGCATTGCCCTAGATCTCGCCGCCGAGGGGTGGGACGTGGCGGTGCATTATCATTCTTCGGAAGACGAAGCGCTTGAGGTTGTGCGCGATGCTGTTAGCTGCGGTGTGAAGGCGGTGGCGGTGAAAGGGGATTTGGCCGATCCGGCGGTGCCAAACAGACTGATTGCAGAAGCCCGGGCCGGTCTTGGGGAAATCGGCTGTCTGATCAACAACGCATCTCTGTTTGAACCAGATGAGGTTGGTTCGATCACCCAGGATAGTTGGGACAGCCACTTGAATACCAACCTGCGCGCACCATTGTTCCTTGCCCAGGCCTTCGCCAATCAGCTCTCAGAGACTTCAGGCGGTGATATCATCAACATTATTGATCAACGGGTTTTGAAGCTAAATCCGAAGTTCTTTTCCTATACTGCTTCAAAAGCCGCCTTATGGACGGTTACCCGCACCCTTGCCCAATCGCTGGCCCCGCGCATCAGGGTCAATGCCATCGGTCCAGGTCCCGCTTTGCCCAATATCCGCATGGATAGGGATGATTTTGAATTGCAAAAGAACCTGACATTGCTTAAACGCGGCACCAGCCCGAAGGAAATCGCCGAAGCGGTATTGTTCATTCTCTCGATGCCGGCCCTTACCGGTCAGATGATCGTTCTTGACGGCGGGCAGCATCTTGTTTGGCAAACGCCTGATATCATCAATGTGAATGAGTAGCTGCATCATATTTTTAATGACAATACCGCGGCGGACGGGCAGGGTCCGCTGAAGGCCAAGTACGAAAGACAAGATGATGACCAAGTTAGCCGAACCGGCCCGCAAGGCGCAGATCGCAAATGCGCTAAACCGGATACGTCATGTTTTCATTCGCGATCTTGAAATTAAGGCCATGCTCGGCATCTATGAGCACGAGA
This sequence comes from Hyphomicrobiales bacterium, assembly GCA_051010055.1. GTDB lineage: Bacteria > Pseudomonadota > Alphaproteobacteria > Rhizobiales > CAJQND01 > CAJQND01. The sequence goes on along the minus strand of JBPCVY010000124.1, from coordinate 43,300 downwards.
AAATCTATCCGCAGACCATTTTGGTCAATATCGATCTGGCAGTTCCTGAGAGCGCCAAGCCCATAAATGATGATCATAACAATGTGGTTTGCTATGCCTCGGTGGTAAACGAGATCAAGGCGATCGTTGCCGAAGGTCATGTGCACCTTGTGGAAACGCTGGCCGAACTGATTGCGCAGAAATGCCTTGAGGACGATCGGGTGCTGAGCGCCCGCGTGCGCATTGAAAAACCCGACGCGGTTGAAGAGGCCGCAAGCGTTGGCATTGAGATTGAGCGCACCCGCTGACCGAAACATCAAAGTCCCATTTGAAAAATTCGGCCAGCAGGCGCATACCTGTTGAACGATGACTGTTGATCCCAACACGCCGCCAGATATTGAACTAAGCGAGCCGGGCACGGCAGAACGCGGCATGGACGTTATCGCTGCGTTCGTGCGCACTTTGCCCAACAAGCCTGGCGTCTACCGCATGCTCAATGAGGCGGGTGATGTTCTTTATGTGGGAAAGGCGCGCAATCTCAAAAAGCGGGTTCTGAACTATACCAGGCTGGCAGGGCACACATCGCGTATTGCGCGGATGATTTTGCAAACCGCCTCAATGGAGTTCATCACCACCGCCAGCGAGGCTGAAGCGCTACTACTGGAAGCTAACCTCATCAAGAAACTGCGCCCGCGGTTTAATGTGCTTTTGCGCGATGACAAATCGTTTCCATACATCCTGATCGCCCGCAATCACCAGATTGCCCAAATCAGAAAACACCGTGGCGCGCGCAGCTATAAGGGTGAGTATTTCGGCCCGTTTGCCTCTGCTGGTGCTGTGAACCGCACAATAAATGCGTTGCAAAAGGCGTTCCTGCTGCGCTCATGTTCAGATTCGGTTTATGAAAACCGCACCCGGCCTTGTTTGCTTTATCAAATCAAGCGCTGCGCGGCGCCATGCACCGGTGAAATTTCGGAAGATGGCTACAATGCACTTGTTGATGATGCGCTGGACTTTCTGTCAGGCCGCAGCCAGCGTGTAAAAGACACCCTTGCCCGGCAGATGGAAAAGGCCGCCGAGGCGTTGGAGTTCGAGCAGGCTGCCCGCTACCGAGATAGGATTTCGGCGCTTAGCCATGTTCAATCCCATCAAGGCATCAACCCGCAATCGGTTACAGATGCTGACGTGTTTGCCATTGCCGATGAGGGCGGACAGAGCTGCATCCAGGTTTTCTTTTTCCGCAGCGGCCAGAACTGGGGTAACCGCGCCTACTATCCACGCGCCGATAAAAGCCACTCATCCGAAGAAATTCTTGAGGCATTCCTCGCCCAGTTCTACGACGATAAACCGTGCCCCAAACTGATTATCCTGCCAAAGGAAATTGCCGGCCAGGCGCTGCTTGCCGATGCCCTATCGGTAAAATCAGAGCGCAAGGTGAAAATCCTGGTGCCCCAGCGCGGTGAAAAAAGAACCCTCGTTGAGCACGCGACCTCGAACGCGCGTGAAGCCCTTGGTAGGCGGATGGCGGAAGCGGCCTCACAGACGAAACTCTTGAACGGTGTTGCCGAAACATTTGACCTGGAAGCGCCGCCCCGGCGCATCGAGGTTTATGACAACAGCCATATCCAAGGGGCGCACGCTGTCGGCGCAATGATTGTTGCAGGGCCGGAAGGGTTTCAGAAAAGCCAGTACCGCAAGTTCAATATCAAATCCCAGGACATTTCCGCCGGAGATGATTTCGCGATGATGAAAGAAGTGCTGACACGGCGCTTCTCTCGCCTGCTGAAAGAAGAGGGCTCGCGCGATAACGGAAACGGCAAGGGCGAAGATACTGATCACGAAGCCATGCCTCCATGGCCCGATCTGGTTCTGATTGATGGCGGCAAGGGCCAGCTTTCAGCAGCTCAAGATGTGCTTGCCGATTTGGGCATCGAGGATTTGCCGGTTGCAGGTATTGCCAAGGGGCCTGACAGAAATGCGGGGCGGGAACATTTCTATATTCAGGGCAAGCAGCCATTCATGTTGGAATCGCGTGATCCTGTGCTCTATTATATCCAGCGGTTGCGTGATGAGGCCCATCGATTCGCCATCGGCAGCCACAGGGCGCGGCGCAAAAAGGCTATTGGTGCCAATCCGCTCGACGAAATTTCCGGTATCGGGCCGGGCCGGAAAAAGGCGCTTTTGCGTCATTTTGGGTCAGCACGGGCGGTTAGCCGGGCAAGTGTAACCGATTTGTCATCTGTTGAAGGTATTTCTTCTGCTTTAGCCAAACACATTTTTAAATACTTTCATGATCAAATAGACTAACAAGGAAACATGAGTGAAGTGACCGAGCATAACACGCAAGGCAAAGCGGCCGGCGGCAGCATTCGCGCCGCGGCGACGTCGCTGCCCAATATCCTGACCTACGGGCGGATTGCGGCAGTGCCGGCGATGGCTGCGTGCTTTTTCTATCCAGGTGATAGCGCCCGGTGGCTTGCTTTGGCGATTTTTGTTGCGGCCTGCATCACTGATTTCTTTGATGGCTATCTGGCCCGTGCATGGGATCAGCAGTCAGATCTTGGCCGTATGCTTGATCCGATTGCCGACAAGCTGCTCATTTCAGTTGCCCTGTTGATGCTGGCGACCGTGGGAACCATTTCCGGCGTTCACCTTTGGGCCGCCCTTATCATTTTATGTCGTGAGGTACTGGTATCTGGCTTGCGTGAGTTTCTCGCCGAGCTGCGCGTTTCTGTGCCGGTAACGCTGATGGCAAAATGGAAGACGACAATTCAAATGGTGGCTCTGGGCTTTTTGATTGCCGGCGATGCCGGTGACAAGATTGTTCCCTACACAACGGAAATCGGTCTTTTCGGACTTTGGGTTGCCGCTAGCCTCACCCTTTATACCGGGTATGATTATTTCCGCGCAGGGCTTGGCCACATCGTCGACGACTAGACCGCGATGAAAATTCTCTATTTTGCATGGGTGCGCGAAAAAGTCGGTAAGCCGTTCGAGACTGTCGATGTTCCCGAACATGTGGAAACCGTTGCCCAGCTCATAGACTGGTTAAAAGGGCGCGGCGAAGAGTACCAGTTCGCCTTTGAAGACATTTCGGCCATCCGCGCCGGGATCAATCAGCAACATCAGCCACTCGATGCTCAGATAAAGGGCGCTACCGAGGTGGCATTCTTCCCACCTGTCACCGGCGGATGAACTGTTAAAGGCTGCAGGCTCTAAGAGGGCTGCACGCAGTCCATATAATCTTCCATAAGCGTGCGTGTGATTTCACCCACCTCGAAGCGGTATGGTCCAATTTCTGAAACAGGGGTCACCTCAGCTGCGGTGCCGGTAATGAAGCACTGTTCAAAGCTTTCCATCTCTTCAGGCATTACTGCGCGCTCATGCACCTTGACTTGGCGGTCATGGGCAAGGCCGATGACTGTCCGGCGGGTAATGCCATCCAGGAAACAGTCCGGTGTTGGTGTATGCAGTTCGCCATCCTTGACGAAGAATACATTGGCGCCGGTAGCTTCTGCCACCTGGCCTCGGTAGTCGAGCATCATGGCGTCTGCATATCCTTTTCTCTCGGCGGCATGCTTGGAAAGGGTGCAGATCATATAAAGACCGGCGGCTTTCGCCAGGCAGGGAATGGTTGCCGGATCAGGTCGGCGCCATTCGGACAAGTCAAGACGGATGCCCTTCAGGCGCTCTTCCGGATCGAAGTAGCTTGGCCATTCCCAAACGGCGATGGCGACATTGATCCTGTTGGTTTGCGCGGAAACGCCCATCATTTCCGAACCACGCCAGGCAACAGGGCGCACATAGGCGTCCTTGAAGCCCTGACGGTTAAGGGTTTCATTGCAGGCATCATCGATTTCCTCAACCGTGTAGGGAATTTCGAAATCCAGAATTTCAGCGGAATTGAAAAGACGCTCAGTATGCTCGCGCAACTTGAAGATTTCCCCGCCATAGGCACGCTCACCTTCAAATACCGAGCTTGCATAGTGCAAGCCGTGGCTCAAAACGTGCAGCTTGGCGTCCGCCCAGGGAACGAATTCCCCATTGTACCAAATCTCGCCTTCCATTAGATCGAATGACGGTGCCGGCATTTTCTCTTCCCTTTTGCTTTTCGCGCGCCCGCCTTTGCAAATCACATCCGGTTCAGCCTATAAACCGGCAAGTGGGCAATTGCAGATATGCGCACCTCAGTTGAGCAATATTAGAACGCCACGCCCGGCAAAATTGTTCGAAAATTTCGCTCAGGCGAAAGCACGTGTAACAATGAAAAAAAAATATGTCAACAACACTGACGTATTTTTAGTGAAGAAGGACTGAAGCTGAATGATCAAGGCGCGTGATCAGGAAATAATCGAGCTCATTGAACTTCTGTTTTTTGCCTATCGGGATTTTGTCTCCGAGCCGGATGAGATTTTGCACGAGTTGGGATTTGGCCGGGCTCATCACCGGATTATCCATTTTGTCGGCCGCAACCCTGGCATCCGGATTGCCGAGCTTTTGGATATTTTGCGCATCACCAAACAAAGCCTGGGCCGGGTTTTGCGCGAGCTTATTGAAACAGGCTATGTGCTGCAGCGTGAAGGTGCGCGGGACCGCCGCCAGCGCCTGCTTTATCTTACGCAAAAAGGTGAGGAGCTTCGGGCCGAACTTGTTCGTCCGCAAATTGTGCGCATCCAGCAGGCCATTGAAAATGCAGGTGACGGTTCGGAGAAGGCCTATAAGTCCGTTTTGTTCAGCCTGATTAACGAAGATGACAGGGAAAGTGTGGGCGACCTTATTGCCAGACGGTTTGAAAATGCCGTGATAGACTGAAATGATTAGATTTGGATAATTAGCCTATGGAACGCCAGCCGGTCACCGATACTTCGCCGCATATTTTGTTGGTTGATGACGACCGGCGCATTCGCGAATTGGTGAAGTCGTACCTGAGCGAGCGCGGTTTCAGGGTCACCAACGCGCAAAATGCTGCAGATGCCAGGGCCAGGCTTTCAGGGCTTTCATTCGACCTTTTGATATTGGATGTCATGATGCCGGGTGAATCCGGCCTCGATCTTGCGCGTGACTTGCGCAAGACCAAGGATGTTCCAATCCTCATGTTGTCGGCCCGCGCTGACCCTGCACACCGCATTGAGGGTTTTGAAAGCGGTGTTGATGACTATCTCGTGAAACCGTTTGAACCACGCGAATTGGTGCACCGGATAAACTCAATCCTTCGGCGAAGCGTTGTGCCTGAACCGTTGCCGGTGGAAATCAGCCTTGGCAGTTTCATTTTCAATATTGAGCGAGGTGAGTTGAGCCAGGGCGAGGATATTGTGCGGCTCACAACCCGCGAGCGCGAATTGCTGCGGCTTTTCGCAGGGCGGCCTGGTGAGACCATATCGCGTGCCGACCTTGCTCAAAACGCTAGCGGCGAGGGCGCAAGGGCAGTTGATGTGCAGATAAACCGCCTGAGGCGGAAAATTGAACCCGACCCGGCAATGCCGCGTTATTTGCAGACGGTTCGCGGCGCGGGTTATATCCTCTATACTGACTGATAGGATTTTCGTCTGCTCAGGGTAAAGCGAGGACGTTTGAAACATGGTTGCGATCCCAAATCAGGGTCCGCCCCGGCAGCGCCAAACACTTCTTTGGCATTTCAACCGCTGGCTTGAGCGCCATGTGCCTGAGGGGCTTTATGGCCGCTCGTTGATTATTATTATCGCGCCAATCGTGCTGTTGCAGACCATTATGGCGACCGTGTTCATGGAACGACACTGGGCCAATATTTCAACCCAGCTTTCCAAGTCTGTTGCTCGCGAAGTGGGGTTTGTCGCCGATTTGTATGAGGCTCTTCCGAAAACTGAAAAGTCTCTCAAGCTCATCGAGCGATTGGCAAACAACCGACTCGACCTGGGCATGAAAATCCAGAAAGGCGAAACCCTGCCGCCGCCGGCCCGAAAGCCGTTTTTCTCCATCGTCGACTATAAGCTTTCAAAGCAAATCAGAAAGCGTGTCGGCCGGCCCTTCTGGCTCGATACCCTTGGCAAGTCCGGCTATGTGGACATTCGTGTGCTTGTCGACAAGGATACGGTCATGCGGGTGCTGACCCGTGAAAGCAGGGCCTATGCGTCGAACTCCTACATCTTCATTTTGTGGATGCTGGGCTCGTCTTTTGTTCTTCTTGGCGTGGCGATTGTCTTCCTGCGCAACCAGATTAGACCAATCCAGCAGCTTGCTCATGTGGCGCAAAGCTTTGGCCTTGGCCGTGATGAACCGGACTTTTACCCGCGCGGCGCGCGTGAGGTGCAGGCAGCCGCACGGGCATTCATCGACATGAAGCAACGCATTGAGCGCCATGTTGAGCAGCGCACAGCCATGCTTGCGGGCGTCAGCCATGATTTGCGCACGGTACTAACCCGTTTTAAACTGCAGCTGGCATTTCTCGATGATTGCGCGGAAGTGGAAGAGCTTCGCCGCGACGTGGAAGAAATGCAGCATATGCTTGAAGACTATATGGCATTTGTGCGCGGCGACGGCGGTGAGAAAAACGCTGCCACCGACATTGCCGTGCTGCTTGAGCATGTGCGCGAAACCGCCTCACGCGCAGATACGGCAATTGATGTCGATGCGACTCCCAACATGGTGGTAAACATCAAGCCGAATGCGGTGAAGCGCGCCATCAACAACCTTGTTGTGAATGCTGCCAGGCATGGCTCAACCGTGACCGTTTCTTCGCGGCTGGAAGATAACTTCCTCTCCATCATTGTCGAAGATGATGGGCCGGGAATTCCCGCCGCCATGCGTGAGGAAGTGATGCGGCCTTTCGTGCGCCTTGACGATGCCCGCAATCAGGACGACAGCGGTTCCGGCCTGGGTTTGTCGATTGCTCTTGATATTGCACACAGTCACGGGGGCGAGCTGAACTTGGGCGACAGCAAACTGGGCGGTTTGAAGGCTGAATTCAAAATCCCAGTCTAAAACAGGCGGCCACCATCTGGAATGGACAAATCAGGGCAGATGAGCACCACTTCGCCTTCTCCATCCGGCATTCCAAGCACGAGAATTTCCGACATGAACTTGCCGATTTGCCGCGGCGGAAAGTTGACGACCGCGCATACCTGCCGGCCAACCAGTTCTTCTGGCGTATAATGCTTTGTCAATTGGGCTGAAGATTTGCGCACGCCGATGTCGCCGCCAAAATCGACCCACAATTTGATTGCCGGTTTGCGCGCTTCAGGAAAAGGCTGCGCATCGGAAACGGTTCCCACGCGAACATCAACTTTCAGAAAATCGCCGAAATCGATAAAGGGCTCGACTTCCTCGCCGCTCATGCCTGCGGCCCTGGCTGTTCTGCGCCTTGGCCGGGGCGGGGGCCACCGGTTCCCCTTTGCCGCCATGCCGCGCGGCCAAACTGGAAAAAGGCCGTTGCCAGTGCAATGGGTGTCTCTGCCCGTTTCAATGCACGCTCCCCACGCCGCAAGCTGCGGTCAAGCTCGGCCATCGTGCGGGCAAGTCCCGGATCGTCGTCTTCCAGCCAAACGCGCATAACCCGCGAATAAACCAGCGCCAGACCGTTAACCTTTATGAATCCGCGCAAGCCATAATCTTCAAGGCCGGCGCCTGCCAGCATCCACCTTTGCGAACGCGCAGCCGCATTACACAGCGCACCCCAGTCGGACGGGGTATCGCGCATGTCTTTGGCGATCATCTTCAGCGCAGGTTTGTGTGGCTCAAGTATTTCGAGGCGCCGCATAACCACTTCGAAAATCCTGTCGCGGGGCAGTTCCCCTGCATCTGGTTCATCATCCAGGTTTTCAAGCACCTCACCGTCGATGCGCGCCATGAATGCTGCCAGGATATCTGCTTTGGATGAGAAATGATCGTGCAGCTTGGCAAGGGATATGCCCGATGCCTTGGCAATTGCTGCCAGTTTCAGCCTGCTCCAGCCGCGTTCGGCCGCCAGTTCAAGGGTTGTATCGATAATTCTTTCAGCCTGACTCTTACGCGCCATAACTTGCCCTGCATTAAGTGGTTTCTTTTAGTTTAGGGCTACGAATGGGCGCGGGCAATGGTTTGGTATTAACCAGCCAGTTCCTTGCCGCGCTTTGTGGCGGCGCGAATGCCTTCTGCCAGAATTTTCGGCATCGCATCTTCCGCCATCAGCACCTCCAGGGCCGCAGCGGTTGTGCCGCCGGGCGAGGTCACATTTTCACGCAATGTTGCAGCGGGAAGCTCTGATTGGTGGACAAGTTCACCTGCGCCGGCAACGGTTGCGCGCGCAAGCTGCATGGCTGTCTCGCGCGGTAGCCCTTCTTTTTCGCCGGCGGCCGCCATGCACTCGATAAGGTGGAACACATAGGCCGGCCCGGAACCGGAAACCGCGGTCACCGCGTCCATCAGGCTTTCATCTTCTATGTGCACGGTCTCACCAATTGCCTGCAACAATCCTGTGGCCAGCTCAACTTGCTGAGGCGTACACTTTGAGTTTGGGCAAATTGCCGTGATGCTCCGGCCAACGGCTGCGGGCGTGTTGGGCATGGCACGCACAATTGCTGCATCTTTGCCGAAGGCTGCTTCAAAACCTTCGATTGTGCGTCCTGCTGCAACGGACAAAAACACCGGGCGGTTTTTCCCCAATGAGATGATTTCAGGCAGAACCGCATCCATAACCTGCGGCTTAACCGCAATCAGCACCACGTCTGCATCGGTGATGGCGCCAATATCAGTATTAAGTGCAATCTCGTGGCGTTGTGTCGTTTCTAAAAGCTCTTGCGATGGTGCAGGATCAATGATGGCGATCTGGCTGCCCGGAATGCCCTGGCGCAACCAGCCATCGAGCATGGCGCCGCCCATTTTCCCGGCGCCGATCAAAACAAGCCGGCCGGAAAGTGTTGCCATTTAACCTACGCCTCTCCCACTGTTTCCAGTAAACAGGATTCAATGGCTTCTTCAGCATTTTTGCCCGCCCAAATGACGAACTGGAATGCCGGGTAATAGCGCTCGCACGCTTCAAGGGCCAGCGCCATCAGTGCTTCGCATTGCTCGGTGGTGGCTTCCGCGCCGCCGGTGAGCAAAAGCCCGTTGCGGAAAAGCAGCGCCCCGTCGTGCCGCCACAAGTCGAAATGGCCCAGAAACAGCTGCTCATTGATGAGGGAAACAAGCCGGCCCACTTCTTCGCGCCGCCCGCCTGGAACGCGCATGTCGAAAGTAGAGGCCAGGTGCAGCCCTTCCAGATCAGGGCGCCAGTTGAGGCAGACATGAAGATCGCTCCACGAACCCTCAACTGTCATGTTGATTTCGTCTTCCGCCGAACGGTCAAAAAGCCAATCGTGCGCGGAAGCGAGGATTTCGATCACATCAAGTGGATTTGCTGGTTCTTCAGTCCGGTATTCCGGTTGAGCCGACATCGGCGATCCCCTTTGCTGCACCAAACTCGCAGTGCCCCTTGTTTCTGGTTGGCTGATCAATGATTTGAGCGCTGAAGATCGTTGAAACGCTATATCTTGCGGCGCGAATCAAAACCACACCAATACGTTGACGTTGCCCGAGAGGTAACAGGTGCGCAACCCCTTCATGCAAAGACAGTCAGAACCATCCACAAGCAGACAGGAAACGTACCTTGCGCCCCGTCAAGTCAAGTTTGAGATAACCGGTAGTTGTTTTATGAAGTAAACCGGCGAACCCCCAGAGGATCAAGATTTCTTTGCAGCAGGTTTTTTAAGGGTGGTGGTTTTTGCCCGCGCCGGCTTTTTTGTGTTTAGCGCATCAAGCTTTTCTTCCAGTTCGGCAATTTGCGCCTTGAGTGCTTCATTTTCCTCACGCGCTTTCACTGCCATTTCGCGCACTGCGTCAAATTCATCGCGCTGCACGACTTCAAGGTCGTTAAGCACACGCTCCGCCTGGGTTCGGAACAAGGTGTCCAGTTCATTGCGTACGCCCTGCGCCGCGCCGGCAGCAGAGGTCATTACGCGTGCAAGTTCGTCAAAAAATCGGGCCGAGCCGGTGGTCATCGAATCTCATCCACATCGGTTAAGTGTTTTACTAACTATGGGGGCCGCAAAGGCTAATATCAAGTCAGCCATGCTTGACCTGGCGGGTTTTTACCAAGAGCCCACCCCGAAGCCCTGAAGAACGTTTGATTTTGCCTAAATTGTTCAATATCAAGGGGTCAAGCGCAGGAACGGCTTGCCGCCATTTCTAGCTTGAGCCCGCAGAGAGTGGGCAATTTCGGCAAAACCCGATGGGCGGGGCATATTTTGGCGCTTTTTGTCAAAAATCAAAAACCAAAGGGGGTGGCCCTATGGCCCTGATTTTTAAAAAAATCTCTCAAAATCTGCTCCCGTCAAACGCCTTCAGGGTTGCGGGGTGGGCTCTCAACATCTCGCCACCAGAAAACAAAAATTCAAGGCAGGATAATCCTTGCGCTCAATTGCTCTGACGTTTCCCGAGATTGACCCGGTGGCCATCCAACTGGGCCCGTTGGCAATCAAATGGTACGGACTTGCTTATATCGCCGGTATCGCATTTGCCTGGTGGTATATGCGCCGCCTTGTGGTGCAGGAGCGCCTATGGGGGCCGCCGCGTGGCGGCACACAGCCCATGACCCCTGCAATGGTAGATGATGTCATCTTCTGGGGCGCGGTGGGGATGATTGCCGGCGGCAGGCTCGGATACGTCTTGTTTTACAAACCGCTCGATTTTTTTACCAATCCCCTGGAAGTATTTGCCATCTGGCAGGGAGGGATGTCGTTCCATGGCGGCTTCATTGGCGTACTGTTGGCGGTGTATCTGTTTTGCCGGCGCTACAATGCCGATATTATGCAGGTTTTCGACCTGGCAGGCGCCTCCGTGCCAATCGGCCTGGGGCTTGGCCGCGTTGCGAACTTTATCAATGGTGAGCTTTGGGGGCGCGTCACAGATGCCTCTATCGGCATGGTATTCCCGGGGGCTGGCGGCTTGCCGCGCCATCCAAGTCAGCTCTACGAAGCAGCATTGGAGGGGTTGGTGCTGTTTTTGCTGATGCGGTTTCTCACTCACAGCCTATTCAAACTCAAAAAACCCGGCTTTGTGACCGGCGCTGCAATGGCGGGGTATGGCGCCTTCCGCATTATCGCGGAATTCTTCCGCGAGCCCGATGCTCATATTGGTTTCCTCGCCGGGCCGCTGACCATGGGCATGGTTTTGTCGCTACCCATGGTGGCTGGTGGCATCTGGCTGATGGTTTGGGCGGAGCGCCGAGCATGAGCGAGACACCGCTCGAAGCAGAGTTGAAGAGGCAAATCGCAAAAACCGGGCCGGTGCCCATTTCTGAATATATGGCCATGGCCCTCGGCCACCCGGCGCATGGCTACTATATGGGGCGTGACCCGTTTGGCGCGCGCGGCGATTTTATCACCGCACCTGAAGTGAGCCAGATATTTGGCGAGCTTGTCGGCATCTGGTGCGCGGCAGCCTTTCAAATGACGGGTGCACCGGCTTCGTTCAATCTGGTTGAGTTGGGGCCGGGAAGGGGCACCCTTATGGCCGATATGCTGCGCGCGGCCAATATCATGCCGGGATTTAAAGAGGCGGCAAACGTTCATCTGGTGGAAACCAGCCCGGCGCTGAAGCAAAACCAAAAGGTAAAACTTGCAAGTGCAGGCGTGCCGCTCGCCTGGCATGATACCTTTGAAGCCGTGCCCGAAGGCCCGGCAATAGTTGTCGCGAATGAGTTTTTTGACGCCCTGCCGGTAAAGCAGATGCAAAGGGCAGGTGAACACTGGCATGAGCGGGTGGTGGGCTTGGACGCAGAAGGAGCGCTTGCATTTGGCCTTTCAGCGCAGGTTTTGCCGAAAGATACCATCCCTGTTTGGGCTGCAGAGGCAGAAGATGGGGCAATCATTGAACTATCACCAGTGCGCGAAGGGGTGGCGGAATTGATTGGCGCACGCCTGGTTCAGCAAGGTGGCTTCGGGCTCTTCATTGACTATGGCCACGTAAACTCTGCGCCCGGCGACACCCTGCAGGCGCTTTCAAAACATCAATATGCCGAAATCCTGCATCGGCCCGGGTATTGTGACATAACCTCTCATGTGGATTTTGAAGCGTTGGGCAAAGCATTCCAACGTTCGGGCGCGAGCGTGTTCGGCCCGGTTTCGCAAGGCCCCTTCCTTGACGCTATGGGCCTTGATGTGCGCGCAGAGCGGCTTTCGCGCGATGCAAACCGGCGTCAGGCGCGGGCGATTGAAGCTGCGGTAACAAGGCTTGCATCACGCCAGGAGATGGGTGAATTGTTCAAGGTCATGGCAGTGGGCGCCCCTGGCGCGCCAATTCCTGCTCCGTTCGAAGGGTTGAGTGGATGATTATCGCGGATGTATTGGCTTCTGATAATGTCCGGCACGGGTTTTTCACCCGGCAAGGGGGGCATTCAAAGGGGCTATACGAAAGTCTCAACGCCGGGCTTGGCACCAATGATGTCATCGCAACAGTTATGAGAAACCGCGTGGAAGTTGCATCCCAGATGGGTGTCGAGCCGCAGGCGCTGATTTCGCCATATCAGTATCACAGCGCCAATGTGGCGATAGCATTGGAACCTTGGGATGTGGCGAATCGGCCGAAGGCTGATGCAGTTGTTGCCGCTAAACCAGGCATCGCCTTGGCCGTGACCACCGCTGACTGCACACCGGTTTTGTTTTCCGAGCCAGAAGCCGGCATTGTGGGCGCTGCCCATTCCGGCTGGAAGGGGGCCCTTGGCGGCGTTTCCGAACAAACGTTGAAGATGATGGAGGCGCTGGGAGCAAAAAGAGAGCGCATCTGCGCCGCAATAGGTCCCACAATCTCACAGGAAGCGTATGAAGTCGGCCCGGAATTTTTTGCGTTTTTCGTTGAGGAAGATGCGGCCTATGAGCGGTTTTTCGTGCCCTCCGTTCGGGAGAATCATTACCAGTTCGATTTGCCGGGCTTTGTTGAAGCGCGGCTGAAAGATTGTGGTGTCGGGCAGGTGGAAAACATGAAAATCTGCACCTACGGCGATGAGGAGCGCTTTTTCTCCTACCGCCGGACAACTCATCGCGGCGAGCCGGACTATGGCTGCCAGATTTCTGCAATCACACTGATTGAATAGGGGAGCTTGCCATGGCGTTGCATTTCGAACCCGCTGAGTATGAGGCCCGCAAGAAATCCGTCATACGCGAACTGGATGCCCGCGGCCTTGATGGATTGCTCATGTTCCAGCAGGAATCCATGTATTACCTCACTGGGTTTGATACGTTCGGGTTCTGCTTTTTCCAATGCCTTTATCTGGCCACTGATGGCACATTGGCGCTGCTTACCCGTTCGGCGGATTTGCGCCAGGCCCAGCACACATCGAACGTTGAGGATATCCGCATCTGGACTGATGGAGTGGACGCCAATCCTCCGCTAAAGCTCCGCGATATGCTTGAGAGCCTTGGTACAAAAGGAAAAAAGCTCGGTGTAGAATACCAGTCCTACGGGCTGACAGCCGCCAACGGCAAAGCGCTTGATGCTGTACTGGATGGGTTTTGCACCTTAGAAGATGCATCCGGCCTGGTTGACAGTGTTCGGGTGGTGAAATCGCCTGCCGAACTTGCCTTTGTGCGAAACGCTGGCGAATTGTGTGATGCTGCATTGCAGGCAGCACTTTTGGAGACCCGTGCTGGCGCCGCTGAAGGGGCAATCCTGGCCGCCATGCAAGGAGCGGTGTTTTCCGGCGGTGGTGATTATCCAGCCAACGAGTTCATAATCGGTTCCGGAGAAGACGCTTTATTGTGCCGCTATAAGGCGGGCCGCAGGATTTTGAGCACCAACGACCAGCTCACCCTGGAATGGGCGGGAGCTTACCGCCACTACCACGCGGCCATGATGGATACGGTCATTATCGGTGAACTACGCGAACCCCATGAAATGATGTTTGCCGCTGCCCAAGAGGCGTTGCTTGCATGCCGCGAACAACTCCGCCCGGGAAGGACAGCGGGAGATGTCTACTCCGCCCATGCGGACGTCATGGCTGAGCATGGGTTGGAAAAACATGCACTGGCAGCATGCGGCTATTCCCTTGGAGCTAAATTCACCCCAAGCTGGATGGACTGGCCCATGTTTTATAAAGCCAATCCGGCAGAGCTCGGGCCCGGTATGGTCTTCTTTACTCATATGATTTTGATGGATTCCGATACCGGCACCGCCATGACCCTGGGGCGCAGTTACATACTGACCGAGGGGAAACCGGAACACCTTTCCAAAATGCCGCTTGAACTCCTTCGGTGCTAGTGCGAGAGTCCGCAAAACAAAAAAATCCACAGGCTGCAGTTATAGCCGGTTGAAACTGCCAGTAGGTTTTGACCTACTCAAGCGGAATTTTGACAAGGTGATTCGCTTGTTGATGCGGGGATGCACATGCTATTTGAGGCCAGCCGCCCTTGGCGCTTTGATGGTTGCGGCGGGTTTCGCGCTTGCCGGTTGTGGCGGTTCGCTACCCACTCTGCCAAAGGAACGCTCCTTGCAGCTGGCGAAGCCGGCTGATAGCGCCGATATTGACCCCACCCACCGCGATGCTGAGCAGCTGCTGAAAATTCGGCAATTGGCCAATAGCCCGCATAACTCTTCGGCGACACCGACTGATATTGCCACACCCATTGTTGCGGCAAAAACTGCATCTCATTCAGTAAAGAGCGCGCCGCCGCCTGAAACCAAGACCGCCGCCGCATCGCCGGCGTCAGCAGAGGTAGCGCCCGCTAAGCCGAAGAAAAAGCAGGAAAATACAGACAAGCAAATTCGCGCGGTTGCAGTGCCCGTTGTAAAAGGCGCACCTGGCCGGGGGAATGTTGAGCTTACTGCTGCCATGCGTGAAGTCTTGAAAACGGCAGGTTGGCCTGTCCGTTCTGCGCCAGCTGATGATGCGCTCACCATCCGTGGCAAGGTGGAAGTAGGCAAGAACACGAACGGCCAGCAGAAAGTGACCTTGGCGTGGGAACTGGTTGATCCGGATGGCAGCGTAATCGGGACAATCCGCCAGGCCAACACAGTGCCAGCCGGTGCTGTTGATGCAGGCTTTGGCCCTAACGCTCATTACGCAGCTCAAGCGGCGGCCAGTGGCATCTTCAATCTGATTGCCAAAGTGAAAAAGCGCCAGGGTTGAATTCGCGAAGCTTCCTTTTGGGTGACAATATCGGGCGCATCCACGCGCAAAGAATTGAACTATTTACGCTCTAAGCCTGTGGATTGGCGTGGTGATGTATTTACAGGCAAATCCCACATTGCTATGAACCACACGTAAGAGGGGTTCCGGCCTAGAGAACAAAGTCTCGCCGCGCGGGAAGAGGGCAGGCGTAATGAAGCTGGTTGCAGGTAATAGCAATAGAGCTCTGGCAGAGGCAATTGCCGCATATCTGAACATTCCACTCAGCAAGTGCGTTGTACGCCGTTTTGCTGACATGGAGGTGTTTGTCGAGATACAGGAAAATGTGCGCGGTGAAGATGTGTTCGTCGTGCAGTCAACTTCGTTTCCGGCAAATGACCATCTGATGGAAACGCTGATTATCATCGATGCGCTCAGGCGCTCGTCGGCTCAGCGCATCACAGCGGTTATTCCTTACTTCGGTTATGCACGCCAGGACAGAAAACCTGGTCCACGCACGCCGATTTCCGCCAAGCTGGTGGCCAACCTGATCACCGAGGCGGGTGCTGACCGCGTCATGACACTCGATTTGCACGCTGGACAGATTCAGGGCTTCTTCGATATTCCGACAGATAATCTGTTTGCAGCGCCAGTTATGGTGCGCGACATCAAGGAAAGCTACAACGGCGGCAAACTGATGGTGGTTTCACCGGACGTGGGCGGCGTGGTGCGCGCGCGCGGACTGGCCAAACGCATCGGTGCTCCGCTCGCCATCGTCGACAAACGCCGCGAGCGGGCCGGCGAAAGCGAAGTGATGAACATCATCGGCGATGTGGATGGCTTTTCGTGCATTCTGGTGGACGATATTGTCGATTCCGGTGGCACATTGTGCAACGCCGCCGATGCCTTGCTTGCAAAAGGGGCAACGGACGTTTCCGCTTACATCACCCATGGGGTGCTTTCCGGCGGCGCGGTGGCGCGCATTACCTCATCTCAGCTCAAAGAGCTGGTGGTGACCGATTCGATCCAGGCCACCGAGGCTGTGCGCGTGTCCAACAATATCCGCGTATTGTCCATCGCCCCGCTTATCGGTGAAGCCATCGGCCGCACCTCACGCGAAGAAAGCGTCTCCAGCCTGTTTCACTAAAATTTATGCGTGCGATTGCGTGCAATTTGCGCACCGCTTTCCATTGCGTGCAGGCATGTTTGCCTGTATAAGCCGCGCTGTCCGGATGGCTGTTCCCCCCTGGAGGAGGCACCGGATTTGAAATTCTGAAATCTCAATGGAGAAAGACTATGGCAGACAACGTCACGTTGGCCGCTGAATTGCGCGAAGGGACAGGCAAGGGGGCCGCCCGCGCAATTCGTAGAGAAGGCCGTGTTCCCGCCGTGATTTACGGCGACAAGCAAGACCCCATAACAATTAGCCTCGGCTACACGGAAGTTATGAAACAGGTGAATACCGGCCTGTTCATGACCCGTCTTGTGGACCTGGAAGTGGATGGCAAGAAATTTAGAACCATTCCCCGTGATGTTCAGTTTGAACCGGTGCGTGATTTCATTTTGCACATAGACTTTCTGCGTCTTGGCAAGGGCGCCACTGTTAATGTTGAAATTCCGGTGGTGTTCGTGAACGAAGACGATTCTCCGGGCCTCAAGCGCGGCGGTGTTCTGAACGTTGTCCGCTACACTGTTGAGCTTGTCTGCCCCGCTTCTTCTATTCCTGAAGAGCTGACGATTGATGTTGGCGGACTTGATATCGGTGATTCGGTTCACATCTCCGAGGTGGACCTGCCGGACGACGTCAAGCCCACTATTGACGACCGCGACTTCACCATCGCTTCGGTTGCAGCACCTGCCGCTGAAGTTGTCGAAGAAGACGAAGAAGAAGGTGAAGAAGGCGAAGAGCTCGAAGGCGTTGAAGGCGAGGGCGAAGGTGAAGGCGCTGAAGAAGAAGCTGGTGAAGCTTCTGAAGAAAGCAGCGAGTAACCATATTGATGCTTTGCCCGCACCCTGCGGGCAGTGGGAACTGGTGATGGTCCGCCATCACCAGTTCACTTTTCACCGGCAGGCCTGCCGGCTCTAACGCTTAATGGAGGAGCACAGATGATCCTTCTGGCAGGGCTTGGAAATCCCGGAACAAAATATGCCGCTAATCGGCACAATATCGGTTTTATGGCCGTGGACGAAATTGCCGCACGCCATGGGTTTTCACCTTGGCGAAAGCGTTTTCGCGGTGAAATTTCCGAGGGCCGGCTGGGTTCGCAAAAGGTTCTGCTGCTGAAGCCGCAAACGTTCATGAACGAAAGTGGGCGCTCGGTTGGTGAGGCAATGAAGTTCTACAAGCTGGCGCCTGAGGATGTTTTTGTCTTTCATGACGAGCTTGACCTTGCGCCTGGCAAGGTGCGCTGCAAACAGGGTGGTGGACTTGCCGGCCACAACGGCCTGAAGTCAATTGCCGCCCATATCGGCAAGGATTTTAACCGGGTGCGTCTCGGTATTGGCCATCCCGGCAATAAGTCCAAGGTTCATTCCTGGGTCTTGAAGGATTTCTCAAAGGCTGAACGCGCGTGGTTGGATGCGCTTGTTGATGCGATTGGGAACTATGCTGGTCTTTTGGTCGATGACGATGCGGCAAGTTTCCAGAATAAGGTCCATCTTGCGGTGAATCCGGATGCGGAAACGAAACCCGAGAAGCCGGAGGCGCCGAAAAAGCCAGCGCCTAAAATTTCAGCTCAGCAAACCCGGGAAGAAAAGTCCGGCCCCTTTGCTGATGCACTAAAAAAACTTTTTTCCAAGAACTCAAACGCATAAAGGCTACGACCATGGGGTTTAAATGCGGCATCGTTGGATTGCCGAACGTGGGCAAATCGACACTTTTCAACGCCTTGACCCGCACTGCGGCCGCGCAGGCGGCCAACTATCCGTTCTGCACTATCGAACCTAATGTGGGCGAAGTTCCAGTGCCCGACGAGAGGCTGGACAAAATTTCATCCATCGCCAAATCCAAAGAAGTGATCGCCACGCGCCTCACCTTTGTTGATATTGCCGGGCTGGTGCGCGGTGCATCGAAAGGCGAGGGACTGGGCAACAAGTTCCTCGCCAATATCCGCGAAGTGGATGCCATTGCTCACGTGCTGCGATGTTTTCAGGACACAGATATAACCCATGTCGAAGGTGATATTGACCCGGTTCGTGATGCCGATGTGGTTGAAACCGAGCTGATGATTGCCGATCTTGAAAGCCTGGAGCGGCGGGCAGAACCGCTTGAGAAAAAGGCGCGCAGCGGCGAGAAAGAGGCCAAGGCCTCACTTGGGCTCATGGAAAAGGCGATGAACCTTTTGCGGGACGGCAGACCGGCGCGCCTGGCCGAGATTACGCCGGAAGAGCGCCCTGCCTGGCGAGCGCTAAATCTCTTAACCACCAAGCCTGTCCTGTATGTGTGCAACGTGGAAGAGACCGCGGGCGCAGAAGGCAATGCCTATTCTGATGCAGTGCGTGAAAAGGCCGAAAGGGACGGGGCTGGCGTGGTTGTTATTTCGGCAGAAATCGAGGCGGAGCTTTCGCAACTCGATGAAGGCGATCAGAAAGAATACCTTTCCGATCTAGGCCTTGAAGAGCCAGGCCTTAATCGGCTCATCCGTGCCGGATACGAACTGCTTGACCTCATTACCTATTTCACCGCCGGACCAAAGGAAACCCGCGCCTGGACCGTCAAGCAAGGCACCAAGGCGCCGGGGGCTGCGGGGGCCATTCATACCGACTTTGAACGCGGTTTCATCCGGGCGCAAACCATCGCCTTTGATGACTATGTATCCCTTGGCGGTGAAAATGCTGCCAAAGATGCGGGCAAAGCCCGCGACGAAGGCAAGGAATATGTGGTCAAGGATGGTGACGTTCTGTTGTTCAAGTTCAACGTCTGACAAAAGCGGGAAGGGCTCCTCAATTGCGCTATTATGAAGACATTGCTGACGGTGAAACGGGCGAGTACGGCGCATATGAGGTAACCCGTGAAGAGATCCTCGAATATGCCCGCGAGTATGACCCGTTGCCGTTCCACACTGATGAAGAGGCAGCCGAGCAATCTTCCATGGCCGGCGGGCTGATTGCGTCAGGCTGGCATGTGTGTTCCATCCAGATGCGGCTCATCTATGATCACTTCTTGAAGAATGCCGCATCGATGGGGTCGTTCGGGCTCGATTTCATCAATTGGCGCCGTCCCGTGCGGCCGGGCAACATCTTGTCGTGCCGCTATGAAGTGCTCTCCAAACGGGTCTCAAAATCGCGCCCTGAAATGGGAATTGTCAAAATCCGCTGGGAACTTTTCGACCAGACCGGCGAGGTGAAGGCTGAGACCGAAGGTTCGCAACTTTTTACCGTGCGTGCGCCGGTGGGAGGGTGAAACCAATGACCGTTTTGGTAGATTTCTTTGAAGATTTGAGCGTTGGCGCCAAGTATGAGCTTGGCGCCAAGACATTCGATACGGCAACCATCAAGGGGTTTGCGGAAAAATATGACCCGCAAGCCTTCCACATGGACGAGGCCGCCGCGCAAAAGAGCCATTTTGGCAAGCTTTGCGCTTCAGGCTGGCAAACCATCTCCAGCTGGATGCGGGTTTATGTGGATCTCAATATGGCCGAGCGCGCTGCCCGCGAGACGGAAGGCATTGCCTTGCCGGAAATTGGCGTATCCCCCGGTTTGCGCGAGCTTAAATGGCCGCGCCCGGTTTTTGTGGATGATACGGTCTCTTACACCCAGGAAATTATCGAGAAGCGCCCGCTCAATTCCCGGCCCGGATGGGGTTTGGTGACAACACACGGCGAGGGGCGCAATCAGCGCGGCGAAGTGGTGGTTTCGTTCATATCCAGCACAATGGTGCAAATGCGGGCGGACTAATCTCCCTCAAACTCCACAAGTGTGTGAACCTTTACACCCTTTTCTTCCAGCTTTTTGGAACCGCCAAGGTCGGGCAAATCGATAACGAAGGCGGCCGCTACGATTTCACCGCCTGAATCCTGGATGAGGGCCGCAGCCGCATCCGCTGTTCCACCTGTGGCGATGAGATCATCAACCATCAAAATACGATCCCCCTTTTTGATCGCATCGGCATGAATCTCCATGCGGTCAACGCCGTACTCAAGCTGATACTCGCGCCCGATGGTTTTCCACGGCAATTTGCCCTTCTTGCGGATTGGCACAAACCCGCGCCCCAGCTCGTGCGCCACCGCGCCACCGAGAATAAACCCGCGCGCCTCAATACCAATTACATAGTCAATGCCGCCTTCCAGAAACGGCCAAACAAGCTCGTCCACACAGGCACGGAACCCGTGCGGGTTCGCCAAAAGTGTGGTGATGTCGCGAAACAGGATACCCGGCTTCGGATAGTCGGGAATCGTGCGGATATACCGCTTCATATCGAAGCCGTTGCGTAAGTCCATGAAAGGTGCTCTCAGACAAGACTAGGGGCGGCTTACAGGCCGCCCCGAGTTAATTGATCGTTCTTAGTTTGGCAGTTTACCTTCAACGCCTTCAACGTAGAAATTCATGCCGAGAAGGGTTTTATCGTCGACAACTTCCCCTTCTTTGGCCGCCATGGAGCCATCTTGCTTTTTGATCGGACCGGTAAAGGCGTGGAATTTACCGCTCTTGATGGCCTCGAGTGCTTCTTCTGCCGCTTTTCTGGCATCATCTGGGATATCTTTGTTGAAAGGCGCCATTTCAACCATTCCAGAACCGATACCGCCCCATGTATCGCCAGACTTCCAGGAGCCATCCATTACTGCTTTCACCCGGTCAACATAGTAGCCATCCCAGTTGTCGATGATAGATGTAAGCTGCGCTTTAGGAGCGAACTGGGCCATATCAGATGCCTGGCCAAATCCAAGCTTGCCGGCGGCTTGAGCTGTTTGCAGCGGGGCAGTTGAGTCGGTGTGCTGCAGGATGATATCAGCGCCCTGGTCCATGAGCACCTTGGCAGCATCTGCTTCCTTGCCCGGGTCATACCAGGTTGACACCCACACAACCTTCACCGTTGCCTCTGGGTTGATCTTGCGCAAGGCAATCGTGAACGCGTTGATGCCGCGCACGACTTCCGGGATCGGGAACGAAGCGATGTAACCGATCACATTTGATTTGGTCAGATGCCCGGCCAGGATGCCAGCCACGTAACGGCCTTCGTAGAAACGGGCCGAATATGTCGCAAGATTTGCTCCCTGCTTATAGCCGGTGGCATGTTCGAACTTCACATTTGGAAACTGCTTGGCCACTTTAACGGTCGGGTTCATGTAGCCAAACGACGTTGTGAAGATGATATCGTTGCCATTGGCAGCGAGCTCGCGAATGACGCGTTCAGCGTCCGCGCCTTCCTTCACGCTTTCCACATAGGTGGTTTTAACCTTGTCGCCGAATGCTTTTTCGACGGCCTGGCGGCCAATATCGTGGCGATATGTCCAACCATGGTCACCCACCGGGCCGACATAAACGAACCCCACTTTGGTTTGTTCAGCGGCCTGGGCGAATGTGGCCGACAGCAACATCACCGCCGTGGCCACGACGGATAGAATTAGCTTTCTCATAAAAATCCCTCACCTGAGCTTTTTTTGACGTTTTCTCCGAAACGCAATTTTAGACACTATCGCGCATTGATAAAGGGCAAAAGACGAAAAAGACTTTCAATATGACGAAAGAGGTCAGGCCTTTAAAACGCGTCCTGCAACTGCATCCAGCTTTGCCACAAGGCCGGGATCGCGTGCTTCCGGGGGCGTGATAATCGCAAAATCTAGTGCCCGGTCAGAGCCGTCAGGGCACTCAGGATGGGTCTTGGGAAAATCCGTTGCCAGGCGCGAAACCAGCCGGGCGGCATTTTTTGTGTTAGTCTGCATAACCTTGAGAATAGAGGGAACGTCTACCTCGCCATGAGCAGGATGCCAGCTGTCATAGTCGGTGACCATGGCAACGCTGCAATAGCAAATTTCCGCCTCCCGGGCGAGCTTGGCCTCAGGCATGTTGGTCATGCCGATAACGTCACAGCCCCAGGCACGATACATATGGCTTTCTGCAAGGGTTGAAAATTGCGGGCCCTCCATAACCAGATATGTGCCTCCCAAGTGATGGGGAATATCTTCAGCCACCGAAGCTTCTGCCACCCGACCGACAAGGCCGGAACTTACCGGGTTCGCCAAAGAAACATGGCCAACACAGCCCGTTCCGAAAAAGGTTTTTTTGCGCGCAATCGTGCGGTCGATGAACTGGTCGACAAGAACGAAAACGCCGGGCGCAAGTTCCTCGCGGAATGAGCCGCAGGCGGAAAGAGAAACCAGGTCGGTAACACCGGCTCTTTTGAGGGCATCAATGTTGGCCCGGTAGTTGATTTCGTTGGGGGGTATTGCATGACCTACGCCGTGGCGGGCGAGGAACACAATCGGCAGACCATTGATCTCACCGCACCTGAGCGGGGCTGAAGGTTCCCCCCATGGTCCTTTCACTTCTTCAAGGCGAGAATTCTCCAGCTTCAGATCATAGAAACCCGAACCGCCGATGATACCGAGCACTGTGTCCGCCATTGCGTCCCCCTTTTTTCAATTGCGTTATTTATGTCTGCACGAATGCCTGGTGCAATCAAAAAAGAACCCGCCATGAGGCGGGTCCTTGTTGGTTCGAATTCTGGACGAGTTTTAGACGTCGCGCCAGATTTTCTTTTTCGTCAGGTAAAGCAGGAAGCCAAGAATGATCAAAAAGATCATAACCCGAAGGCCCATGCTTTTGCGCGCTTCCATGGTTGGTTCAGCGGCCCACATGAGATATGCGGAGACGTCTTTTGACATTTGATCAACAGTTGCCGGCGTGCCGTCGGAATACTCAACCTGGTCGTCGCTGAGCGGCGGCGCCATTGAAATCCATGGGCCAAGCTCGGAATAGGGGTTGTAGTGTTTACCTTCCGGAGCCTCTTCACCGCCATGACCTGCCGGGTCTTCATATCCGGTAAGAACAGAATAAACATATTCCGCGCCGCCTGAGCCCTTTACCAGCTGCGTAATAATGCCGTGGAAACCGGCACGGGCTTTTGCGATCAGCGAAAGGTCAGGCGGGTAAGCGCCATCGCTTGCTGCGCGTGCCGCATTGGCGTTCGGAAAAGGCGATACAAAACGGTCGGCCGGAATACCGGGGCGCTCGAACATGTCGCCTTCATCGTTAGGGCCGGCTTCAACTTCCACCGATGCCGCAATTGCCTTGACCTGCTCTTCAGGGAATTCTGGTCCACCAGGCTCGCCCAGGTTGCGGTAGGCCAGAAGGCGCATGGAGTGACAGGCCGCACACACTTCGGTGTAGACCTGATATCCGCGTTGCAGCTGTCCACGGTCAAATGTGCCGAACGGGCCTTCAAATGAGAAGGCCACGTCTTTGGCGGGTTTAACTTCGCCGGCAGCAAGGGCCGGGCCGGTGACTGCAACGACGGCAATGCCCGCGGCGGCGATGAGTTTGGAGATTGATTTCATCACTTTTTTCCTAAATTCGCGGTTTGCCATCATCACTCTGCCGCCTGTGGCGCGGCATCGGCCTGTTTTTGCGATCGCTTGGCGAGCACGTCTTCCGATATGGAGGCCGGTCTTGGTTTTGGACTTTCAATAAGCCCGACAACCGGCAGGATGACCAGGAAGAACAGGAAGTAATAAGCCGTGCCAAGTTGGGCAATCAGCAGCCATTTGCCTTCTGCAGGCTGCGAACCGGCATAGCCAAGCAATAGGCAAACAATTACGAAAAGCCAGAAGAACACCTGGAAAATCGGCCGGTAGCTGCCTGAACGCACCTTGGAGGTGTCGAGCCAGGGCAGGAAGAAAAGAATGCCGATGGCTCCGAACATGGCGATCACACCCATCAACTTGTCCGGAATGGACCGCAAGATGGCGTAGAAGGGCAGGTAATACCATTCCGGCACGATATGAGCCGGGGTTACCAGTGGGTCAGCAGGTTCGTAGTTGATCGGGTGGCCGAGATAGTTCGGCTGATAGAACACGAAGAACGCGAACACGATGAGGAAGCACATCGCAGCAAATGCGTCTTTCATGGTCATATATGGATGGAAAGGCACCGTGTCCTGACCGGACTTCACCGAAACACCCGTCGGATTGTTGTTTCCGGGAACGTGCAGCGCCCAGATGTGAAGGCCCACCACGCCGAGGATCATGAATGGCAACAAGTAGTGCAGCGAGAAGAAGCGGTTAAGGGTCGGATTGTCCACCGAGAAACCACCCCACAGCCACGTCACCACAGCATCGCCGATGAACGGAATGGCCGAGAACAGGTTGGTGATCACCTTCGCGCCCCAGAAGCTCATCTGGCCCCATGGGAGCACGTAGCCCATAAACCCGGCGGCCATCATCAGAATGTAGATGATAACGCCGAGAATCCAGAGAATCTCGCGCGGCGCCTTGTAAGAGCCGTAATAGAGCCCGCGCAGCATGTGAATGTAGACGGCGATGAAGAACATCGAAGCGCCCACAGCGTGAATATAGCGGATCATCCAGCCATAGTTCACATCACGCATGATGTGCTCGACCGAATCGAACGCCATGCTGACATGCGGCGTATAGTGCATCACCAGAACAATGCCGGTGAGGATCTGGATCATCAGGCAGATTGTCAAAATTGCGCCAAAGGTCCACAGATAGTTGAGGTTCTTCGGCGTTGGAAACGTCATGAACTCGTGTGTCATGGAAAGCAGCGGCAACTGCTTGTCGAACCATTTTGCAATAGGGTTCGTCGGCTGATAGGTCGAATGTCCTGACATAGCTATCTCCCTTAGCCGATCTTGATTTTGGTGTCGGAAATGTAGGTGTATTCAGGCACCAGCAGGTTAGTCGGCGCTGGGCCTTTGCGAATACGCCCCGACGTGTCGTAGTGGGAGCCGTGGCACGGGCAGAACCAGCCATCATATTCACCGGCATCGCCAATCGGCACGCAGCCCAGATGGGTACACACACCAAGCATCACCAGGAACTTCTCTTTGCCATCAACCACGCGGTTTTCGTCTGTGGCCGGAGCGTCTGTTGCAACGTTGTCGTTGCGGGCGATTGGATCAGGCAACTGATCGAGCGGCACGCTCTTTGATTCCTCAATTTCCTTGGCAGTACGGTGACGTATAAATACCGGATTGCCGCGCCATTTGATTGTGACCGATTGCCCTTCTTCAATGGGCGCCAGGTCTACTTCAACAGATGACAGCGCCTTCACTGACGCATCCGGATTCATCTGGTCAACCAGTGGCCACATGGCCAAGGCCGCGCCTGTCACTCCGACCGCGCCGGTTGCGATATACAGAAAATCGCGCCGGTTGGTTTCATTACTATCCATGGTCGCCACGGTGTATTCCTCTTTTCCAGGCTAAAATTCTTTCAAATATCATGAAAACGTGCCTGCAACTGCTGCCTGGAATGGCAAATTGGATGCAGATCGCCGCCCATGAATCCCGCCGGTTGTTTTTACACTGTGCGTAACGAATGTCCAGTGATTGGCCTTGTTGAATGAATAGGGCAAGGTGCCGCAGTCTTGCGCTTGTCCGTCTTCCCGATGTAAGAGCATCCAATGAATCCTAAACTGGTTGCATTAGGCTACAACATCGCCAATTTCCTCCTTTTGAGGCCGGTGCGTCTTCGCCATGACGCAGCGGCACAATTGTACTTTGTGGAAGAAAATGGCACCCGGCTTTACGTGCCCCACCACCGGCGCAACTGGCGCTACAAGAGGGGTATTGGCCCAACCATCGAAAAACTGGCGGTGAACTATAATCTGCCGCAGGTGGAGATTGCGCCGGATGACGTGTTCATAGATTGCGGCGCAAATGCCGGTGAACTTTCTATCTGGGCGGCGGCGCGCGGTGCTGGCTATCACGCCTTCGAACCGGATGAAACGGCAGCGAATGCCTGCGACCTCAATGCATTTGACGGGGCGGGGAAAACCAACCGCAAATGCCTTTGGCATGAGAACACGGTTTTGAAGTTCCACAACAAGACCAACACCGCAGACAGCAGCGTTTTTGAAATTAGCGAATTTGATTCTGTATCAGAAGTACCGGCTATAACTCTTGATGATTATTGTAAAAATCATGATGTGAAGAAGATTAAATTGCTGAAGGTTGAGGCAGAAGGAGCAGAGCCCGAGGTGCTGAAAGGTGCTACTAGAATGTTGGCCAGAACAGACTTTGTTTCCGTCGATTGCAGCTATGAGCGCGGCACGGTCCAGGAAAATACTCTCGCTGCGGTCTCTACTCTCCTGGCCGAAGCTGGCTTTCGCATGACGGCTGCCCGGATGAAAAAGCGTTGCACGTTCCTGTTTGCGAACGGTGCAACAAAGCTAGACAGTTAAAATCGATTTCAATAGGTTGCCGATATGCATGTTTCTGGGAAAAACTGGCCTTCGTTCTTGAACAGGCAAATGTTCGCGGCGCGGGCGCAGCTTGCAAACTTACTGTCATCGGAAATCTCGGTAGGCGACGAAAACGAGCGCTACAGCTTCTTGTGCAACACCTACACTGAGTACAAGCGGGCAACCACATTGTTTCTCAAGGAAGAAGGAACAATTGCGTGGCTGCGGGACAATTTGTGCGAGGGTGACGTTTTCCATGATGTTGGCGCAAATATCGGCCTCTACACAATATTTGCCGCCGACAAGGTGGGCCCAGGCGGGCAGGTTGCTGCGTTCGAGCCCCACCCGGCAAATTCCGCAGCACTGATGAACAATGTCATGCTCAACAAGATGAGCGACAGGGTGAAAATTCTTTCGTGTGCACTCAACGATACGGAAGGGTTTTTGGACTTCAATTTGCGCCAGATTACGGCAGGCTCCTCCATGAGCCAGCTTTCCTCGACCATTGATGGAGACGGCGAGGAATTTGAGCCGGTTATTTCGGAACTCAAATATGCCTGCACGCTTGATTCCCTTGTTAAACAAGGGGTTGTGCGCACTCCCGATCATGTGAAAATTGATGTGGATGGAAACGAGCTATTGGTGCTCAAGGGCATGAAGGGAGTGCTTTCGGGCAAGTCCCGCCCCAGGTCATTGCAAGTTGAAATCAATCACGACAGTGCGCCTGATGTAAACGCGTTCATGGATGAGTATGGATTTCAGCTGGGCGAGCGCCACTACACCCACCGCGGCAAGAAGCTGCTGAAAAACGGGGGTGATCCTTTAGGTATTGCTCACAATGCGGTCTACGTGCCGGGTGCGGCGTGAACCGCTACAGGCCCTAAAGGGAAGAAGATGCAAAGCTTGTTCGATTTCAGCGATTCCACATTCAGATATGAACCCTATCCGATCGCCATGGCGAAGAATGTCTTGTCGCCGGAAATTTACTCTGAAATGCTCGAAAGTTGGCCCGAAACGGAACGGTTTCTCTATATGCCGAATCTGGGCCACAAATACTCCCTTTCCGAAGTCAACAACGCACGCGAGTATAAAGACGTCGTAACCTCTGTTCCGATTTGGAAGCGGGTTCACGAAGAGGTCAAAAGCGAGCAGTTCATTCACGGTGTTCTGGATTGGCTGATCAAAAAGAATGTCGATCTGGGGTTCCGGAAGAATTGTGTTGTCACCAACAAACCCAGCCTTAACTTGCTCTCCAGGCTCAAGGAAGCCTATCGCGGGGCGGCATTGCTGGGCAGCCGGGTATCGCCGCTTCGCTCCCGCTTCGAATTTTCAATTCTGCCCGGCGATGGCGGATCGATCAGGCCGCACACGGACGCGCCGACAAAGTTCATAACCCTCGTGCTGGCCATGGTAGAGCCCGGCAAATGGAAGAAAGAGTATGGCGGAGACACCGCTGTCGTTTGGCCAAAGGACCCCACGCGCACATACAATTTTGCCAATTCATATTTGGAGTTTGACGAAGTGAACGAACTGGAATCGTTTCAGTTCGATGCCAATCAGTGTTTGATTTTTGTGAAAACCTATAATTCATGGCATTCGGTAAAGCCGATTACCGCGCCGGATGCGTCCACATTGCGCAAGACATTGACCATCAATATCGAAGCGCCACGCGGCTGGATCTGATATCTGTTCCGCTGAAATTCGTTAGTTTAGGTCTTCTCCGTGGTTTCACTCGTTCTTTATCAGCCTGACATTCCGCAAAATGCGGGAACGATAATGCGCCTTGCTGCCTGCTTGTCGGTGAAGGCGCATATTATAGAACCTGCAGGTTTTGTCTGGTCGCAGAAGAGTTTCAGGCGTTCCGGCATGGATTATCTCACCCAGGTTGATGTGGAAAGGCATGCAACGTTCGAGGCATTCCTGGGCGAGTTGGGTGAAAGCCGCCTCATTGCCCTGACAACCAAAGCCGCCACAAACTATACTGATTTCAAGTTTGAACCGGGCGATTGTCTTCTCCTTGGCAGGGAAAGCGCCGGGCTTCCAGACGACGTGCATGAGCGCTGCCACCACCGGGTGAAAGTGCCAATGAGCCCGCCTGCCCGCTCGCTCAATGTGGCGGTGTGCGCGGCAATGGTACTTGGGGATGCTTTGCGTCAAACAGAAGGCTTTCCGAAAGTGTAAATCCCATCTAAAGAGGTAATTTCAGAACTCGAATTTGCTGGGAGACGGTGTGAATGGCTGGGAAACGGCTACACAAAATCGTAAAGAGGGCTTTGCAGGCGCTGGACATGGAAGTCTACACGCGCACTGCTGTGTGGCCGCGGCATCCGGAATTTGTTGCAGCAAGGCAAAGGATTGAGGCCGACGGCGTAACGAAGTACCCCGTTGACCGCTGTTTTATCCTGTTCAGGTTGGCGCAATCCCTCCGCGATGTGGAAGGCGACATCATCGAGTGTGGCTCCCGGTATGGCCGCTCGACGAGGTTCATACTGGACGGGTTTGGAATGGACAGCGCCAAAAAGCTCCACGTTTTCGACAGCTTTGAGGGCCTTTCTGAACCTGGCCAGGAAGACATAGTGTTGGATGAGGGCGGTGAAGCTCTTTGGTCAAAGCACGATCTGGCAGTTGGTGTTGATGAATTCAAGAAGAACATAGCCGGACTTGCCGACAAGGTGGTTGTTCACAAAGGCTGGATACCGGAGCGGTTTCACGAAGTTGAAGACAAAACCTTTTGCCTGGCGCACATTGATGTCGATCTCTATCAGCCGACGTTGGACACACTGAAATTCGTTTATGACCGCATGCCGCCGCGCGGTGTCATTATTTGCGATGACTACGGTTCGTTTTCCTGTCCGGGCGCACGCAGAGCGTTTGACGAATTCTTTTCAACGCGGCCTGAAAATGTCATCGAGCTCTCCAGTATTCAGGCGCTTGTGGTGAAAGCGTAGTGGGCCTGCGGCAAACGAACGGCTTTCCCGCCAAAGGCGCATAAGCTACACGGAAGGCCATGAGCGACACCAAAGACGATATCCACACCCTGCTGGAGCCGGAGAAAGAGCAAACGCGCGCCTGGTTCGAAAAACTGCGTGACGACATCTGCGCATCATTCGAAGCGCTGGAAGATGAGCTCAGCGAAACCGAAATGGCAGGGAAGGAACCTGGCCGGTTTGTACGCACGTCCTGGCAGCGCGATGAGGGCAAAGGTGGTGGCGGCGTCATGTCCATCATGAATGGCCGCGTTTTTGAAAAAGTGGGCGTGCACACGTCTACCGTTCATGGTGAGTTTTCCGAAGAGTTCCGCAAGAACATTCCAGGCGCAGAAGATGACCCGCGCTTTTGGGCATCAGGTATCTCCCTCATTGCCCACATGTGGAACCCCAATGTGCCGGCGGTGCACATGAACACCCGGTTTGTGGTGACGACAAAATCCTGGTTTGGCGGCGGCGCCGATTTGACACCTGTACTTGATGCCCGGCGCACGCAAGACGATCCCGATACAATCGCCTTTCATGCTGCCATGAAAGCCCCTTGCGAGGTTCACGCCTGCGCTGACTATGATCACTACAAAAAATGGTGTGATGAATATTTCTACCTGCCACACCGCGATGAAATGCGCGGCATCGGCGGTATCTTCTACGACTATCTCGACAGCGGCAACTGGCATGAAGACTTTGCGTTTACACAGGATGTGGGCCGTGCTTTCCGCGATATTTACCCGCAGCTGGTCAGGGCCAATTTCCATGCCCCCTGGACCGATGCTGAGCGCGAAGAGCAGCTCATCCGGCGCGGGCGGTATGTGGAATTCAATCTTCTTTATGATCGCGGCACATTGTTCGGCCTCAAAACTGGCGGAAACGTGGATTCCATCCTTTCTTCCATGCCGCCGGAGGTAAAGTGGCCATAAATTGCGTACCTTTGTGCCCCATCCCTTGACCGCGCTTGCGCTTTGCACTATCGCACGGCGATAATTTCTCACTTTTAATTGAAAGCTTATTCTTGATGGAAAAGGTCACAGAACTCTATTTGCCTGAAGCCCAGGCCGATGCCGCTCGTGCGCAGGCGAAAACTCTAAAATCCTGGAATCTGACGGAGCGTCAGCTCTGTGATATCGAGATGATTTTGAACGGCGCATTTTCACCTCTTACCGGATTTCTCGGCAAAGCCGACTACGAAAATGTGTGTAGCAATTTGCGGCTCGCAGACGGCGCATTGTGGCCTATGCCGGTAACCCTGGATGTAAGCGAGGAGTTTGCGGCAGAAGTTGCAGAAGGCGACAGCCTGGCTTTGCGCGATGCCGAAGGTGTTCTGATTGCGCTCCTGGACGTCAGCGATGTTTGGAGCCCGGACAAGGCGAAAGAGGCCGAACAGGTTTTCGGCACCAATGATGAAAAGCACCCTGCAGTTCATTACCTGAAGAACATTGCCGGGCCCGTTTGTACTGGTGGCACCTTGCGCGGTGTTGAAGCCCCAACCCACTATGACTACCGCCAGCACCGGCACACGCCGAACGAATTGCGCGCCCTGCTTGAAAAGTGGGGCTGGTACAAAGTGGTTGCGTTCCAGACGCGTAACCCGCTGCACCGTGCTCACCAGGAGCTGACGCTGAGAGCGGCCAAGGAGAACCAGGCCAACCTTCTGCTTCACCCGGTTGTTGGCCTCACTAAGCCGGGCGATGTGGATCATTTCACCCGCGTGCGCTGCTATGAAGCGATCATGGATTCATACCCTGAGCAAACCACGTTTATGAGCTTGTTGCACCTTGCCATGCGCATGGGCGGGCCGCGTGAGGCGCTTTGGCACGCGATCATCCGCAAGAACTATGGCTGTACCCACCTTATTGTTGGCCGAGACCATGCCGGTCCAGGTGTTGATTCCAACGGTGAGCAGTTTTACGGCCCATATGATGCCCAGGAACTTGTGGCCGAGCATCAGGAAGAAATCGGCATCGAAATGGTGCCGTTCAAAATGATGGTGTTCAGCCAGGACCGGGCCCAGTATGTGCCTGTCGATGAGCTGAACGAAAATGAGAACACGCTCAACATTTCCGGAACCGAGTTGCGCCGTCGTCTGCAGGAAGGTCTCGATATTCCGGACTGGTTCTCACCACCCGAAGTGATCACCGCCTTGCGCCGCACCCATCCGCCGCGCCACCAGCAGGGCTTTACGGTTTTCTTCACCGGATTGTCCGGCTCAGGAAAATCGACCGTTGCCAATGCTCTTATGGTGAAACTAATGGAAATGGGCGACCGGCCGGTGACGCTTCTTGATGGTGATATTGTCCGCAAGAACCTTTCTTCTGAGCTGTCATTCTCCAAAGAGCACCGCGATCTCAATATTGTCCGTATTGGCTTTGTGGCCGGTGAAATCACCAAGAACCGCGGCATTGCAATTTGTGCGCCGATTGCGCCGTATGGAGCTACCCGCCGCCAGGTGCGCGATACCATCCAGCCGGTAGGCGCTTACGTTGAAGTGCATGTTTCGACGCCAATTGAAGTGTGTGAAGAGCGCGATCGCAAGGGCCTTTATGCCAAGGCAAGAGCCGGCCTGTTGAAAGGTTTCACAGGTATCGATGATCCTTATGAAGTGCCGGAAAATCCAGAGTTGCGTATCGACACAGTCTCGATTAAGCCGGATGAGGCGGCTCATCAGGTGTTGCTGAAATTGGAAAGCCTTGGTCTGATCCGTTAACCGGTTGGCTCAGTCGTACATTTTGCCAAGGCGCCGGCTGTTTTGTTGCTTATACGAAACACGCCGGCGCGTGGCAGCTTTTGATTTCTGACTGCTCTTTGCCGGGCGCAGGGCCTGCTTGATGAGCGGCAGGCTGGCCGCCCTGGTTGATTCCTTATTATCGAATGCAGCGTGCAATCCATCGCAGCGGGCAAGTTCTGCATTTGCGATCGCCCGTGCCTTGACCCATGCCACATTGCATGAAGGCTGGCTTCCGATCCGGCGCACTTTACTTTCAATCCGCTTTGCGCATGTTACCCAAATAGCCTTGTGCTGCAGTTCGTGCCAACGGGCGTGAGAAGCAAATTGTTTCCACCGCTTGCGCAAGGGCTTCGACATTGCCGCCTGATTGCGTGCCTTCGGCAGGGTAATCACAAACGACATATTGACCTTGTAATTGCGAAGCCGACAATTGCGCCCCTGATCAAGCTTTGCGGAATGGGAGAAGCTGGCCGCTGTTGTTGCCAGTGCCGGTGAACCATTGGCATGCGGGCCATAACGGCTCATATGCGAAAACAACTGCTGGGCCGAGCTGCCCGGAACTGAGTAACTTTTGAACTTAGTGCTGACATTTGGTGCCGAATACGCAACTGCTGACATGCAAACGAAAGAAGAAACCGCGCTCGCGAAAATAACGGCATTCAGTATTTCGCGGGCCGATTTAATTTCCAGTGTTTTAACCAACATCAAAGCTCGCCAGCCCCTTGTTTCACCTTTTTGAGGTGTTTTCTTGATTGCAATAGACCTTGCCGGAGTTGCCTCGTCAAGTCACATGGCAGTGTTGGGGGCAGGACTCATTGATGAATCCTGAACCAAGGTAAATGCCTCTGGCAAAGCGCTGAAAATACAGCCAGAATATTGCCGATGGTAAATCGGGCATGGACATTCTGTACCGTAGTTGCTGCCATTGCAGTTTTTTGCAGCTCGGCCTACGCGCAAAATGCAGCATCAGGGCGTGATTTGGCGCGGCTTCACTGTTCACGCTGCCATGTCATGCCGGACCTTAACAATATGGGTATCGGCTCAACGCCTTCGTTCAAAATTATGGTGCTGTCGAAGGCAGAAGATTGGCGTGCCAAGTTTGAGGCATTCTTCAGCCTGCCGCCTCATCCCGCATTTGTCACCATCAAGGAACTGCGCACCCAGCGTCAGGGCCCATCTCCCATCGCACCCGTCATCCTCAGCCTTCGTGATGTGGACGATTTGATGGCTTATGTGGATGAACTTGCCGCTGAATATCGTGGCAAATAGATACCAACAGATCCTAGAGGTCGGCTGCAAGCGCGCGCATGCTGCCCGCAATAAACCGCCTGGCGCGCGGCGAACAGGCGGTGCGCTTGGCAGCCGCCTTGGCATTGGCATTGCTTTGCGCAAGGCTTGCTTCATCCAGCGCGCCGGACAGGGCGGCATGGCGGGCGTTTATCATTTTCCAGAATTTTTTCGCGTTGGCGGGGCGCAGGTACTGGCAGCGGCGTTCCACATAATAGGCGTGAAGCTGCACTTGGAACCGCTGGATTTCGCTGCCATTTTCCCGGGGCAGGGCGCTGCCGGATTGCCGCTGTACGGTGAAGAAACCGGATCTTTTAATCTGCTGGCGCCTTTGCCGGGTAACAATGCGTTGCTGGCGTTTTGAAAGGCGCCCTTGCGATGCTTTTTGCCGGGCCTCATGAGCTGCAAATTCGTTTTCAAACCGCCGGCCTTCCGCCATAGCGGCATTGACCATTGCTTTCGTTGCCTCGCCACAGGGCATGGCAACGTCACCGGCCTTTCTGGCTTCGCGCACAGCATCTGCACCGTTTGCACGCACGGCGGCGGTTTCACCAAAAGCTGCATGGGTTCCAAGCTCTTCACGCAGTTTTTCGGTGAGATGCCCGCAACGGTTTTCAGCCGCAAAGCCTGATGAAATCGTGCGAAAGCGCTCTATATCAAGGCCGATTGCGGCATAAGCGCCGGCATATCCACCGGCGAAAACGGCTGCAATGCCCAATGTGCAAAAAGCACCTTTTCGTGCAAGCTTGAACTTCATTGCGGGAATTCCCAGAGTAAACTGGGAAAATCCTATTGGTTTCCCGGTTAATGATTTGAAAAGCAAAATCCTCAACCGCGAACAGGGTTAACTGAACGTGAAAATGAAAGGCGAGCGGTAGTGAAGTACGCGAAAACAAGTTTTGCCGACACATGGAAACGCGCATGCGAACGCAAAAGCGGGGAGGATGTTGTCGAACAACTCATTGCGGTTTCGCAGCATGCAAACGATGTGAGCGCCATACCGGACGACAGGGTTTTGTCGATGATAGCCAAATGCATCTTCCGGGCCGGGTTCAACTGGAAGGTGGTGGAGAACAAATGGCCGGGCTTTGAGGAAGCTTTTCTGGGATTTGTTCCATCTGTTCTGGTGTTTCAGCCTGATGAATTTTGGGATGGATTGGCCTCTGATGCGCGCATTGTCCGACATGGAGCAAAAATTCGTTCGGTGCGTGAGAACGCCCAGTTTGTGCTCGATATCGCGGATGAGTACGGCAGTTTTGGCGCATTTCTTGCCGAATGGCCGGAAGATGATTGCGTTGGTCTGTGGGATGTTTTGTCCAAACGCGGCTCGCGCCTTGGCGGCAATACGGGACGTTATTTCTTACGCTTTATCGGCAAGGACTGTTTCCTGCCAAGCAGGGACGTTGTGGCTGCGGTGCGCATGGCCGGCATCGATGTTGCAGAACAACCCAGGTCAAAACGTGATTTAAAGGCGGTGCAGGAGAAGTTCAATGCATGGCAGTCCGAAACAGGGCTCACTTACACTAAAATCTCACGTGTTTGCGCCATGTCCGCGGGCGATAATATCGACCCGGCCACCTTGGGCGCCTACACCGCATCAGCAGCTGGCGTAATTGAAACGGATTGAGCTGGAAACCTAATGGCCTGGTTCATTCGAAGATGAATATGTGCTAGAATCGCGCGTATGTTGAAGTACACCTTAATGACTGGATTGGTTTTACTTTTGTATGCACCGCTTGCAGAGGCGGGGCCGAACTGCAAGTGCCGTTATAATGGCGTGAAATATGCTCTGGGCGAAGTCACCTGCATTCGCGGCAAACTTTCAAAGTGCGAGCTCAATTTGAACAATACTTCCTGGAAAGTCCTTTCCGATATTTGCCCGCAAGCCCGTTCCCGACCACCACAAAATACGCCGCGTGTCGATATCGCAGGTGTGGTGAAAAACTAACCGGTTAATTCGTGCGCAAAGCTCTCCTTGCAGTAATTGCGATTGCCCTTTTTCTTGGCATGGCCGCTTTCAAGTGGCCTTCCCTGGCGCGGAATGTATCAGGCAAATTCGACTATTACACTCTTGCATTGTCTTGGTCGCCCACCCATTGCGCCAGCAAGGCCGGGCGGGGAGATAATTTGCAGTGCGGACCAGGGCGAAAATATACTTTTGTGGTGCACGGGCTATGGCCGCAGCACCGCTCAGGCTGGCCGGATTTTTGCGCAACCTCTGAGCGTTATGTGCCCAATGTGCTGATTGAAGAAATGCTGCCCATTATGCCGTCAAAACGGCTTGTTGTTCACGAATGGAGGAAGCACGGAACTTGCTCAGGGCTTTCCCAGGAACATTATTTTTCCCTGACCCGGGAATTGTTTTCGCGCCTACAGGTGCCCGCGCGTTACATTGCGCCCGCGCATACGGTGGAGATTACGCCATCAACGCTCAGGGAAGATTTTCTGAAAACCAACAATTGGCTGAAGCCGGAAATGATTTCCATCCAGTGCGGGAACAGCCGTGATCGCGGCGTCTTGAGGGGGGTGCGCGTGTGTTTTGGCCGCAACTTGCAGCCTGCAGCGCCAACGAAAAGAGGCAGTGCCGCGCCCGCACACTGGTTTTGCCACCAGTACGGTAACCGGCAATCAGTCGGTGAAGGTAAATGTTTTCTTCAACGCGCCGCGGGCCGGAAGCTTGTTCAATGAGGCACCGCCGGTGGACAAGTCCGTGCTCGAAACACGTATGTCAGAACATAGCCGTCCAAGCCAGTTCAGCATTGGTTTTTCGTGAGCGCTGTCAAAAGTGCAATGGGTTTCATCCAGCACCTGGCCAGCAATCATTGCGGCAGCAAACCCGCCGATAAACCAAATGGCGGCGCGGCGTTCGCGGCGGTATCGGAAACCGCTCATTTTTCCCAGCAGAGCAAACATACCCCTTTATCTCACACTCGGGCCAAAAATTCTCTAACAGCTTGAGAAAATGGTTATCATATGGTCAATGATGGGTTAATGAGACGCTTGCAAATTAGGCGATTTGACTGGAAAAACACTTTATGCGCGCGGTTGTACTGAAGCATCTGGAGGGCGAAGGCCCCGGTCTTCTTGGAGATATTCTGAGCCGGCATGGAATAGAGTTTGATTGCGTCAACTTGAACGCAGGATTAAGCATGCCTGCACCTGAAAATTGCCAGTTGATGCTGGTGATGGGCGCGTCCCAGCAGGTGTGGCAGGAAGATAAATATCCCTGGCTCGTAGAAGAAAAAGCAACAATCCGCCATTGGGTTCAGGATTTGCGGAAACCCTATTTCGGCGTTTGTTTTGGCCATCAATTGCTTGCAGATGCGCTGGGCGGTGAAGTTGGCCCGGCCAAAAAAGACGAGCTTGGCATGCTGCAGGTAAAGCGTAGTGAAGCGGCCAGCGCCGACCCCGTGTTCAGCGCCATGGCCGATAATGACCGTTGGCTGCAATGGCATACCGCTGAGGTGATTGTGCCGCCACCGGATGCGCGGGTAACCGCATCATCCAAAGCCTGCGCCATTCAGGCAATGAGTGTCGGGCCCCATGCGGCCTCTATCCAATTTCATGCTGAAGCGACCATGGAGCGTGTCGATTCTTGGCTTACAGTGCGCGAATGCATAGACAATATGGCCGCGCTCCGCGGAGAGGGCGCCCATGAGCGTTTTTTGAAGCAAGCGCTTGAGTACCTGCCGCAAGCCAATAAAAATGCTGAGCGGCTGTTTACCCGCTGGCTCAGCGTTAACGGCCTCATCCGCGCAGAACGCGCACCTGCTGCAGCCAGCTAGACTTTCAGCACCAGCTTTCCGTTATTGCCGCCGGTGAACAGAAGGTTCAACACGTCCGGATAGGCATCAATACCGCCGCCGCGTACATCTTGGCGGAATTTCACAAGGCCTTCCGCGTGCCACTCCGCCAGCGCCTTGATGGCTTCGGGATAGCGGTCGAAAAAATCGAAAACGATAAAGCCGCGCATATTGAGCCGGTTCACAAGGATTGAACGCAGGTTCTTCGGGCCCTCCGGCGCAGAGGTTGCATTGTAGGCGGAAATCATGCCGCAAACAGCAATGCGTCCGAACGTGTTCATCTGGGTGAGGACCGTGTCGAAAATTTCACCGCCGACATTCTCGAAATAGATGTCTATTCCATCCGGACAGTCGCGCTTCAGCGCCTCATAGATATTATCATTCTTGTAATCGATGCAGGCATCAAAACCCAATTCACCGGTCACGAATGCGCATTTCTCAGGGCCGCCCGCAATGCCAACAACACGACAGCCCTTTATTTTCGCGATTTGCCCGACAATGGAGCCAACTGCGCCGGAGGCTGCTGAAACAACAACCGTTTCTCCCTCTTTCGGCTGGCACACATCCAAAAGCCCGAAATAGGCGGTAATCCCCGGCATGCCAAGCCCGCCAAGCCAATCTTCAAGGCCAGCAGAGCCAAGGTCCAGCTTCGATACTGATTGGCCGTCGGAAACTGCATATTCCTGTACCCCGAACAGGCCATACACCGCATCGCCTTCCTTATATTTCGGGTGGTTGGAGGCCACCACCGTGCCACCTGCGAGCGCCCGCATTACCTCTCCAATGGCAACGGGAGGTACGTAAGATTTTCCTTCATTCATCCAGCCACGCATGGCTGGGTCTATGGATATCATTTCCACTTTGACCAAGAATTCACCAGCTCCGGGTTCGCCAGCTTCACCGGTGGTGATTTCGAAATCGTCACGCTTCGCCATGCCTTGCGGACGGGCGGCGAGCTTCAGCATTTTGTTTTCCGGCATTTGCGCTTCCTGTTCCCTGGAATTTCCTATCGCTATCACGCGAGCTTACGGCAAATCCGCCCAGTTTGCTTGCATCATTTTTTCAAAAATGGCTTTGCTCTCTAGATGCAATTGGGCTACCCACCGGAATCTGGAAACCTGAAAATCGAGGATCGCGGCAATGGATGATACCCCATCAACACAGGTCAAGCTGCAGGCCGGCATTGTGCCGGTTACGCCGCTGCAGCAAAATTGCACACTCGTCTGGAACGAGGCGACAATGGATGGGGTGGTTATCGATCCGGGCGGCGATGTGGACAACATCATGGCGGCCATCGAAAAGAGCGGCGCCAATATCAAGAATATTTTCCTAACCCATGGCCATATCGATCATGCGGGTGGCGCCGATGAATTGCGCGAACGCCTTGGTGTGGAAATAATCGGGCCCCATGAAGATGACCGCTTTCTGCTTGAAAGCCTTGAGCAGTCCGGCGCCCAATATGGCATTGCCGGTTCGCGCAATGTTGAGCCTGACAAGTGGCTTTCCCACGGCAATACTGTGACCTTGGCCGGGTGCGACTGGCGGGTGTTCCACTGCCCGGGCCACAGCCCCGGTTCGGTTGTCTTTTTCCAGCCTGAAGCACGCATTGCCCTGGTAGGGGATGTGTTATTCCGCGGCTCCATAGGACGCACCGATTTGCCGCGTGGCAATCACCAGCAGCTGCTTGATTCCATCCGTGATCATTTGCTGCCGCTTGGTGATGAAGTTGGCTTTTTGTGTGGGCACGGACCCGGCTCTACCATTGGCCAGGAACGCCAGATCAATCCTTTCCTGCAAGGGTTGTCCTAGAGGTCAGGGCAGGAAGCCTTTTGTCCCTTCAAAATCTGCGCCTTCCATATCGACGCCGTCGAGAATGGCATCGGTAATGTCTGCGCCTTTGAATTTTGCAAAGCTTAAGTCTGCGCCGGCCAGATCAGCCTTGACCATATTGGCCCCTTCATAGTTGACGTGAACACTGTCAACGCCGGAAAGGTCGGCATCGCGTAGATCAGAGCCGGAAAAATTGGCGTAGCTGAGATTGGCGCCGGCAACGTCAGCGCCGTTGAGATTGGCCTTCGAGAAATTCGCTTTCAAAAGCTCTGCGCCGGTGAGATTTGCGCCGGTCAGATTCACACCAATCAGTTTTGCCTCGGTAAGGTTTGCACCGGAAAGGTTTGCGCCGGCCAGATTGGCCCCGCTTAAATCCTGGCCGGAGAAATTTGCCCCGGCAAGATTACAGCCAGCGCACGCCTTTGCGCCGCGCAGCTTTTCCTCAACCGCCGGATCATGTGCTGCCAGCGGGCCAGCGGAAATGGTGAGCAGCGCAAAACTTGCCGCGAGTAAAATTTTCCGTTTCATCGGCGTCTTTCTCCCTCGCTACAATCTGGCTGGAGCATAACGGAATTTTCATTGCCGTTGCCAGCGCAATATACAATCATACTAATCCTCAATACCGCTGTTGGCCCGGCGCAGATCAGGGCTGATGGTTTTTCCATCGGATGGTGCTTTAGGAGCCGGGAATGCCTGAACAAGCCGCGAATGTGCTGGAAGTGCCGGAGTTTATCGCGGTCACCATCGGCATTATCGTTTTTCTGACCGGCATGCAAATCAACAAGCGGTTCACCTTTCTGCGGCACTACAATATTCCAGAGCCGGTCACCGGCGGGCTGATTGGCGCAGCGATAGCGCTTGGCACTTTCCTTTTGTTTGATTTGCAAATTTCATACGAGCTTGAGGCGCGCAATGCGTTGCTGGTTTATTTCTTCACCGCAATTGGCCTGAATGCGCGCTTTTCAGACCTCATTGCAGGCGGGCGGCCACTGGCCATCATGCTGGTGCTCACCCTCGGTTTCATTGTGGTTCAGGACATTGTTGGCGTTGCCGCAGCCCTCGGGCTTGGCCAGCCCTATGCGGTGGGCATTCTTGCAGGCTCTGCATCGCTCATTGGCGGGCACGGCACCACCATTGCCTGGGCGCCGGATATTGCCGCCGATCACGGGGTGGTCAATGCGCTGGAAATCGGGGTCGCCTGCGCCACGCTGGGCCTCGTCATTGCCAGCCTTATTGGCGGACCGATTGCGCAATATCTCATCACCCGCGGCGATTTGAAATCAACGGCAATGGATGAAACCCCCACCGTCGGCTTGCCCCATGCCAAAGCCGGCGAGGACCAGAAGATAAATCACATCAACCTTATGCGGGTCATTCTGGCGCTGCATCTGGCCATTATCCTGGGTTATGCGGCGAACGAGGCGCTGGTGGCGGCGGGCTTCAAGCTGCCGCTGTTTGTGACATGCCTGCTTGCGGGCATTTTGCTTTCCAACACCGTGCCGCATATTTTCCCGGGCATATCGTGGCCAGCGCGCACCAATTCCCTGGCGCTGGTTTCAGACTTTTCGCTGGGCTTGTTTCTGGCCATGTCGCTCATGAGCATGCAGCTGTGGACCATAGCCGGCCTTGCCGGCCCGCTCATGATCATCCTTGCGATACAAACCGTTGCCGCCGTGGCGTTCATTTTGTTCGTGTTGTTTCCGCTTATGGGCCGCGATTACCAGGCGGCGGTGCTCAGCGCCGGGTTCGGCGGCTTTGCCATGGGCGCAACCCCAACGGCCATCGCCAATATGACAGCGGTGACAAAAGCCCACGGCCCCGCACCAATGGCCTTTATCATCCTGCCGCTGGTCTCCGCATTCTTCGTGGACGTGACCAACGCAGTGGTGATCAAAGCGTTCCTGGATTGGTTCTCCGGCGGGTGAGGGGGGCGCCTCGTTTTTCAAACAGTTAATTGAAGAGCAACAGTCGTCAACCGAATAGTGTCGAAGCTATAGAGCTAATTTCGCAAGGATATACTGAGGTCGCGAATTTTAGATTTACTCAGTCAAAAAAGGAAAAGAGAAGCTCTAGCCCTTCCTTCGAGAGGTGTCGTGTTTGGAACTCAACCCCTTCTCGGCTTTTTCCGTTCCACCGGTTTTTCCGTGCGGCCCACGGTCATTTCGTCGAGGTCCGGTTTGTGCGGGCGGGATTTGTCGCGAGGCGTGTTGCCCGCCTTGCCGTATTTGCGTTCGCCCTCGTAGGCGCCGGCTTCGGATGCAACGCGGGTTTGGCGGGCAAGCGGATCGTTCGACAATAACAGCTCGGTGTCCTGCAGGCGCTTGATTTCATCGCGCAGGCGGGCTGCTTCCTCAAACTCAAGGTTGGCGGCGGCATCGCGCATGCGCTTTTCGAGGTCTTCCAGAACCGTTTCCAGATTATGCCCGATGAGCGGCTTGCCATCCTCGGCAAAGCCCGCATCCACCGTCACATGGTCCTGCTCATAGGCGCTGTGGAGAATATCGGCAATATCGCGGCGGATGGTCTCCGGTGTAATGCCGTGTTCTACGTTATAAGCCTTTTGCTTGTCGCGGCGGCGGTCGGTTTCGGAAATCGCCCGCTCCATGGAACCGGTGATTTTGTCGGCATAGAGAATGACCCGGCCATCCACATTGCGCGCCGCCCGGCCAATGGTCTGGATAAGCGAGGTCTCAGAACGCAAAAAGCCTTCCTTGTCCGCATCCAGAATGGCCACCAGGGCGCATTCGGGTATGTCCAGCCCCTCGCGCAACAGGTTGATGCCGATCAACACATCGAACGCGCCTAGACGCAAATCGCGGATAATCTCAATGCGCTCCAGGGTGTCGATGTCTGAATGCATGTAGCGCACGCGAATGCCCTGTTCGTGCAAATATTCGGTAAGGTCTTCGGCCATGCGCTTGGTAAGGGTTGTTACCAGAACCCGCTGGCCCCTGGCGGCAATCTCCCGGCATTCGGCGATGAGGTCGTCCACCTGGGTGGCAACTGGCCTTATTTCAACTTCTGGGTCGGTAAGGCCGGTGGGGCGGATAACCTGCTCAGCAAACACGCCGCCCGTGCGGTCCATCTCCCAGCCGCCCGGCGTCGCCGACACATAGATTGATTGCGGGCGCATGGCGTCCCACTCCTCAAAGCGCAAGGGCCGGTTATCAATGCATGAGGGCAGGCGGAAGCCATATTCGGCCAAGGTTGCCTTGCGGTTGAAGTCGCCGCGGAACATGGCGCCAAGCTGTGGCACGGTCACATGGCTTTCATCAACAAACACCAGGGCATTGTCCGGCAGGTATTCAAACAGGGTGGGCGGCGGCTCGCCCGGCGCGCGGCCGGTGAGATAACGCGAATAGTTTTCAATCCCCGCGCATGAGCCGGTGGCCATGATCATCTCAACATCAAACTGGCAGCGCTGTTCAAGACGCTGGGCTTCCAGAATGCGGCCTGCTGCATGATATTCATCAAGGCGTGTGCGTAAATCAGCCTGGATGCGCTTTACCGCCTGCTGCAGGGTGGGCTTGGGCGTTACATAGTGGGAGTTGGCGTAAAATTTCACCTGCTTCAGCTTGTCCGATTTCTGGCCGGTGAGCGGGTCGAACTCGGTAATCTCATCCACCTCATCGCCGAACAGGGAAATGCGCCAGGCCCTGTCTTCCAGGTGGGCCGGGAAAACTTCAACCGTGTCACCCCGGGCGCGGAAAGTGCCGCGCTGGAAGGCGGCATCGTTGCGCCGGTACTGCAGGGCCACCAAATCTGCCAGAAGCTGATTGCGGTCCAGTTTGTCGCCTAAGGAAACCTGAAACGTCATTGCCGAATAGGTTTCAACCGAGCCAATGCCGTAAATGCAGGAGACCGAGGCAACGATAATCACATCGTCCCGTTCCAAAAGGGCGCGGGTAGCCGAATGGCGCATGCGGTCAATCTGCTCGTTGATGGAGCTTTCTTTTTCGATGTAGGTGTCCGAGCGGGGCACATAAGCTTCGGGCTGGTAGTAATCGTAGTAGGAAACGAAATACTCCACCGCATTGTCCGGGAAGAAGCTTTTGAATTCCCCGTAAAGCTGGGCGGCCAGTGTTTTATTGGGGGCCAAAACAAGGGCCGGGCGCTGGGTGGCCGCAATTACCTTGGCCATAGTGAACGTCTTGCCCGAACCGGTAACCCCCAGCAGAACCTGGTCGCGCTCATGGGTTCCCACACCTTCAACAAGCTCTGAAATCGCCACGGGCTGGTC
>JBPCVY010000123.1:0-7090 GCA_051010055.1 Hyphomicrobiales bacterium | reverse complement strand
GCGTGAGGAGTTCCGCACGCCTTATCAAGTGGAAATGCTGAGCGTATTTCTCACCCGCGCCTTCACTGTGGATATCGTTGAACATCTGGCGAAAGCCAAAGCGCCTGATACAGCAGTGAATCTCGCCCCGGACCTCAGGCGCAGACTCGGCGTAGGTAATTCAACCGGGCTTGGAATGGCGCCGTTCCTTGCCAATCATCCCGTGCTTTTCAATAACTGGATCAAGGCCCGGGAGACAGCCTTGGCGCGGGTGCGCGGTTTGCCGGTCGCAGATGATGACAGCATCACAACCTTCAAATCCTTTCTCGCCCGCCAGCGCATTGCCATGGACGGCTGGAACACTGCCGACACCCGCCAGCAGGAACGCATTGAAATACTCCGGACGGATTTAGAGAAGCTCGAAACTTTCGTTTCTGATGCCCGGACATTTTCTGAGCCAACCCCTTGGGATCGCATTTTCCGGTGGGGGGAAGAAAACCTCTCATTGGAGGGTCAGGAATGCCTTGCCGGGTTGCTGATCGAACCGCACGGTGATCTGGTTGACAATCTGAGCGATGAGTTGAGCGCTGATGAGCAAGCATCTTTTGCCATTGATGGGTCCATGAAGATTGACGTGTTCTGTAAAATCATCCGCCAAACATATGGGTTCGCGCTGGACGTAGATTTCAATGACCCACGCGATTGCGCGCGTTTTTGGTACGTTTCGGAAGAAAAGCTTGAACCGCGCCTGGGCGAGCGCCACGAAGATCCGGGCGCGGAATTGGAATCGCCTCTGGCAATCGCCCGCGACATTGCCCATTGCTACCGGGCTGCTTCGGAAGCCGATGTTATGCAAACCCTGGTTGAATTTCTGTTGAAGCATCCGGAATACCGGCACGTTGCGCGCCGGGCGCAAATTGCCGCCCGCGAGCCTTATGCAGAAATACAAGATAATTTGATTTCAGCGGATGTGTTGCCAATTGATCTTTTGCGCTGCAAGCTCTCGTTTTTTGGCGCCACCCGTTTTGACCCGCGCTCCGACAGGTGGGTG
This sequence comes from Hyphomicrobiales bacterium, assembly GCA_051010055.1. Lineage (GTDB taxonomy): Bacteria > Pseudomonadota > Alphaproteobacteria > Rhizobiales > CAJQND01 > CAJQND01. The sequence goes on along the minus strand of JBPCVY010000123.1, from coordinate 6,060 downwards.
CGCATAAACATGTTCCAGCATGCGCCATTTCCTGATGAGCTCTCATCAGTTGATGTGGATACCTGGATTTATCCGCCGCGGAGGCCTCATGACAGTTGATCTATCCATCGGGGAAGTCGAGGGCCTGGTTCTCAAAGCATGCCGGGGCAGTGGCATGGATTGGGGGTTGGCGGAAGAAGCGGGCAGAGCAGCTGGCTGGCTTGCCGCGCACGGCCTGCCCGGATTGGAGGCTTTCTCCCTGTTTCTGGAGGGTTTTGAACCCCAAACGCACAAAAAGCGCGCACCTTGCGTGAACGAAAATCGGTGGTCTGCAAAAAATTCAACCTTGTGCCCGGTGTTTACCGGAGCTGCATTGAGTGATGTTTCCGGCATTTTGGAAAAGGGTAGGGTGATTGGGCTAAACAATGTTTCTTTCCCGCTTATTCTTGTCGCATTTGCAGGGCTTTCTGCCGGCCGGCAGGGAAAAACCTTTATCGTGGAATGGCCCGGTGTGAGGGTTGTTTGCGATGCCGGTCCTGCCACCGTTGAAGGTGCCCTACAGGCATTGTTGGCGCGCGAGGCTTCCCGAATGCGCATGGAAATCGGCGATGAGCACGTTGCAAATCCACTGCAAACGAAAAGGCGTGGGTGTTGCAGCGATGAAGCGTTCGCAGCGCTCAGCAAGCAAGCATTTAAAACTTATGTTCCCGCCACCGCACAGTCGCGCGCCAAAGGCGCAGGGGCGGGTCTAAGTGATAACGATTAAGAGCTGAACTTTGGTTCGGAATTGCGTTCCAGCGTCAGATTCTCTCGCAAGGTGGCGAAGGTGCGCTATAGTGATGAAAAAGGAGGTGCGAGAAATGAAAGTCGAACAGATTCATCACGTCGCCTACAGATGCAAAGACGCCAAGGAGACCGTGAACTGGTATGTGGACAATCTGAACATGGATTTTGTCCTGGCGATCGCAGAGGACCATGTGCCGTCCACCCACGAGCCAGATCCTTACATGCACGTGTTTCTAGACGCAGGCAACGGCAACATCCTGGCGTTCTTCGAACTGCCCACCAAGCCAGAAATGGGCCGCGACGAGAACACGCCCGAATGGGTTCAGCACATTGCCTTCAAGGTCAAGGACCGTGAAACATTGCTTGAATATAAAGAGCACCTTGAAAAGAACGGCATCGACGTCCTTGGGGTGACGGATCATTCGATCTTCCATTCCATCTACTTCTTCGATCCCAACGGGCACCGGGTAGAGCTTGCAACGCCAGATCCTAACGAAGAGGCGATGCTTCCAAAGCTAGACGCGGTGAAATGGGACATGCTGGAGGAGTGGTCGAAAACCAAGCGCGCGCCCCAGCACGCTGCATGGATGCATGAAAAAGAACTGAGTGACGCTTAAACGTGGGTTCTGGGGGGCCGGTAACTTCTGGCTGTGGAAGAGATGCCGACAACCCAATGCCCTCCTTGATGGCGGGGTAAATAGGCTTTACTCATAATCCCTGCAAAGAGATTGAGACCGATGCTTGTAAAGAGGTGAGCCCCGCCATGCACAAGAACCTTACGGTTGTCGACCATCCATTGATCCTTCACAAGCTTACGTTGATGCGGGAAAAGGGAACGCCTTCGGCTGTCTTCCGCCAGCTTCTTCGCGAGATATCGTTGCTTCTGGGTTACGAGGTGCTGCGCGACTTGCCTATGACAACCCAAAGCATCGAAACACCATTGGAAAAAATGGATGCACCAATTCTTGAAGGAAGAAAACTGGCACTTGTCTCGATTTTGCGCGCTGGCAATGGGTTACTGGAAGGCATGCTCGATCTTGTACCGGGCGCACGCGTTGGTCATGTGGGGCTATACCGTGATCCAAAAACCCTGCAAGCGGTTGAGTATTATTTGAAACTTCCTGATCATATTGACGAACGTCTCGTGGTTGCGGTTGACCCGATGCTGGCGACGGGAAATTCCGTTTCTGCGGCCATTACCCGGATCAAGGAATCCGGGGCAAAGGAAATCCGTTTCATGTGCCTTTTATCTGCCCCGGAGGGGATTGATGCACTCACCAAGGCGCACCCTGATGTGAAGATTTTCACCGCCGCTGTGGACAGTCATTTGAACGATCACGGCTATATCGTTCCGGGCCTGGGTGATGCGGGCGACAGGATGTTTGGGACAAAATAACCCTCTGTTTTTCTTGAGAATCTTTTGCGGTTGCACGATTGAGTGCAGGCTGGAATTTTGTGCATGCGTTGACAGAATTTCAAAAATTTGATCAAATGATCAAAAAAATACTTGCCATTGGCGAATGCGGAAGGAACCTGGAATGGGAAATGGAACCCGGCGGCCGGACATTGCCGCAGGACGATTGTCAGCTTCTGAATATGCGGAAAATTTTTCTGACCTCCATCCCTTGCTGAGTGAGCATGAGGCGCTGGTTGAGGCAGACAGGTGCTACTTCTGCCATGATGCGCCATGTGTTACCGCGTGCCCGACGAGCATCGATATACCGATGTTTATCCGCCAAATTCTGACGTCGAATCCGCAGGGTGCGGCGAAAACCATTTTTGACCAAAACATTATGGGTGGCATGTGCGCGCGTGTATGCCCGACAGAGACCCTTTGTGAAGAGGCGTGCGTGCGCAATGAATGCGAAGAAAAACCGGTGCTGATCGGGCAACTGCAACGTTTTGCGACCGATCACGCCATGGAACGGGGCGTTCAGCCTTTCACACGCGGCGCCGATACCGGGAGAAAGGTTGCAGTCGTTGGAGCAGGGCCCGCTGGCCTTGCGTGCGCCCACCGGCTTTCATTGCACGGGCACACAGCTACAATTTTTGAGGCGCGCGAAAAACCCGGTGGGCTGAACGAATTCGGCATTGCCGCATACAAGACAATTGATAACTTCGCCCGGCGCGAGGTTGAATTCATTCTGTCCATCGGCGGGATCGATATTCAGTATGGCAAGGCGCTTGGAGAGGCGATTACGCTGGAGGGCCTCAAAAACGAATATGACGCTGTTTTCCTCAGCGTTGGCCTTGCTGGTGCCAACGGCCTAGGCATTGATGGGGAAGAGGCGCAAGATGTTGAAGATGCAGTGGAATTTATCGCCGATGTGCGACAGGCAGATGATCTCTCCAAACTGCCGGTTGGTCGCAAGGTTGTGGTGATCGGCGGCGGTATGACCGCAATTGATGCAGGCGTACAGGCAAAACTGCTTGGAGCGGAAGACGTGACAATCGCCTATCGCCGGGGCAAAGATCGCATGAATGCCAGCTTATTTGAGCAGGATCTGGCGCAAACAAAGGGCGTAAAGATCAAGCACAATGTCCAGCCGGTCGCCATTGTCAGCGATGATAATGGTGCGCTTTGCGGTATTGAGTTGGAATACACTCAATCCAAGAACGGCAAGCTGGCCGGCACTGGCGAAACCTTTGTGCTGGATGCGGATACGGTTCTTAGAGCAATCGGCCAAAAGTTGGCGGGCGAACCTGTGAACGGCGCTGGAGGCGTTGAACTGGATGGGCGCCGCATCAAGGTTGATGATGAAGGCCGCACGAGCCTTGCAGGTGTCTGGGCAGGTGGCGACTGTGTGGCCGGCGGCGATGATTTGACCGTAAGCGCGGTAGAAGATGGCAAAGTGGCCGCTGAATCGATCAACCGGGCGCTAACCGGCTAAGGGAGAGGTAAATCTGATGGCTGACCTGAGAAACGACTTCATCGGTATTAAATCACCCAATCCTTTCTGGCTGGCCTCTGCACCGCCGACCGACAAAGCCTACAATGTAGAGCGTGCTTTCGAAGCCGGCTGGGGAGGGGTTGTCTGGAAAACTCTTGGCGAGGACGGCCCGCCCATCGTCAACGTAAATGGTCCGCGTTACGGGGCCATCCATTCCGGTGACAGGCGGCTTATTGGGCTTAACAATATTGAGCTTATTACCGACCGGCCATTGGACATAAACCTGCAGGAGATCAAGCAGGTCAAGAAAAACTGGCCCGATCGCGCCCTCGTGGTCTCCCTCATGGTGCCCTGTGAGGAACCGTGCTGGGAGGCCATTCTAAAGAAAGTCGAAGAAACCGAAGCAGATGGTGTTGAGTTGAATTTCGGCTGCCCCCACGGCATGTCGGAACGGGGCATGGGCTCAGCGGTTGGCCAGGTGCCCGAATATATTGAAATGGTAGCCCGCTGGTGCAAAACGCATACCCGGATGCCGGTCATCGTGAAACTCACACCAAACATCACCGATGTGCGCTACCCGGCCCGGGCGGCCCATACAGGCGGGGCGGATGCGGTCTCGCTCATAAACACGGTGAGTTCAATTGTCAGCGTCGATCTGGGCACCATGTCTCCGGAGCCATCAATTGACGGCAAGGGCTCTCATGGTGGTTATTGTGGGCCTGCGGTTAAGCCGATAGCCCTCAACATGGTGGCAGAAATTGCCCGCGATCCTGAAACTGCAGATTTGCCCATCTCGGGCATTGGCGGTGTCACCACCTGGCGTGATGCTGCTGAATTCCTGTCTTTAGGGGCGGGAAATGTACAGGTTTGCACGGCGGCCATGGTATACGGTTTCAAGATTGTAGAAGAGATGATCACCGGCCTTGGAAACTGGATGGACGAAGTCGGCTATGAGCGTCTAGACCAGTTTACCGGCAAAGCGGTGCCGAATGTTACTGACTGGCAGTATCTCGACTTGAACTACATCACCAAGGCCCGCATCAACCAGGATTTGTGCATCAAATGCGGGCGCTGCCACATCGTCTGTGAGGATACCTCCCACCAGGCAATTACCAGTACCGTCAACGGTCAACGCAAATTTGAAGTGATCGATGAGGAATGCGTAGGCTGCAATCTTTGCGTGAATGTGTGTCCGGTCGAAAATTGCATCACCATGGAGCCGTTGACCGACGGCGTTGATCCGCGCACCGGCCAGCCGGTAGACCGGAACTACGCCAACTGGACAACCCACCCAAATAACCCCAACCGGGTTACTGAAGCAGCCGAATAACTGTGGAGGCATCAGAGGGTGTAGACGAACAATACCGCGCCAGCTTGCGTGCCCATTTCGCCATGCTGGCCTTTTCCTTTATGATCAGCACCTCGTTCACAGTGGGCGAGGCAATCACCGCCCAGCTTGACCCGGTTGCGCTCACCTTCCTGCGCTTTGTGCTGGCAGCATTGATTTTTCTCGCCATCATCATCTTCACGGGCCGCAAAATCACGCGACCGAATGGTTCAGAAATATTGCGCTATTGCTGGCTGGCATTGCTCCTGGTGCTCTATTTCGTTTTGATGTTTGAAGCCCTGCGCTGGACGGATTCCCTGTCAACCGGCGCCATTTTCACCCTTGCTCCGCCGATGACGGCCTTAATCTCGTGGCTGTTTTTGCGCCAGCACATTTCACTTCACGGCATGATTGCCATGGCAATCGCAGGTTTGGGTGCAATCTGGGTGATGTTTGATGGGGACGCGGAGAAACTCGCCAGGTTTTCGATCGGCAAGGGAGAGGTGATATTCTTTCTCGGTGCCGTTGCCTATGCAGCTTATTCGCCATCTGTGCGAAAACTTCACGGGAACAAAAACCTGGTTGAACTTACATTCTGGACGCTAATTGCCTGCATCATTTTGCTGGGGGCATTCGGCTGGCGGACAATCCTGTCAGTAGATTGGCAGGCGGTACCTCTTTCAATTTATCTTGGCATTGCACACCTGGCGCTGTTTACAACGGCGATGTCATTCTACCTCATCCAATATGCCAGCATTTATCTGCCGTCCGGCAAGGTGATGGCCTATACTTATCTCATCCCGGCGTTCATCGTCGTTCAGAAGATTATGCTTGGCGCCCCGGTACCGTCATGGTCTGTGCTTGCCGGTGTTCTGGTGATTGCTTCGGCGATGATTATCCTGCAGCGCTCATGAACGCGGCAGCAATCCATTCAAGAAAATCGTTTTCAAGGTGTCGGAGGCAACGGCAAACCGTTTCTCACGCGGGCCAGGTGAGAGTGTGTCAATCTGCACTTCAAAGTCAGCATAGTGCTGGGTGGCGGCCCAGATCAAATAGAACAGATGCACGGGCTCTATC
>JBPCVY010000122.1:0-5401 GCA_051010055.1 Hyphomicrobiales bacterium | reverse complement strand
CCTATGTCCTTGCTTGACTTAGGTGAGGACGTGGCTTAAACGGAGCACGCGTTTGGGGCGTTGACCTCAAATCACCTGTGGGGGTGTAGCTCAGTTGGTTAGAGTGCCGGCCTGTCACGCCGGAGGTCGCGGGTTCGAGTCCCGTCACTCCCGCCACAGTTTAAAATAATCCGTACATTTTCTAAGGCGTATTGTGCCGTTTTCGGCACATAATCTGCCGTGAGCGCGGCGATTTGGCACGTGCCGCAATTTGCCCGTATTCAAACTGTTTGCCTTGCGCGGCAAGGTGCAGTGCGGTAACACCATTTTGAAAGAATTCTTCGGAGAGCCTGTCTTCAAACAACAGGCATGAAGGCGTAATGGAAGAACTTCTCAGAGGCTACTTACCAATCGTTATTTTTATCGGCTTGTGCCTTGTGATTGCCCTGGCGTTGATGCTCTCGGCAATGATCATTGCTGTCCGCAAGCCTGATGTCGAAAAGCTTTCCGCATATGAATGCGGATTTGACGCGTTCGATGATGCGCGCATGAAGTTTGATGTGCGATTCTATCTCGTCGCCATCTTGTTCATTATTTTCGATCTGGAGGTGGCGTTCCTGTTCCCATGGGCTATTTCGCTCAAGGAAGTGGGGATTTACGGCTTTTGGTCCATGATGATTTTCTTGGGCATCCTCACAATCGGATTTATATACGAATGGCGTAAGGGAGCATTGGAATGGGATTGAGCGATGCTCCTGGCGGCAAGTTGTTAACGCCAGCCCTTGCACAAGCTGATACACGTTCTGGCGGGCCGGGAACGGTTGCCGCGCCTGCCGACCCGTTTTTCACTTCCATCAACAATGAGCTGGCTGATAAGGGCTTCATCGTTACCGCGTCCGACGACCTCATCAATTGGGCGCGCAACGGCTCGCTGATGTGGATGACGTTCGGCCTGGCCTGTTGCGCGGTGGAAATGATGCACACCTCAATGCCGCGCTACGATGTGGAGCGTTTTGGCTTTGCCCCGCGCGCATCTCCGCGCCAGTCGGATGTGATGATTGTTGCAGGAACGCTCACCAACAAAATGGCGCCGGCGCTGCGCAAGGTCTACGACCAGATGCCTGAGCCGCGCTATGTGATTTCCATGGGTTCATGCGCAAACGGTGGTGGTTACTATCACTATTCGTACTCGGTCGTGCGTGGATGCGATCGGGTGGTGCCAGTGGACATTTATGTTCCAGGATGCCCGCCGACAGCCGAAGCACTGCTGTACGGCGTTTTGCAGCTGCAAAAGAAAATCCGGCGCACCGGCACCATTGAACGATAGGCACCGTTAGGCATGAGCGAAAAAGCAGTCGAAAATTCCATTCAAGTGCTCGCCGAGATGGGCGAGCATATTTCTGCAACCCGAGCAGATGATATTATCGATTACAACGTTGCCCATGGTGAGTTGACGGTTAGGGCGCCTGCGGACCGGATTGTTGCGCTTTTGAAATTTTTGCGTGATGATCCCAATTGCCGCTTCGTGGTTCCAATCGATATTTGCGGCGTTGATCACCCGGGCCGGGACCGTCGTTTCGATGTGGTTTATCACCTTCTCAGCCCGTACCAGAACACCCGTATCCGCGTGAAAGTCGAAACCGATGAGCGCACGCCGGTGCCGAGCGTTGTGGATGTTTTCCCGATGGCGAACTGGTTTGAGCGTGAAGCGTTCGATCTTTACGGCATTTTGTTTTCTGGCCATCCGGACCTGCGCCGCATTCTCACGGACTATGGTTTTGACGGCTATCCCTTGCGCAAGGATTTTCCCACCACCGGCTATGTGGAAGTGCGCTATGACGATGAAAAAAAACGGGTTGTGTACGAACCGGTGAAGCTGGTTCAGGAATACCGTTCATTCGACTATATGAGCCCCTGGGAAGGGACCGACTACGCGCTGCCGGGCGATGAAAAAGCCGGCTCTGAGGCGAACTGAGGTTTTAAGCAGGTACCATGGCAGAAGCGCAGATCAGAAACTTCAACATCAATTTCGGTCCTCAGCATCCTGCGGCGCACGGGGTGTTGCGTCTTGTACTGGAGCTGGACGGCGAGGTTGTGGAGCGCGTGGACCCGCATATCGGTCTGTTGCACCGGGGAACCGAAAAGCTCATCGAATCGAAGACATACCTGCAGTCCGTCCCATATTTCGACCGGCTTGATTATGTCGCCCCGATGAACCAGGAGCACGCATTTGCCCTGGCTGTCGAAAAACTTCTGGAGCTCGAAGTGCCGAAACGCGGCCAGTTAATTCGGGTGCTTTACTCGGAAATCGGGCGCATTCTTTCCCATCTTCTCAACGTGACCACGCAGGCGCTGGACGTTGGCGCGCTGACGCCACCACTGTGGGGCTTTGAAGAGCGCGAAAAGCTGATGGTGTTCTATGAGCGAGCATCCGGCTCCCGCATGCATGCTGCTTATGTTCGTCCGGGTGGCGTTCATCAGGATCTCGACCAGTGGCTAATCGACGATATCGCCACCTTCTGTGAGGAGCACCCGCAGGTTCTGGACGATATTGAAGGGCTTTTGACCGGCAACCGCATCTTCAAGCAGCGCAATGTGGATATCGGTGTTGTTTCCCTGCAGGAATGCTGGGACTGGGGATTTTCCGGCGTCATGGTGCGCGGATCAGGTGCGGCCTGGGATTTACGCAAATCCCAGCCTTATGAGTGCTACGACGAGCTCGATTTCGACATTCCCATCGGCAAGAATGGTGACTGCTACGACCGATATCTGATCCGCATGGAAGAAATGCGCCAGTCAGTGAAGATCATGCTGCAATGCATTGAGAAGCTGAACGCAGCAGAAGGCCAGGGGCCGGTGTCATCTACCGATGGCAAAATCGTCCCGCCAAAGCGCGCCGAAATGAAAAAATCCATGGAAGCGCTCATCCATCACTTCAAACTTTACACTGAGGGTTACCACGTGCCTGCTGGCGAAGTTTATGCAGCTGTTGAGGCGCCGAAAGGAGAATTTGGCGTCTATCTCGTGTCCGATGGCTCAAACAAACCTTACAGGTGCAAAATCCGCGCGCCCGGGTTTGCTCACTTGCAGGCGATGGACCACATTTGCCGCGGCCATATGCTGGCCGACGTATCTGCTGTTTTAGGTTCGCTGGATATCGTGTTCGGGGAGGTTGACAGATGAGTGTTCGCCGCCTTGCCGATGCTGCCGTGCAGCCTGCCGAATTCAATCCAAGCCGAGAGACAGTTGCGTTCGCAAAATCTGCAGTGAAGAAATTCCCAAAGGGCAAACAGGCCTCAGCCGTTATTCCGCTTTTGTGGAAGGTTCAGGAACAAAATGACCAGTGGGTTTCCGAACCGGCCATCCGCTGGACGGCTGAAACTCTGGATATGCCTTATATCCGGGTTTATGAAGTCGCCACCTTCTACACAATGTTCAATTTGCAGCCGGTGGGGAAATTCCACGTTCAGCTGTGCGGCACAACCCCTTGCATGCTGTCCGGCTCCGAAGACCTCAAGAAGGTTTGCCGAAATGAAATTGGCGAGCAGATGGACGTCACCGAAGACGGGCTCTTCTCCTGGGTTGAGGTTGAGTGTTTAGGGGCTTGTTGCAATGCGCCGATGGTGCAGATCAACAAGGATTACTATGAAGATCTGACAGCAGAGAGCTTTGCCGGTATCCTGGCCGATCTCAAGGAGGGCAAGACAGTCAAGCCCGGGCCGCAAAACGGCCGGCACTCTTCTGAACCGCTGGGCGGCATAAGCACTTTGCTCGATAAAGCACTTTATAATGGCGCCGGCGCAGCGCCTGCCAAACGCGCAGCACCTAAGAAGGCCGCTGCCAAGAAAGCGCCGGCCAAGAATGCGCCAGCGAAGAAAACAACAAGCAAGACAGCTGCAGATAACCGCCCGGCCGGCCTGAAAAAGGCCCGGCGCGGAAAAGCTGATGATCTGAAGCTCATTTCCGGCGTCGGGCCGAAAATTGAGGGCATTTTGCATTCGCTCGGCATTTTCCATTTCGACCAGATTTCCGGGTGGAAGAAGAAAGAGCGCGATTGGGTTGACGATCACCTGAAATTCAAGGGCCGGATTGACCGCGAAGACTGGGTGAAGCAGGCAAAAGCATTGGCGAAAGGCGGGGTTGAGGAATATATCCGCGTCTTTGGTAAGAAGCCAAGGTGAGGGACAAGGTATGCTGAGCGATAAAGACCGCATATTCACAAACCTCTACGGGCTGCATGATGTGGGGCTTAAGGCCGCCATGAGCCGTGGTGCCTGGGATGGCACCAAGGCGATGCTTGAAAAGGGCCGTGATGCGATCGTCAACGAGATCAAGAAATCGGGCCTACGCGGGCGCGGCGGTGCAGGTTTTCCGACCGGCCTCAAATGGTCGTTCATGCCTAAGGAATCTGATGGCCGGCCGCATTATCTCATTGTAAATGCAGATGAATCAGAACCCGGCACCTGTAAGGACCGGGAGATCATGCGTCACGATCCCCATCTTCTTGTTGAAGGGTGCCTTCTTGCCGGTTTCGCCATGGGCGCGCATGTTGGCTACATCTATATCCGCGGCGAGTTCATCCGTGAACGCGAGGCTCTGCAGCGCGCCATAGACGAGGCCTATGAGGCCAAACTCATTGGCAAGAAAAACAAGCATGGCTGGGATTTCGACCTTTATGTTCACCATGGCGCGGGCGCTTACATTTGCGGTGAGGAAACCGCACTCCTTGAAAGCCTTGAAGGCAAGAAAGGCCAGCCCCGGCTGAAGCCGCCTTTTCCGGCCAATGTCGGCCTTTATGGCGCACCATCAACCGTGAACAATGTTGAATCAATTGCCGTTACCCCAACGATTATGCGGCGCGGGGCCAGTTGGTTTGAAGGGCTGGGACGGCACAACAACACCGGCACCAAGCTTTTCAGCATTTCCGGGCACGTGGAACGGCCCTGCAACGTTGAAGAGGAAATGGGCATTACATTCCGTGAGCTCATAGAAACGCACTGCGGCGGCATTCGTGGTGGTTGGGACAATCTGAAAGCGGTAATTCCCGGTGGTTCATCGGTGCCGATGGTGCCTGCCGCCCAGATTAAAGATGCCCATATGGATTTCGACACGCTGCGTGACTTGCGCTCAGGGCTCGGCACCGCTGCGGTTATCGTCATGGATAAATCCACTGATGTTATCGCGGCAATTGCCCGGCTTGCATACTTTTACAAGCACGAAAGCTGCGGCCAGTGCACACCGTGCCGAGAGGGCACCGGGTGGATGTGGCGCGTGCTTGAACGCATGGTCAAAGGCCATGCGCAAAAGAGCGAAATCGACATGCTGCTGGATGTGTCGAAACAAATTGAAGGCCATACTATTTGCGCCCTGGGAGATGCGGCGGCCTGGCCGGTACAGGGCATTATCCGCCATTTCCGGCATG
>JBPCVY010000121.1:0-11350 GCA_051010055.1 Hyphomicrobiales bacterium | reverse complement strand
ATCCTTTATCTCGGCCAGGCGCTTTTTGCATTGGAACGGTTCGAAGAGGCGCTGGAGGCCTTTGAACGCAGCGTTGCCCGGAACCGCGAGGCATTGCCGGCGCACCTCTACCTTACCGCCTGTTTGGGTCTCATGGGCGAGGAGGAACGCGCAAAGGAAGCACTGCGTGAAGTTTTCAGAATTTATCCCGGATTTTCACCCAAATGGGCTGAAACATATTTGCCCTACAAACAGCAAGTTGATGCGGAAAGGCTATTGTCCGGGCTACGTAAGGCCGGTCTGTCGGGATAGCTGCAGACCGGGCTGCTAAATCAGCTGCGACCGAGCTTACGCATCAAGGCTTCACGGTTTACAAGCCCGTTGTCGGCGCGCTGTGGCTGTGCCGCGGGAGGTGCTTGCGGCTCCGCGGCAGGAGCTGCGGCTTGTCCTGCACCAACTTGTGATGCCGCCTCAACAAGTGCTTCTTGCGGATTTTGCGTACTGGCAGCGGCAGCTGATGACGCAATTGCGCTTGCGGTCTCATACCCGAGTCTGGTTTTCGAACGCCAGCTCTTCACCACTTCATGCAGCAGACTGTCGTCTTCGATGTCCTTGTTCCACTGCTTGGAGAAGGCAGCCGACATGGAACGTGGCAAATGCTCATCAGGCAATGTGTCGAACTTGATGCGGGTTGGCAACGCCACGGCCTCACCGGTTGCAACCGCCTCGCCGGTGCCCATGTTCGGGACAAATTCCAAAAGTGATGCAGCGGCATCAGAAATGCCGGCACGCAAGATTTCCTGGTCATGCTCGTTGGTCAGGCGGAGCGAGAACAGGGTTGAGCATTGCGACAGAATGGTCGGGTCAAGTTCGGCAGGGCGCTGGGAAATAATCGCCAGAGATACGCCATATTTGCGCCCTTCCTTGGCAATGCGGGAGATAGCCCGCTTTGTCGGCGTAAAACCGAAAGACTTATCATTCGGCACATAACGGTGAGCTTCTTCGCACACGATGGTGAGCGGCACCTGGCCTTCCGACCAGACGCCGAAATCAAACGCCATGCGGGAGATAACCGACACAACCACGTTGATGACCTCAGAGGGGAGGCCGCCAAGCTCAAGAATGCTGATGGGTTTATTGTCGACGGGAATGCGGAACAGGCGCCCGATGATTTCCGCCATTGTGTCTTGAATGGTCAGCGAGCCGAACATGAACGAAAAGCGTGGATCGCGCGAAAGGGTTTCAACACGCGCTTTAAGCCGCTTGAACGGCGCCAGATCATTGCGCATGTCCAGCTTGCCGATATATTCATCCAGCAATCCGGTGAGGTCGGATACCCGGTAGGGAACCGGCGTATCAACGCCTATGGAAACGGCATCGGTAATGCGGGTTGGTTGCTCTCTGCGCTGGTTGGAAGCATAGCGCTGCTTGGCCATGGGGATGATGTCTCGCAAAATCTCCATATCCACATCGCGGGTAGGCTGGTCGCCACACACGATCTCGACGATTTCCTCGAAGTTCAAAAGCCAAAAGGGAAGGTTCAGGTTTTCCGGCGTGATAACTTCGGCGATTTCAGCAAACGAGGAGGCATACTCGCGGTGAACGTCGAGCAAAAGAATGTGTGCCATTGGGTTGGATTCAATAATGCGGCGGGTGATGAGCGCCACTGCGCACGATTTACCGGTGCCGGTCGTGCCCAGAACCGCAAAGTGCTTGCCTAACAGTTCATCCACTTTCACCATTGCTGGAATGGCTGAATCCTGCTGGATAAAGCCAACGCGAATTGCCGCATTGCGCTCACACGAGTAGGCCTTGCCCAATTCATCGATGCTGGCCCTGAAAACAATGTCGCCGAGACCTGGATAATTGCTGACACCGCGTTTGAACGCCTGGGCAACGCCGTTTTCGTCTTTCAGCAATTCGCCAATAAATTCAACTTCGCCAATACACAATTCGCCGCCGTCCGGCTCCTGCGAAGGCATGGGAACGGCAAGGGCGCAGATCAGGCCCAAAACGATCGAATCAGGAGTATCCACTTTCAAAAGGGTACCCATTTCGGGACGGTCTTCGCGCGAAAGCTTGGCGTGAGTGTCTTCCAGCAAAACCACCGCCTGTGCCCCGGTAACTGAAATGATGCGGCCAACAGCAAGGTCACCTGCAGCTGCCGCCTGGGCTGTTTCGGGATTTGTGCTTACGTCCATGATCCTGGTCTCTCGTTTATTGACTGTTGCCGGTTTCAGTTGCCGCTTTACCGGTCTTGCGGGGTTTCATAATAGGCAGGCGGATTGTCACCGTTGTGCCTTTGCCAGCGACACTGGAAATGTTGAGAGTGCCACCGTGCAGTTCGATAATGCTCTTGGAAATGGGGATGCCGAGGCCGGTTCCCTCGTTTTTTGCGGTGTCCTTGCTGTTGACCTGTCCAAAGGGCTGCATTGCGGTGCGCAATTGCTCTTCGCTCATACCGACGCCGCTGTCCTGGATGACGATTTCCACCTTGCTGCCGGCAATTTTTGGTGCACTTAGCGTCACCGTCCCGCCGGCCGGGGTAAACTTGATGGCATTGGCCAAGACATTAATAAGAACCTGCTTTATGCGTAGGGGATCACCATAAAACTCACTGACTTCGTCTGAGTTTTCGCAGGAGAGCTTGATTTCGCCTTCGATTGCCCTCTGGGCAACAATGTTCACGGTCGATTGCATCAGCTCGTTAAATTCAAACGGCTCAAACTTCATGCTCAACTTGCCAGCCTGAATCTTTGAAAGCTCAAGGATTTGATTGATCAGTGACAAGAGATGGTCGGCTGCTTCCTGAATATATTGCGAGTATTTGTGCACGTCGGCCAGCGCGGGCCCGTCCATGCGCGCCATCAGGTCTGAAAAGCCGATAATTGCGTTCAACGGTGTGCGCAATTCGTGGCTCATATTGGCGATGAATTCGGATTTGGCCTGGGAGGCGGATTCCGCCTCTACCTTCGCGGCCTGAAGGGCAACATCCCAACGTTGCCGCATAATAGCGGTGCCAAGATGTTCAGTAAACTCCGACATAACGCTATGACGGTGTTTATTGTTAATTCTACCGACGCCAAGTTTCAGCATTTTTTCCCCGTTTTTCTTGAGGGAAATTACATTTAAACTGTCAATGTCCAGTTAATGCGCGGGCGGATTGTTTTAACTTGCTGAAAAATTGAATTTTTTATTCATCTCGCAGAGTGTTCTTTACGCGTGCGCACAAAGTGATAGACTGGATTTAACGTAACGATTTAGGCGCGCAAGTGCTGTTCCCCTCCGTTCAGGAGTGCGCGGAACGGCGGGCGCCGGATGGGTTGATGTGGACGCGACCAATGCCAAACAGGGCGCGGGCACGTCGCAGGGCCGTCAACATGCCGTAAAGCATGGGGAGGGCTTGCGTGCCACTTGTTCAGCTGCACCCGAGCAGCCGTTTGCGCGCGCGCCGTGTGAAGCTGGCGCTGCACCACTTAAAAACTCCCATGAAAACAAGCGCCCACAGAAAAAGCGCCGCCGCCGGGGCCGGCGTGGACGGCGCAAATCCAACCATCAAGGACCCGCATATGGCGCACTTGATTTGGGCACCAACAATTGCCGTTTGCTGGTCGCCTGTCCATCACAATCAGGGTTCCGGGTGATTGATGCATTTTCGCGCATTGTGCGACTGGGTGAGGGGGTCAGCAAAACCGGCCGGTTATCGCCGGACGCGATGGACCGCTGTATCAGCGCACTGCGGGTGTGCGCGTCGAAGCTTAAGTGGCGGGGCGTAAAGCGCTCTCGGCTGATTGCGACAGAAGCATGCCGGGTTACCGAAAACGGTGGAGAATTCATCGAACGGGTGATGCGGGAAACCGGCCTGGAGCTTGAAATTATTGACCGGGAAACGGAAGCCAACCTTGCTTTTGCCGGTTCGGCGCCGTTGATTGCGGAAGATTGCGAAAATGTTCTGGTGTTCGATATTGGTGGCGGATCCACCGAGTTGATGTGGGTGCGGTGCTCTGAAAACGCACAAGAGCTTTTGGCTTGGGCATCGCTGCCGGCAGGTGTTGTAACAGTTGCGGAAGGCTATGGCGGGATTGAGGTAACCCCTGACAGCTATGGTCGGATGAAAGCCCACGCCTTTCAGCTTTTGGACGAATTTGCTGCCCGTGTTGCCCATCAGGCCGGTAGCAACGCAATGCCAGACCACTTGCTTGGAACGTCAGGCACCGTTACCACGATTGCCGGTGTGCATCTGGGGCTGAGGCGCTATGACCGCTCGAAAGTTGACGGTTGCTGGATGAACATCAACGATGTAACCCATGTTACTGATAATCTTTTGAAAATGTCATTTGATGAAAGGGCGGCAAGCCCTTGCATCGGGCGCGAAAGAGCCGATTTGGTGCTTGCTGGTTGTGCGATTTTTGATGCCATAAAGGAACGCTGGCCGGCGCCGCGCATTCGTGTTGCCGACCGCGGTCTGCGTGAAGGAATTTTGACAAAGTTGATGAAAGAAGACGGCACATACGGCAAGCCCCGCCAGCGGTCAACCGGACCTAGAAGGCGCAGATAAAGTTATGTCGCAACGCGGAAAGAAAAGCGGCTCGGGCGTTAGCACGAGACGCGACTTGAAGGTTAAGGTGAAAACCGCTCGTGGGCGCAAGCTTTCATCCACCAGATGGCTTCAGCGCCAGCTCAATGACCCTTATGTGCAAGAGGCCAAACGGCTTGGGCTTCGCTCCCGTTCAGCTTTCAAGCTGATGGAAATTGATGACCAGAAAACGTTTCTGTTCCGCGGCGCCCGGGTGGTCGATCTTGGCGCTGCGCCCGGCGGCTGGTCGCAAGTTGCCGCAGAGCGCGTTGGGGCCGACAAGGGCGAGGGAAAAGTTGTTGCTATCGATATTCATGGGATTGAGCCCATTGCCGGTGTTACATTTTTGCACGCGGATTTTTATGATGATGATGCGCCGGACAAACTGAAGGACGCCCTTGGCGGGCCGGCAGATGTGGTCATGTCCGACATGGCGGCCCATGCTTCAGGCCACCGGCAAACCGATCACATGAAGATTATGGCATTGTGTGAAGCGGCACTGGAATTTGCCTGTGAAGTTCTCCAGCCGGGTGGCGTTTTCCTGGCGAAAGTGCTGCGTGGCGGCACTGAAAATGAGCTGCTTGCCGAGATTAAACGTAACTTCCGCTCGGTGAAGCATATTAAGCCGGAATCCAGCCGCGCCGATTCGGCGGAACTGTATCTTCTGGCAACCGGCTTTAAGGGCGAAAGCGATTAGCAGTGAATTGGCGGCAATTCAGCGCTTTACGCACCCGTCACCACGGTGTTAAAGACCCTCGTCAACTCTGAAGTTTCGCTGCCCCGCGAGTCGCTCGAAGTTTGGCGGATAATTGCGGGCCCAGCAGGAAGGTTGACAAGATGGTAAAAACATCGCCGAACGGCGAATTTCCACAATATCTCACATTCGACGATGTGCTCATGAAACCGGCGGCCTCGTCGGTAATGCCGGCCAATGTCAGCACGGCAACGCGGCTTACCCGCGATATTTCCCTGAACATTCCGATTATTTCATCGGCGATGGACACGGTTACCGAAGCGCGGCTTGCTATCGCCATGGCCCAGGAAGGCGGACTTGGCGTTATTCACCGGAACCTTGATCCGGATGTTCAGGCAGACCATGTGCGCCAGGTAAAAAAGTTCGAATCGGGCATGGTCGTCAATCCGGTGACCATTTCACCAGATGCAACTCTTGCCGATTTGCAGGTGTTGAAAGATCAATTCCGGTTTTCCGGAATCCCGGTGGTTGAAGGTGGCGGCAATGGCAAACCTGGCAAGCTTGTGGGCATTGTCACCAACCGCGACATGCGCTTTGCGACAAATCCAAAGCAGCCCGTTTCCGAACTGATGACCAAGGACAACCTTGTTACGGTCACCGAAGATATCGATCGGTACGAGGCAACGAAGCTCCTTCATCAATACCGCATCGAAAAGCTGATTGTTGTTGATGACGACAATCACTGCATTGGCCTTATCACCGTTACCGATATGGAAAAGGCCGCCGCCCACCCGCACGCCAGCAAGGACGAGCAGGGCCGCCTGCGCGTTGCTGCTGCGACGGGAACCGGTGATGCCGGTTTTGAGCGCGCTGAAGCGCTTATCGATGCCGGCGTTGACCTTGTGGTGGTTGATACCGCTCACGGCCATTCGGAATATGTGCTTTCGCAAGTAAACCGCATCAAGCGCCTTTCTAATGCGTGTCAGGTGATTGCCGGTAATGTGGCAACAGGTGAGGCAACAAAGGCTTTGATTGATGTTGGCGCAGATGCGGTGAAAGTTGGCATTGGCCCAGGCTCCATCTGCACCACGCGCATTATCGCCGGTGTGGGCGTGCCGCAGCTTTCAGCCATTATCGATTGCGCTGAAGAAGGTGCACGCCAGGGTGTGCCGGTCATCGCAGATGGCGGCATCAAATATTCCGGCGACCTTGCCAAGGCAATAGCAGCAGGCGCTGATTGCGCCATGATTGGCTCGCTTTTGGCGGGCACCGATGAAAGCCCGGGCGAAACCTTCATCTATCAGGGTCGTTCTTACAAATCCTATCGCGGTATGGGCTCGGTCGGTGCCATGGCGCGTGGTTCAGCCGACAGGTATTTCCAGGCGGAAGTGAGCGATGATCTGAAGCTGGTGCCTGAAGGCATTGAAGGCCAGGTGCCGTACAAGGGCCCGCTTTCCGGCGTTCTTCACCAGCTCATCGGCGGCTTGCGCGCAGCAATGGGGTACACTGGTGCTGGTGATGTTGAGCAGTTCAGGACGGGCACGGAATTCATCCGCATCACCAATGCATCGCTGCGTGAAAGCCACGCACACGATGTGATGATTACCCGCGAAACGCCCAACTATCAGCGCCAGGGTTAGGCTGTAGTTGCGAACTTGGGATTGATTCAGATGTGACCGGTTTTGGTCAGTTTTAGGAGAATTGGCGAAAGCAATGTGGGGCATTGGTGACGAGTTTCGACGCGAAAGTGGCCAAAACCGGTCATACCCGAAAGGGCGGGGTGAATTTGCCCCGCTTCGGCGTCGAAAATGCTCGAAAGTACTCGTACTGTCTTGCGCTTTTCTCCTGAAATCGGGGCAAATTTTCCTCCGTCTTAACAAACCCCTATTTCGTAACTACAGCCTAGTGCCATGACACCGGGCGGGCGAATTTCCGCTGCCATAGAAGTGCTTGGCGCGATTGAGCGCCAGCATTTGCCGGCAACCGAAGCGCTTCGCGATTGGGGGCGCTCGCACCGGTTTGCCGGCTCCGGCGACAGGGCTGCCATAGGGAACATTGTTTTTGATTGCCTTCGCCATAAGGCCAGTACCGCCTGGGCCATGAGCAAAGACACCCCGCGGGCGCTGGTTATTGGCACGCTGGCGCTCCATTCTGGCATCTCTAAAGCCCAGCTTGAAGACTGGTTTTCCGGTGAAAAATTTGCTCCCGCACAACTCACGGCTGAAGAGGCCAAAGCGCTCTCAGATGCAGATTTGGACAAAGCGCCGGACTGGGTGCGCGCGGAATTGCCAGAATGGGTGGCGCCATTTTTTTTGGCAAATTTCGATGAGGAGATGGTGAGCGAGGGCCGGGCCCTTGCCACGAGGCCGCCATTGGATTTGCGAGTGAACACCAATAAAGCCAAGCGTGAAAAGGTTCTCAAGGCGCTATCGCGTTTCAAGGCTTCACCGGCACCTTTGTCGGCAGACGGTGTGCGGATTTCCCCGCCGGACCTTTTTGGCCGCACGGCAAATGTGCAGGCTGATTCTGCCTATCAGAAAGGCTGGGTGGAAATTCAGGATGAGGCAAGCCAGGTGGCCGCGCAACTTGCGTTTGCCCAGCCTGGTGAACAGGTTCTGGATTTATGTGCTGGCGCGGGCGGTAAAACCCTGGCGCTGGCAGCGCGCATGGAAAACAAGGGACAGATTTTTGCCTTTGATGCGGACAGAACGCGGCTCGCGCCCATTCATCAGCGTTTGCGCCGGGCAGGCGTGCGCAATGTGCAGGTGCGTGAACCAGGTGAGGGCGCGCTTGATGACCTTGAAGGGCGCATGCACAGGGTTGTTGTCGATGCCCCGTGCACCGGTTCTGGTATTTGGCGCCGTCGCCCTGATGCAAAATGGCGTCTCACCCAGGAGGCCCTTGAAAAGCGGCTAGGTGAGCAGCGGGCGGTTTTGGAAGAAGCTTCCAAATACGTTCGCCCCGGTGGGTTCCTTTGCTACATCACTTGCTCGCTCATACAAGATGAGAACGAAGGCCAGATTTATTCGTTCCTGGAAGAGCGGAGCGAAGAGTTTGAGCTTTTGTCGGCTGGCGAGGTGTGGGAAGAACTTTACGGTGCAGATGGCCCCCATCCGTGGTCGTCAGATGAATGCAGCGTAACCCTCACCCCTGCCTCAACGGGAACGGATGGGTTTTTCTTCGCTGTCCTGGGCCGGTTATAGGCACAAAAAAAGAGGCGCCCGCAGGCGCCTCCCAAATCTTCAAATCTTGACTGTAAAGATTACTGCGAAGAACCGCTGGCGGCTTCTTCCGCAGCCTTTTTGGCAGCTTCTTCAGCAGCTTTGGCCGCGGCTTCTTCTGCAGCCTTCTTGGCAGCTTCCTCTGCAGCCTTTGCTTCTTCAGCAGCCTTTGCAGCGGCTTCTTCTGCAGCCTTCTTGGCAGCTTCCTCAGCAGATTTTGCTTCTTCAGCAGCCTTTGCAGCGGCTTCTTCTTCAGCCTTTTTGGCGGCCTCCTCGGCAGCTTTTGCCTCTTCAGCAGCCTTTGCAGCGGCTTCCTCTTCTGCCTTCTTGGCGGCTTCTTCCGCAGCTTTTGCTTCTTCAGCAGCCTTTGCAGCGGCTTCTTCTTCTAGCTTTTTGGCCTCTTCGGCATCTTTTTTGGCTTTTTCTTCGACCTTCTTGGCTTCTTCAGCGGCCTTCTTTTTGGCCTCTTCAGCTGCTTTTTTGGCTTCCTCTTCAGCCTTTTTGGCCTTTTCTGCGGCTTCTATCTTGGCTTTTTCTGCTTCTTTCTTGGCTTTTTCCTCAGCACTCTCGCCGCATCCGGCAACCAGTGCCAGCGAAGCGGCCAAGAAAGAAATTGAAAGGATCTTTTTCATTTGTGACTCCTGGATTTGAAAATCGCTCAAAAATATGCGGGGCAAACTAGCGAAAAACGCATCGATTCGTTCCCTATGCTGTGCGCTCTCGCAACTGCAGCGCAGACAAGCACCTCCAGCCGCGTGGGTCAACGCCGTGAACAGGACAAGCTGTCGCAATCGGGCAGCGCATTACCCGTCAAAGGTGTCTTGACGCACCGGGCTGGTGATGCTCTACCGGGCGTTCATCCAAAGCAATACAAATTGGCGGTGAATCCCACCGATGACTGACCACATTCTCATTATAGATTTCGGTTCCCAGGTTACCCAGCTCATTGCGCGCCGCGTGCGCGAGGCGGGCGTTTATTCTGAAATTGTGCCGTTCCAGTTAGCCGAAGAAGCCCTTGATCGCGAAGGGCTCAAGGGCATCATTTTTTCCGGCGGACCGGCATCTGTTACAGAAGGCCAATCCCCCCGCGCACCTCAAAGGGCCATCGAAATGGGCGTGCCGATTTTGGGCATCTGTTATGGCCAGCAAACCTTGTGCGCCCAGCTTGGCGGCCGGGTGGAGCCCTCTGACCACCGCGAGTTCGGTCGTGCTTTTGTGAACGTGAAGAAACACTGTTCACTGTTTGAGGGCGTCTGGCAGGAAAGCGAAAGCCATCAGGTGTGGATGTCTCACGGCGATAGGGTTGTGGAGCTGCCGGAAGGTTTCGAGGTTTTCGCCGCATCAGATGGTGCGCCCTTTGCCGTTGCCGGCAATGAAGACAAAGCTTACTACACCTTCATGTTCCATCCAGAAGTGGTGCACACGCCGGATGGGGCAAAGCTCATCTCCAACTTCGTGCATAAGATTTGCGGCTGCCCGGGCGACTGGACAATGGCCTCGTTCAAGGCCGATGCCATTGAGCGTATTCGCGCCCAGGTTGGAGATGGCAAGGTTATCTGCGGGCTTTCCGGCGGCGTGGATTCCTCCGTTGCGGCGGTTCTTATCCATGAAGCCATCGGCGATCAGCTGCAATGTGTGTTCGTCGATACAGGCATGATGCGTGCTGGTGAGGGCGACGAAGTGGTGAGCCTTTTCAGGGGCCACTACAACATTCCGCTCATTCACTCCGATGCATCAGAAGAGTTCTTGGGTAAGCTTGAAGGGGTTTCCGACCCGGAGCGAAAACGTAAAATCATCGGCGCAACCTTTATCGATGTCTTTGAGCGTGAAGCCAAATCCATCGGCGGGGCAGAGTTTCTTGCACAAGGAACCCTCTATCCGGATGTGATTGAAAGCGTTTCGTTCACTGGTGGGCCTTCGGTCACCATTAAATCACACCATAATGTGGGCGGCCTGCCTGAGCGCATGAACATGAAACTGGTGGAACCCCTGCGCGAGCTCTTCAAGGATGAAGTGCGCGAGTTGGGGCGCGAACTGGGCCTGCCTGAGCCGTTTGTTGCGCGCCACCCGTTCCCGGGCCCTGGCCTTGCCATACGTATTCCCGGCGCCATCAGCGCGGAAAAGTTGGAAATCCTGCGCAAGGCGGATGTGATTTATCTGGACGAAATCCGCAAAGAGGGCCTTTACGACGCCATCTGGCAGGCATTTGCGGTGCTTCTTCCTGTGCAGACCGTGGGCGTTATGGGTGACGGGCGTACTTACGATTATGTTTGTGCGTTGCGGGCGGTCACCTCAACCGATGGCATGACGGCGGACTATTACCATTTCGATCATGAATTCCTGTCACGCACGGCAACACGTATCATCAATGAAGTGCGGGGCATCAACCGCGTTGTTTATGACATCACGTCAAAGCCCCCCGGCACCATTGAGTGGGAATAGTTAGTAGAGCTTCAAATCCAAATGCGGAATTTCCGAATAGAGGAAATCCATCTCGCTTGGCTTGAGGCCGGCTGACTGAAACCCGCGTTGAACGGGCAGGGGGCGGGCCTCGTCCGGTTGCGGTTTGAAATCCTGGATAAGGCGCATGTCCACAGACATGAGCGCTTGTTTTGGCGGCAATATCGCATCGGCTATGGGGCGGGCGTTTGCAGCGAACGTTTCGCGTTCTGAAATGTATAGCGCCTCGTGAAATTCGATATCGCCCTGCTTGCGTTTTACGGAGAAAACCACAAGGCCGGTTTTGCCCTGGGCTCGGAACGCAACCGGGCGCACGTTCAAACCAGCATGGTCTAGAAGCGCTTTGCGGGAAGATTCATCAAAATCGCTGATGGCTTCGTCAATCGAGGTGGAAATTTCGATGTTGCCCGCAACGGGCGC
>JBPCVY010000120.1:0-2717 GCA_051010055.1 Hyphomicrobiales bacterium | reverse complement strand
GGGATGCCGTTGCTGGCCGCGACCGGCGCACCGTCGCTTGAAACAAACGCCCATGAAAACTCCTGCCGGCGGGCATACCTGTTCACCAGCCGCAATGGTTCAAGAACGCCGGAAAGGCCAATCATTGAAAACTTCGGAAACAATATGAATGCCACGGTGCGCATATGACGATTTTGCATAAAAACATGGCGAGATAAATCAAAAACACAAATCAAACCCGGGCAATCATGCCGCAAAATTTGGAGGATACGCTCATGACGCCCAATGTCATTATCACTTGCGCTGTAACTGGCGCTGGCGACACTGTTGGCCGCCACCCGGCGATTCCGGTCACACCGGAAGAAATCGCAACCGCAGCCCTTGAAGCAGCAAGCGCTGGCGCGGCCATTGTTCACTGCCATGTGCGCGATTTAGAAACCGGGCGCGGCAGCCGTGACGTGGCGCTTTACCGGGAAGTTGTAGAGCGCATCCGGGCAAAGAACACCGAGGTCATCATCAACCTGACCGCAGGTATGGGCGGTGATGTTGAAATCGGTTCTGGTGAAACCCCCCGCGAATTCGATGAAGAGTTTACGGACCTTGTCGGCCCGGTAGAACGGCTTCTTCATGTGGATGAACTGCGCCCTGAAATCTGCACCCTTGATTGCGGCTCGTTAAATTTCGGCGATGGCAATGGAATTGTGGTGCAAACCCCGGTGCAATTGCGCGAGCAGGCACGCCTTATCCGTTCATACGGGGTGAAGCCGGAGATGGAAATCTTCGATTCCGGTAATCTGTGGTTCGCCAAGCAGATGTGTGTTGAAGAACTGATTGAAGAGCCCCCTATGTTCCAGCTTTGCTTGGGCATTCCGTGGGGTGCGCCGGTAAACACCCAAACCATGGCTTACATGGCCGCCGAACTTCCAAGCAATGCGGTTTGGGCCGGGTTTGGTATCTCCCGCATGCAAATGCCCATGGTTGCACAGGCGATTTTACTCGGCGGGCATGTGCGTGTGGGCCTGGAAGACAATCTTTATCTCGAAAAAGGGGTTTATGCCTCAAATGCCTCGCTGACAGAGCGAGCCGTTGAAATCATCCGCCTGCTGGGCGCTTCGGTGGCAAGTCCCGATGAGGCGCGCGAAATTCTTGGACTGAAGCCACCGGTATGAGCAAAATAAACAAAGTCGGCATCGCGGGCACTGGTGTCATCGGCGCAGGCTGGGCGGCCCGATTGCTGTTTCGCGGGATTGATGTTGTTGCATTCGACCCGGCGCCTGATGCGGAAAGGCGCATGCGCGCTGCCATCGATACCGCCTGGCCATCTATGGAGAGCCTTGCCAGCGGGCCGGAGGCAAAACCGGGCAGTCTGTCATTCACGCAATCTGCGAGCAAAATGGCAAAAAACGTTGATTTAATTCAGGAAGCTGCCCCTGAACGAGAAGATTTAAAGATTGCCCTTTTCAAGGAAATGGACGCAGCAGCAGCACCTGATGTTATCATCGCATCCAGCTCGTCGGGGTTCCTGCCAACGAACCTGCAATCGGAATGCGAGCACCCTGAGCGGGTTATAATCGGCCATCCGTTCAATCCGGTTTATCTGCTGCCGCTCGTTGAAACTGTTCCGGGCAAACAAACATCTGAAGATGCATTGGTTCGCGCGGGCGCCTTTTATGAAAGCATCGGCATGCATGTGTTGAGGCTCAGAAAGGAAATTGAGGGCTATGTGTGCGACCGCCTGCAGGAGGCGCTGTGGCGCGAGGCCCTGAATGTGCTCGACAAGGATATCGCCACGACAGGCGAAATTGACAACAGCATTATCTATTCCGCCGGTCTCAGATGGGCGGTTATGGGTTCGTTCATGACTTACCATCTGGCCGGTGGCGAAGGAGGTATGCGCCATTTCATCTCCCAATTCGACCCCGAAATGGAACTGCCCTGGACAGATCTTCCTTTCCCCAAATGGTCAAATGAGCTTGAGCACAAGCTTGTCGATGGCTGTGAAGACCAGGCCGCCGGAAAATCGGTGCGCGAATGGGAAGAAAAGCGGAACGAAGTCCTCGTGGACATAATGAAGGTTCTGCAAAAGCACAATATAGGGGCTGGAACCGTATTGAATCGCGAGGCAAAATGAGCCAGCGCGTCGTCATAACCGCCGCTGCATCGGGTATTGGCCGGGCCATCGCGAAAGCCTTTCATGACGCCGGGGCGCAAGTGCACGTGTGTGATGTTGATGAAAAAGCCATTGGCAAGCTCACAAGGGACTTTCCAGCAATTTCCGGCGCGATGGTGGATGTGAGCAATGAGAAGCCTCTCTCAGATTGGTTTTCTGCCGCAATTGGGGCCATGGGCGGCATTGATGTGCTCGTCAACAATGCGGGCATTTCCGGGCCAACGGCACCGGTTGAAGATGTGGCCCTGGATGACTGGCGGGCATGCTTTGCGGTTTGCCTTGAAAGCCACATGATGACATGTCGCCTCGCCGTGCCGTTGATGAAGGCTCAAAAGTCCGGCGCAATCATCAACATTTCTTCTGGCGCCGGGCTTGCTGGCTACCCGTTCCGCACTCCCTATGCAGCGGCCAAATGGGCAATAATCGGGTTCACCAAATCCCTGGCGAGCGAAGTGGGGCCCTACAATGTACGGGTCAACGCCATATGCCCCGGGTCGGTTTCAGGCCCGCGTATGGACAGGGTCATCACCGCAGAGGCCAAGGCTGCCGGCCGGCCTGAAGAAGATGT
>JBPCVY010000119.1:0-7829 GCA_051010055.1 Hyphomicrobiales bacterium | reverse complement strand
CCTTGCCGACAGTTCCATGACCCGGCGGCGGGTCGCCAGAAATGCCGGTTGGCCCTTCAAAGCCGACAGTTCCAAATCCGTGCAAGAGTTGGGCATCACATACCGCGCTGCAGAAGAAACCATCACCGAAATGTTCGCGCAAATGATTGAGCAAGGCATGTTCAAGAAGACACAGTGAGGGTTTTAAATTCCAAGTAAATTTGATGGTTTACGGAGAAATCGTACTAGAAAAATCTTTGTTTTCTGCCATTGTTTGAAAATTTCCAAGAAAAATAGTAGTATTTCCTGTCTCAATAAAAAATCGGGGGAGGAAAATCCTATGACTTGGCAAGTAAGCGGTCGTAGCTTGGAGCTGTGCAGCTGTAAATCAATGTGCCCGTGCTGGTTGGGGCCAGACGGCGATCCGGACCAGGAATGGTGCGCGGCGATTTTCGGCTTTGACGTGGAGAACGGGACTTCGAACGGGGTCGATCTGGCGGGCAGCAAACTGGTGCTCATGCTCTACTGGCCGGCCAATTTCTTTTCCGGCAATGGCAGCGCCCGGCTGTATCTTGATGCAGGTTCCAGTGCTGATCAGCAAAAAGAACTGGAAGGCATTTTCTGTGGCCGTGACGGCGGCATGTTCGAAGGCCTTTGGGGCGCCGTTTTGAAAGAGTGGCATCCCTCCCAGGTCGGCAATGTGGAGCTGGAATGGGGTGACTCTACCCATGTTAAAGTTGATGGGATTGGGCAGGCAACGTTGAAGCCGTTCCAGGATGGAGCCGGCAACACGGCAACTATATCCGGCACTGCTGCGCAGGCGGCATTCCAAATGGATTCCATGGAGCTTGCAGATGGCCGTGAAAGCAGCTGGTCTGATCCTGATCTGGGCAATTGGCAAGGGGATTCAGGAACCTTGCACCGTTTCAATCTGTCATCCTGATTAGCGGTGAAGTCTACGCCGACGTCCATCTCACCTGAAGATGCAAGCTGGTCCACCGACCGGGCCATTGAAGGTGTGTTGAAGCGCGACCGGATTGTTGTCTCCGGCGCGCTGGCGTTGGTCGTGGCGGCATCGTGGGTCTATATTCTTGCCGGCGCCGGCATGGGCATGTCGGCCTTTGAAATGACGGCGCCGTCTTCCGGCATGGGTGCCATGAAGATGATGGCGCCCGCCGCGTGGGACTTTGGGTATGCGGTTTTAATGTTCTTCATGTGGTGGGTGATGATGATCGCGATGATGCTTCCATCAGCTGCGCCCATGGTGCTTTTGTTTGCAGCGATAAACCGTAAGCAGCGCGAAAATGCAAAACCGTTTGTTCCAACGCTCATCTTTGCATCTGCCTATTTGGTGGTTTGGGCGGTGTTCAGCCTTGCCGCTGCCGGTATGCAATGGGGATTGCAGTCAGTATCTTTGCTCTCGCCCATGCTGACAAGCACCAGCGCCTTGCTTGGCGGGGCGCTGCTTGTTGCTGCAGGCATATATCAGCTGACGCCCCTGAAACAGGCTTGCCTTACCCACTGCCGATCGCCGTTGCAATTTATTTTCACCCGCTGGCGGAACGGGCCGAAAGGGGCATTCCGCATGGGGTTGGAACATGGCGCCTATTGCGTTGGGTGCTGCTGGTTCCTGATGGGGTTGTTGTTCTTCGGCGGGGTCATGAACCTTTATTGGATCGCCGGGCTGGCGATCTATGTTCTATTGGAAAAAACCATCCCCGTTGGCCATTGGCTTGGATATGCCGTTGGCGCTGGACTGATTCTATGGGGCGGGATTGTCCTTGCCGGTGTCATCTGAAAGACCCTAAAGTCCGTACAAATCATAGGAGACGTATTATTTGCTCAGTTTTCGGGCGGGCAACGCTGCGTTTCGAGAAAGATTTTTTCACCATGAACACCGGGGGGGCCTCATGACAATTTCAGCCAGTTTACCGTCGGCATATCATGCCCATGTGTATTTTGATGCTGCCACGCGTGATGGGGCCAAAGACCTCAGGGAGCTCATTTCACAAATGTTTCCGGCGGCCAAAATTGGTAGATTTCACGAAAAAAATGTTGGGCCGCACCCAAGATGGAGTTTTCAAGTTCTGTTTGGGAGAGAATTGTTTGATGAAATCGTGCCCTGGCTGATGGTCAACCGGGAAGGGCTCACCGTATTTCTTCATCCGTTGATTGACGATGCTTATGCAGCCCATGCGGACCATGCCATGTGGATGGGCGAAATGCTGCCGCTCGAACTTGATGTCCTCAAGGGATAATTGCGCTGCTACCAGCGCGAAACCCGGAAAATCTCAAGTTCTCCCTTGCCCTTTACCGGCACTACACCGATTGATTCCACCTCCAGTTCGCCGGAAACCGCCCTCCACGCGTCAGGGCTCAAGTTCACCTCGCCAACACGCCCATTGGCCTCAATACGTGCTGCAGTGTTCACCGTGTCGCCCCACAAATCGTAGGAAAACCGTTTGTGGCCAACAATTCCAGCCGTTACCGGGCCAATGTGAACACCAATGCGCAAGTTCCAGCGCGTTGAAAGCCGGCGTGCGCGGGCCAGCATCTCAAGGCCACATTTGACGCAGTTCAATACAGGGTTCTCCAGCGGCGTCAGCAAACCGGCGGTTGCCATGAAACAGTCGCCGATTGTTTTGATTTTTTCGACCTGATGTTTTTCGGCAATGGACTCAAATGCCAGTGATAGCTCTTGAAGATGCTGCACAACCTCTTCCGGCTCGCGTTTGTCGCAAAAGGTGGTAAAGCCCACAATATCTGCAAAGAGCACCGCGACGTTCTCATGGCGGCGGGTTTTGACCGTTTCCTTGGCGGTGAGTTCTTCGGCAATGGAACCTGGCAAAATGACCCGCAAAAGCTGATCGGCCTTGGAAAGCTGGCCAATACGGCTGCGTTCCTGCTCTATGAATTTGTCAGAGGGTTCAAAGCCGATCACGTCAATCCACTTGAACGCAATCAGACGCGCGGAGCCGTCGGCGGCGTGGATATCCAGCACAATGTCGAAAAAGCATTCCGCCAGTTCGGTGAGCCGCGCGCTGTCTACTTCGTTGAAAACCAGCGAAAATCCGAACTGTTGTTCCCGGGATTCCAGCCCGATGTCCAGGTAGAACATTTCGCAATGGGTAATGGCAGTGCGACAGAGCTGGGAAACAGCGATGGCCATGCGGGAAACCGCGACTGCATCGAATCTCAGGGCTTCGCAGAGCGCTGCCACTTTCTCGCGGGCATCAACGATGGATGCTTCTATTTCAATGCGCAGGCGCCCCAGCTCAATCATGGTGCATCCTTACCGCAATACAGGTTGCATCATCGTGAGGCTTGCCAAACTGCCGGATAATTGTGCGCGCTAAAGACCAGGCAGAATCTGTTTCAAGATCGGAATATTCCTCGAGATCGAAATGATCCTGAACGCCGTCTGTATAGAGCAGCAAAATGTCACCTGCAGACATCTGCAAACTCTCCAGGCGCGGCGTGCGCATAATGTGTCCGAGCGTTCCATCCCGAGAAACGAGCCGCACCGGTTCACGGCCAATCTTCCGGCACACCGTATTGCCGATGCCGGCATATTGGAGAAGACCGTTTTCAAAGTTCAACCGCGCTACTGCAATTGCAGCACCGCGTGTGCCGATAACACTTTCATGAAGCCGGCTTAGCAATTCGCAAAGTTCTGAGCGGTCTTCGCGTTCAAGCCGGCCGATAATATGCCTTGCCACCTCATGGGCTTCCGGCCCATGGCCGAGTACATCAATTATCGCCAGAAACAGCCCATCGTTTTCCTCAAGCACAAGCCCGGCATCGCCTGCCACCCGCTCGCCCAGGAATGGGCGCACCATAAGTCCATGTTCGAACCGTTTCGCCATCAGGATTTATGCCACTTGCGGATAGTGGCGCGGGTGCCCTGGCCGATATTCGACACCAGGGTGAATTCGTCCATCATCCGTTTAACGCTTGGCAACCCTAAGCCCAGGCTGTCTTGGGTGCTGGAATGATCCTTCAGTGCACTGTCCATATCCGCAATGCCCGGGCCCTTGTCCTTGACCACCACTTCTATGCCGGCTCCGCCCTTGCGGTGCACAACCTGCAAATGCGCTTCGCCCTTTTCAGCATAGCGGATGACGTTGGTTGCAAGCTCTGAAACCGCTGTGCCAACCAGGAATTCATCTCTTTCTTTGAGGCCTATCGACCGGGCCATCTTGCGCGCCGTCATCACTGCAATTGCGACATCGCCTGTCGTGCGCAGAAGCAGTCTCCTGCGTTGCTCATTATCCCCTGGCCGGTTTGCGCCTATGTTGCTCATGGGCCAGCCGCTTCGTTTTCTGGTGGGGGCGGCGCACCGGCTTCAGGTTCACTCATATCACTGGCATTGTCTTCAGCTTCGTCATCTTTGTTGGTTTCCGCGTCCACCTGCTCAAACTCCAGCTCTTCAGATGCCAGCCGTTCGAGTTGTACGAAGCCGTCCTCCAGATTGAGGGCCATGGCGGTCCGGCGCACATCAACACCCAACTCAACCAGAGCCGATGCAACGCCGGGCCGGATACCGGCCACAACCGCGTGTGTTCCCATCACTCGCGCCATGTTCGTCGTATCGCAAATCGAGTTATAGGCATGGGGATCAAGGAGACTGACGGAGGAAAGGTCGAATATCGCCTTGCGCACACCGGATGTGCGGATATGTTCCAAAAGATCGGTGCGCAGCTGGGTTAAGGTTTCTTCGTATAGTTCAACCTGCACCGATACCACAAGACAGTCTTGCACCACCTGCATGGCAGCACGCGGAATTTTATCGTTTGGCAGAAGTTTTTCCATCCGTCTTCAGATTGCTGGCAACAACATTCACAGGTTTTGACTATACTACGCTTTAGCCTGGGAAGAGACAGCGCTGTGGCCGGTCTCCGCAAAGGCGAATGCCAGAGCATCCTTCAATGTTGAGCGGGTGTGAATTTCCGCAAGATCGATACCGAGAGACACCATTGTCTGGGCAATGAGTGGAGAAATGCCTGATATGACGCACCGGCATCCCATTAGCGTTGTCGCCTTGGTCATTTTGATGAAGTGATTGGCAACCGCTGTGTCGATGACACTGACACCGCTGATGTCGAGTATCATCACCCGTGCGGTGGATTCCGCAATTTTCAACAGCATGGCATCCATGATTTCCTGCGCGCGCTTTGAATCGACAATACCGACAATCGGCAGCATCAAGATATCGTCCCAAAGCATGGAAACTGGCGTAGAGAGCTGCATCAACGACTGGTTTTGCTCATTGATGATGTGCTGCGTGCGCTCAGTGAACGTGCTGACAACGACCACAGTGTCCAAATGCATGAGTTTGGTGACAGCGGATACGCAAATGGTCGGTTCTTTAATCTTGTTCTTCGGATTGCGAATTTCTTCGATGAACAGATTCAAAAACACATTGACGCCCGACATATAAGCTTCAAGCGAAAGGCCGACATGAGCGTGCACTCCGCCCAGAACCCGAAGCCGCTCCACGTATGCTTCATCAACGCGCGCGGTAAAAAAGTTCATCCAGTAATCAGACTGCAACCCCTGAATACGCTTTAGGAAATCAGCATCGGCAAAGTACTCGTCAAATTCCGGCCGCTCGCCGAGCCAGTCGTAGAACAGGCCAATGAACCCGCTCATTTTCTTCTTCATCAGAGGTTTGAGCTCGCGGATTTTGACCAATTCCTGTTCGGTCAATCCGTAGACGTCCAGTAAATTTGCGGGCGAAATGTCATTCAAAGAGCTTTTTTCAACCAAACCACTACTCCATTTTCCGGGGGACAAGCGAAGGAACACCTTATGCAGTAATTGAACAATTATTTCACTGTCTGCTTCAATTTATTTGTTGTATAATTCCAATGCGTGGAAACCGAAAGTATTTTCATGGTGATTTCTCGATTTTGCGCCCTCTCA
Organism: Hyphomicrobiales bacterium; assembly: GCA_051010055.1. Classification (GTDB taxonomy): domain Bacteria; phylum Pseudomonadota; class Alphaproteobacteria; order Rhizobiales; family CAJQND01; genus CAJQND01. The sequence continues at coordinate 1,925 of JBPCVY010000119.1, read as the reverse complement.
ATCAGTTGACACCTTGAAATTGAGTACGTTGTGTATGCTGGAAAAATTTCAGAAATCACGCCTTGAATTGAGCACAATTTCAGTCTAATTCCGCGTCATCGATATTTGGCCGAACCACTGGGCCGCATCGCCTTGTCACTGACGGGCACGCACGTTTCAGACTTCTTCCCAAAATCGACTATTCACGGGCTGGCAGTGCTCAAGTTTGCTACCGGCTCAACGTGCAACCCGCGAGTGAAAGGTAATGACAATGATCACGGGCACTGTAAAATTTTATAACGACCAAAAAGGCTACGGCTTTATCCAGCCTGAAAATGGCGATCGCGATGTTTTTGTTCACGCAACCGCTCTTCAGCGCGCCAACATCGACAATCTGGACGAAGGCCAGAAAGTCAAGTTCGACACAGCCAACGATCCGCGCAGCGGAAAAGTCGCAGTTGATGCTATCGAATTGGCATAACTGGACTTAAGTGCGCGAACCAACGCGTCGAAATTTGCCGCGGCCCCCTGCGGGGCCGCGGCTAACAAGTTGGCAGCCCCTACTTCGCAGTCAGCACAAAAAACGCCGGCCATGCCGGAGTTTCGCAATACTGGACAGTAGGGTCACATGCAGCTACCGCAAGCAGAAAATTTTCAGATCGAACAGCACTCACCATCCACTGCGCAAGATTGGGCGAAGGCACTCTTCAAATACCGCCAGCCCGATGATTTAAGGGCGCTTTTCGAGCTCTTTATCACCGCCGTTCCTCTGGCCGCGCTATGGGGATTAATGGCCGTTTCCCTGCAATTCAGTTATCTTTTGACCGCAGCGCTGGCGCTCCCGACGGCGGGGTTTCTGTTGCGTACTTTCATGATCCAGCATGATTGCGGGCACGGTTCATTCTTTAAAAGCCGGGCTGCAAATGATTGGATAGGGCGCATTGCCGGGGTGTTTACGCTGACCCCATACAGTTTTTGGAAAAATTCCCACGCACTACACCATTCAGGTTCAGGCTGCCTTGAAAAAAGAGGCAGCGGCGACATCGATACCATGACAGTTTCTGAGTACCGCGCGGCGACGAAATGGCAACGGTGGCGCTATCGTTTGTACCGGCATCCTTTGGTGATGTTCGGTATCGGTCCGAGCTATCTTTTTTTGCTCCAGCACCGTCTTCCGGCAGGAAGCATGCGCGGCGGCTGGCGGCCGTGGGCAAGCGTTATGGGCACAAACCTGTCTGTTGTAATTGTTGTGGCGATCGCCATCCACCAGCTTGGCGCATTGAACTTTGCGCTCATCTATTTGCCCGTTGTGTTGATTGCAGCATCCATCGGTGTATGGCTGTTTTTTGTTCAACATCAATTCGAGCACACCTCATGGGATGAGCTGGACGAATGGAACCTCCATTCGGCTGCACTTCATGGCAGTTCCCACTACGACTTGCCGCCAGTACTGCGCTGGATCACGGCAAATATTGGCATCCATCACGTGCATCATCTTTGCAGCCGGATACCCTACTACCGGCTTTGCCGCGTGCTTGAGGATTATCCTGAGCTGAATAATGTCAGCAGGCTGACCCTGACCGACAGTTTCGGATGTGTTCGCCTTGTTTTGTGGGATGAAAGCAAACGGCGCCTTGTTTCATTCCATCAGGCCGCTTAAACGGACTGGAAGATGGCGGAGGGGGTGTCCGAAGGCTCTCTGTCCAGCAGTGTTCTATGTTGCTTATAAATCACTGTAATACATGACAATTTGTTGTCAGTTCGTCCCTCTGTGTCCATAAATGTACCAAGCAATCCAGCACCTTAGGTGGGGAACAGGTAGGGATTAATGCTCCTTGGCTCCACGCATTCGAAACAAGCTCACAGCGCGATTTGTAGAGACCGTGACAAAGCCAGGACGCCATTCGGATGGCGGCGGGCTTTATCTCAATGTGACGAAATCTGGC
>JBPCVY010000118.1:0-5062 GCA_051010055.1 Hyphomicrobiales bacterium | reverse complement strand
GTTGAGGGCTTTAAGGTCAATAGGCGTGCAAGGGCCGGGAATTTTCATAGGAGCAAAAAGGGAAACGAAATGGGTGAACTTTCAGGAAAGACAGCAGTCATAACCGGTGCGAGCCGTGGCATTGGGGCAGCAGCTGCGCGGGAATTGGCAATACAGGGCGTTTCAGTGGTTTTGGCGGCGCGAACGAAAGCTCAAGTGGACCAAATTGCTGATGAAATTCGCAACGATGGAGGCGCTGCAGAAGCAATTTCTTGCGATGTTACCAGCTATGAAGATGTCACTGCGGCCATCAATATTTGCCTCAGTTCATTCGGCAAACTGGATATTCTAGTCAACAATGCCGGGGCGATTGAGCCGATTGCGCGCCTTGGGGATTCCGATCCGGAAGATTGGGTACGCTCAGCGGCAATCAACTATAAAGGCGTTTATTATGGCCTGCGCGCAGCGCTTCCGGTTATGGAAAAGCAAGGCTCTGGAACCATCGTCAATATCAGCTCCGGCGCTGCAGTAAGCGCCCTTGAAGGCTGGAGCCATTATTGCTCTGCAAAAGCCGGCGCGTTGATGCTCACAAAATGCACTCATAATGAATATGCCGATAAAGGAATCTGTGTGGTTGGCCTCAGCCCGGGCACCGTTGCAACCGATATGCAGGTGAAGATTAAGGCATCGGGCGTTAATCCCGTGAGCCAGCTTGATACATCAGATCACATTCCCGCCGAATGGCCCGCCCGCGCTATTGCCTGGCTGTGCACTGCTGCGGCTGCAGAATATGCCGGAGGTGATTTCAGGCTCTCCACTGATGAGGCGAGAAGGAAGGTGGGGCTCATTGAATAAAGTCTGACGCCTCACGCAAACCTTTGGGCAATTAATCCACAGATGTGATTTGACGCAGGCAAGCATTAGGTGAATACTTGAAACATAAAGCTGTTAGGAGGTCTACGAAATTGAAACCGCCGAAAAGTTCGAGGCTGTTTTCTGAACCTCTCAACTTGATAGGTTTTGAAAACAGCAAACCCGACAATTAAATCTCTTAACGTTTTGCTCTGCGCTTTGAGCAGAGCAACATCGTAAACGCCCGTGATATTTCATATCGGGCAGGCTAAAATGCTTTTGGGCTCCGGATGAGCTGAAATAATGCCCCGGAGCCTTTCTTGTGAACGGCGTTGAAATTTCACCCAAGCTCGAATGTGGTTATCCCAAACGTTCGCTCAATCGGCAGTTCCGGCGCTTTTCCCTTGTACATGCGAGCGGTTTCGAACACCTGCTTCATGTCAAAAAATGTCGCCAGTTCAAGCGCTTGGGGGTTGGATGCCGGCACGTCGAGAAACACCTCACTGCCATTTGCAACGGTCACGAGCTGGCAGAAAAGCCTTCTCGCGCAATCCGCGTTTTCTGCAAACAGCGGGCCGATCTTGAAGCCCTCACGGCAATGGCGCACCACGCCGAAGCCCTGCAGCTTTCCATCGTCTTCAAGTAAAAATACCTTGCGGGAGGGCGCCGCAATAAGCCAATTGGCCATAAACGCGCTGCGGTCATCGGGGAAAAACGCGCTGTCATAATTTATGAGGGCTTCAACGTCTTTTTCTTCGATTTCCCTGATGCCTGCATCTGTAGCAGGTGATACCACTGGCGTGCCACCGAACCTGATGTTGTTATGGGCCAGAGCAAAACCTGATTTACGGTAATTGTCCTGCTGGCCCACAACCCCGTCCAGCGCGATGACGCGGCCTTCAAGCTGAGCCAGGCCAGCATTCCAGACCTGAATGCCAATGCCCTTGCCGCGCAGTTCAGGCCGGCAGATGTAGAAACCGAGAAAGCCGTATTCCTTACCGTAACGCACGGCGGAAATGCATGCTGCAGGTTTTCCCTCAAGATGAGCCATCAGGAACCCGCTGCTGTCTGCGCGAAAGAATGCATCAGCATCATCCAGGCCCGGGTTTCAGCCTTCCGCAGCTGCCCAATCCACAGCTACTGCCAGCTCTTCGCGGTTCATTGTGCGAATGTCTTGGGCGCTCATAGCTTTTATTTCCCGGATCTTTTAGTATTTGAAAAGAAGGCGGTAGCACCAGCGCCAAACAGTTTGGGCAGGTGGGTGTAGATATATAGGCAGCCGCTGGAAAGTACGTCCTGCACGTTCTCAGTAGTGCCGGGTATGCCTGGGATCTTTCCTGCATTTTTGATCTTGGCGAGCGATTTTTCTATTGCAGACTTTACCTCCGGCGCGCCGGGATTTCCCGGATGGCCCATTGATTGCGATAAATCGGACGGACCGATGAAAAACACATCAATGCCATCAACCCTCAGAATTTCATCAATATTTTCAATTGCTTCTGCATGTTCCAGTTGAATGCACACGAGCGAGTTCTCATTGGCGCGGGCAACGAAATCACTAATTGATCCGGCAAAGCCATATTCGTTTGGCCGGGTGCCGGCGGCAAGGCCGCGATAATCGCCAGGGCCGAACTTCACCGCGCGCACCGCAGCCCGCGCCTCATCGGCTGTGTTGACATGGGGCACCTGTACGCCATGTGCGCCCCGGTCCATGACAGCGGAAATATCGGCCTTGGTGTTTGCCGGCGGGCGCACGATTGGGGTGATGCCGCTGGCATCGGCCGCCATTATCATCAGTTCTGCGCTTTCAAGGCCTATGGTGCCGTGTTCCATATCGATAAGAACCCAGTCAAACCCGGCATAGGCAGCAATCTCAACCACTTGCGGCGAGGGGATCATCACGGAGCATCCAAACGCCGGCTCGTCTGCGTGAAGCATTTTTTTCATTCTGTTTTCGCGCATTGGATTGCCCCCGGCATTGAAGTGTTCGTGCTTAACCTAAGCAGGAATTTGGAGTGTTGGGAACTGCCCGTTTTGAAGAGTTCAAATAAACGCAAAAGACATATTCCTCGTTCAATGGGCACCTGTTTTGGTAACTATGACGTACACTTCATGCGTTCCAGGCGCACCGGAGGTTCTACTGTTGAGGTGCCACGAAAAATTAAGTTTTTTGTGGGAAAAAGATGACCGGGAGCAAGGGTTCAGGCCCTTAGGTGTCATGCAATTTTCCAACACGCGGAAAAGTGAATGCTGAGTGCTTACGTAAGGTGCTAGTGTTGCAGAGAAATCTTGGGCACAGTATAATTTTCGCTGTTCTATGATTTGAGGGGATCTCCGCTGGAATTTTGGGTGAACCGTTTTGATGGCGTCAAACTGGGAGTTAGGAGTTTGCCATGATGAACAGGTTTTTTCTTTTGACGGGTTTGGCAATCGCGTTTGCGTTTGGCCAGCTTTCCTCGCCGGCACTTTCGGCGCAACAGAAGTCAAAGTTCAACTTCTCGGCCGCAAAGCCGGCGAAGCCAAAAGCTAAGAAGAAGCAGACGGCAACACGCCGCACTGTCCGACGCACCACAACCAGAAATCGTTCAAGCGGGTTTTTCGGCTCTAGTTTCTCTTCCCGCCGCACTGTGCGCAGGAGCCGTTACAGCGGCAAGAAAGTGGTGTCTTATCCCACCAAAGAGCGTCCGGGAACAATTGTAATTTCCACATCCAAGCGTAAGCTTTTCTACGTGATGCCCGGCGGCAAAGCGATGCAATATGGTGTTGGTGTCGGACGCACCGGTTTTACCTGGAGAGGCACACACAGGATTACCCGCAAGGCGGTTTGGCCGGCCTGGCATCCGCCAGCTGAAATGATCGCACGCGAAAAGAGGCTCTATGGCCGTACATTGCCAGCGCGCATGGAAGGCGGTCCGAATAACCCGCTTGGCGCACGGGCCCTATACATCGGCAGCACTCTTTACCGCATTCATGGCACAAACGCGCCCTACACAATCGGCCAGGCGGTATCATCCGGTTGCATCCGGCTGGTGAACTCAGAAGTTATTGATCTCTACAATCGGGTGAGAGTAGGCGCCAAAGTCGTCGTGCGCTAACCTGCCCCGTTTATTGAACCGGCCCGCGGTCCTGGGCATTTATGTAATGTCAGGCGCGGGCTGTTCTTCTGGCCGCAGCCAATTCATTCCAGTGTATGAAGGCCCTACCGATACCGAATTCGATAGATCGGCCAGCGGATCTGCAGCATCCGGTGTATAGGCACCCGAGAAAGGCTCACTGTTCTCTTCCGCGTAATGGCTGCCGATCTGTGAGAAGAACTCGATAATGTCAAACAGCATGCCCTCCAGCGATAGTTCGGATTCTTCTTTCACTGTCGGGAAGTCATGCGGCGTGTGGCCACCACCAACATGTCCCAGATCGATCATATCTTCGGAACCGGAAAGAAGCCCGGCAAACTCGTCATGTTCGCCGCTCAGTGCCTGCTCGGCAGAATGCTGCGAGGCACCTGCAAGCACCATTTCGTCATAGGGCACGCCCTGGGATGCACTTGGGTTTGAGTTGTAGGAGATCACCTGATAGGTAACACCTGCTTGCAACTCTCCGGTAGCGCCCCAGAAATAGTCGCCAACAGAGCCTTCTACATGAACCTGGAAGACGGTGATCTCTTCACCGTTTTCAGGATGGCGCAGCACCCACTGGTATTCGTTGTCCGTGTTGATGTTGGTCCATGACTGGCCGTTCACCTCACCGGATGATCTTGCGCTCTCTGCGCCATTATTGTCGTCTGAGAAGGTCAAATCCTGGGTATCGGTGATGGTGATGACACCATCGTTCAGGGCCCCGGAGACCTGTTCGGTGGCGGTGAAGTTGCCGGTTCTGGGCAGAAAATCGCGCGGATTTACATCAAACACTGCAATTGATATTCCGTCTTCAGGCGAAGGCGGATCAACGTTGATTGATTCCACATTTATGTATGCATGTGCTTCTGATGTTGCGCCGTGTTCATCTGCAACGATGTATGTGATGACGTCCTCACCGGTATAGCCCTCATCGGGGGTATAGTTGAGGGTGCCGTTTTCAGAAACCGTGGTTGTGCCATGGGTGGTTGAGATGATGTCGCCGATTGACAGTGCATCCCCTTCCGGGTCGCTGTCATTGGCGAGCACCTCAAGCCCCGTGAGCGGCACGTTCTGGGTGGTGGTGTAGGTGTCGATGACCGTATCGGGGGCATCGT